>CAZUAS010000039.1:0-14155 GCA_964618515.1 uncultured Ignavibacteriales bacterium | reverse complement strand
CCTACACTCTTTCCCTACACGACGCTCTTCCGATCTAGGAGGCCCGAAGTTTTGGCCATCTGCATTAACGAGAGTATTCCTTCCTGCATCCGCGCTCCCCCCGAACAAGAAACAATTACCAGCGGAACCTTGCGATCGATAGCTCTTTCAATGGCCCGGGCAATCATCTCACCCACCACCGAACCCATGGAACCACCGATAAAACCAAAATCCATGATGGCAAAAGAAATCTCCATCCCGCCCATCTTGCCCATGCCGGCGATAACGGCATCATTGGACTGGGATTTTTCCTGAGCGGCTTTGATTCGGTCCGGATATTTTTTCGAATCCTTGAATTTCAACGGGTCCACGGAGACAAGATTACGGTCATACTCATCCAGCCGGCCGTCGTCCAGAAGGATATTTATATATTTCTGACTGGATATTTTAAAATGGAAATTACAATTAGGACAAACCCAGAAGAGCTCTTCCATTTTTTTACTATAGACAATTTCGCCACAGGAAGAACACTTGGTCCACAAACCTTCAGGTATATTTTTCTTTTCCTGGGGGGTTAAACCGCTTTTTTCTTTTCTGAACCAGGCCATATTTCACTCGTCGATGACCAGAGATAATACCATCACCAGAGCATCTTCGACCGGGTTACGGTAGTACCTGGAGCGACGATACAGTTCCTTAAATCCAAAGCGTTCATAAAAAGTCCTGGCTTCATGATTAGAAACCCGGACCTCAAGCAAAATAATCGTGCATCTCTTTTCTTTTACGACTCTTAAGATATATTCCAAAAGTTGTTTAGCAACAGATTTTCTGCGATAGGCGGCGTCCACGGCAATATTGGCCAGGTGAACCTCATCAAGGATAATCACATAACAGGCATAGCCGATAATTTTACCCTGATATTCTGCAACCAGGGTGTACCAGTCCTTATCTTCGAGAATCTCATGGAAAGAGGACTCCGGCCAGGGGTCGGGAAATATTTTCCGCTCCAGATTCGAGATTTCCGTAATATCAGCCGTCATCATTTCCCGAAGAGTAATGGTGAGTTTATTCCTTTTTCCCAAGCTTTTCAAATTTTATCTCCGCTTGCGATTTTAAAAGGTACAAAGGTTCCAGCTTCGCCAGGTCAGCCCTCTGGTTCTCAGCCAGTTTGGATTTACCCAGATATATCAGGTCGGCGGCGTCAAATTCAATCCGCCCTGAAAGAGGCAGAAATTTCGCCTCAGGGAAAAGCTCCGCCATATTGATATTAACACCGGCCACAGCATTCGTGCCCGCTTTTTCCGAAAATGAAACTGTCGTAACAACAGCAATTTTCTCTACGGAGAACTTCCCTCCGACAATTTCCGTCATAAAAAATTCTCCTTTTTTGAAAGGGACAAAAACCTTTACCGGTTGGGTTTCCTGTTGAAGTTTATAAGCCGCCAGTTCAAAAAGGTTGATATCCACGACCGGGATATCAAGCGCTACCGCCATTCCTTTGGCAACCGCCAGTCCGATACGCAAGCCCGTAAATGAACCCGGCCCGGTCGAGATAATGATGGCTTCAAGCTGTTCGACCTTAAGACCAGCCGAGCTGAAAAGTTCGTTAATCTTTTTGATGATAACCTGGCCGTGAGATTTATCCATCATCTCTTCCGACTTTACCAGTCGGTCGTTGCCGAAAGCCAGCCCCAGTTTCAGAGACAGGCTTGAAGTATCAATGGCCAGGAGATTCTGATAAAGGTGAGCGGTCATGTTTCCACCAGACTAATATTAATTTCCCGTTCATTTTCGCTTAATATAATAAAATCAATCCGGTAATAACGTGGGGGCAACATCCCTTCGGCTTTATCGCCCCACTCCACTACCAGCAGACCGTCCCGTCCCAGATAATCATCCCAGCCGATTTCATAGAGGTCGGACGGATTTTCGAGGCGGTAAAGGTCGAAATGATAAACAGGCATCGCACCGGGATATTCGTTGACAAAGGTGAAGGAAGGCGAGCTGATGTCATCTTCCTTTATATTAAGCGCCCTGGCCAGGCCCCGCACAAAGACGGTTTTACCTGAACCAAGCTCACCATTTAAAGAGATGACATCGCCTTTTTTAAAAGAACCAGCCAGCCTGGCCGCCAGCGCCAACGTCTGTTCTTCGGAATAAGATGTTATACTTAAGACTTTCACTTCTATTTCTTCGGGTTTAAGACCGCCAGGGGTACTACCATTTCCTCGAGGGATATCCCGCCGTGCTGAAATGAATTCATAAACTGACGAACCATTTCATTGTAATTATTGGGATATACAAAATAAAAATCTCCCTTGGCGATAATATAGGTAGTGGCTATTGTAAAAGAAGGCAACCGCCACAGTTGAGGTTTTTTAATCAAAACCGATTCTTTCGGGTCGGAATTTAGATTGTCGCCGTATTTGTAGCGAAGATTGGTCGAAGTCGATTTACGACCATAGGCGACGGTACCCTGTTTACACAGCACCGAACCATGGTCGGAGGTGATAACAACGGTAAAATCTCTCTCGGCGAAAGCTTTCAATACGGCAAAAAGTGGAGAATGAATAAACCAGCTTTTCATAAGTGACCGGAAAGCAGCTTCGGTACCGGCTACTTCTTTGAGAATAACGTTATTGGAACGGCCATGAGCCAGAATATCCAAAAAGTTAAATACAAAAGTAACTATCGGGCCTTCAAAATAATCAGCCACCCGCTTAGTCAGCTCTTCCCCTTCGGTATTATTGAATATTTTCACATATTTTAACTGACCCGACAGTTTCACGCCCTGGGCTGTCAAACAGTCTTCAAAGAATTTATCTTCATAGCGATTCAGTGAACCTTCGTCCTGAACCCTGTAATTATCAGGGTAGCTTTTATTGATATCCTCCGGAAATTTGCCGGCAAAAAGAGCATTCCTGGCAAAAGGCGTAGCGCTGGGCAGGATTGAAAAATAGTAATGCCGCTGGATGTTGTAAAATTCCGCCAGAAGCGGCTCGACCATCATCCACTGGTCAAGTCGCATACAATCCACCACCACGAACAATACCTTTTTCCTCTCTTTTAAAAGCGGGATTATATAGCGTCCGGTCACATCAGGAGAAAGTACCGGACGATGATCGGAAAAAAGCCACCGAGTATATTCCTTCTCGATATACTTGGTAAATTCATTATTCCATTCCTTCTTGGTGCCCTCATGCGTCTGGAAAAGACCTTCGTCATTGCTTTCATCAAGGTCCAGATCCCAGGAGGCAATAATCCGGGCGGCTTCATGCCAGTCCTCCGGTGTCAGGTCTCCGTACAATTTCTGATTAAACCGGTTGATTTCAGATATATACCGTTTCATCAGGGATGAACCGATAATTTTCTTGGCGTCGAGTATCCGTTTGATAACCAGAAGAATCTGGGACGGGATAACGGGCTTGACCAGGTAGTCGTCAATCTTCTGCCCGATAGCTTCATCCATCAGGCTTTCCTCTTCCGACTTGGTTACCATTACGACCGGAAGGTGAGGACGGAGGTCTTTTATTTCCTCCAGAGTCGTCAGGCCGTCTTTACCGGGCATCATCTCATCGAGTAAAACCAGGTCGAAAACATCCTTTCCCACGGCTTCGACAGCATCATCACCCGACATAACCCCGGTCACTTCAAAACCTTTTTTTTGCAGAAACAAAATATGCGGTTTGAGGGAGTCGATTTCATCATCAACCCAGAGAATTTTTTTTCTTACGGTATTTGGTGCCATTTCAGTCCTTATCTTTTTTTCTCCACTGGTAGAATTATTTCAAAAATCGTTTCCCCGGGACGCGACATTTTCAACCAGACTCGACCGACATGATATTCTTCGACAATTCGTTTTACCAAAGTCAGCCCAAGACCCCAGCCCCTTTTCTTGGTGGTAAAACCGGCCCGAAAGATTTTACGAGCCGCGGCATTGCTTATACCCCGGCCGTTATCTTTTAGTTCAATCACCACCCCCTTTTTATCATAAGAAAGACCGGTGGCGATTTCAATACGGCCGGCTTTGGAATCCACCGCCTCAAGACTGTTTTTTACCATATTTTCCAGAACCCAGCTGAAAAGCTCGGGATTCAACGGCACCTGGGGAATCTCTCCCGGCGTGAAATTTATCTGGATACCCTTACCCTGGAACGGCAGACGTCGTCGGTAATATACAATTACTTCCTCCACCACCCGGTTCAAATCCGCTATTTCGAGTTCCGGGATAGAGCCAATCATGCTGAAGCGTTTGGCTACTTTCTGAAGCCGGGCAATATCCACCTGCATATTTTCCATGGTCTCGCCAAGGGCGGATGGCTTATTATCGACGCTTGCAGTGGGTTTTTTTTCTGCTTCAAGCATTTCCAGCCAGCCCATCAAAGACGATATCGGCGTTCCCAGTTGATGCGCAGTCTCCTTGGCCATACCCACCCAGATATGCCGTTCTTCACTGCGGCGGATATTTTGAAAACCGATTATGCCCACCAGCATGAAAGCCAGGACAATCCCTATCTCTATGAAGGGCATCATCTTCAACTGGTTGATGACTTCCGAGTCCCCATAATAAAAATAGTTGACATATCCTTCACCGAAATAAAGAGGATATTCCCCGTTATTCTTCTGCATCTGCCCGACGATTTCTTTCAGTTTTAAACGCGTGCTGTGGGTGGTATCATCGGCGGTAATACCCTTAATATTGCGCCAGTAAAGAGGTTCCTTACGGTCATCGAGAACAATAATCGGGAAAGTTGCTTTGACTATAATTTCATTGAAAATAAACTGAAGTTCACTGCCGGTGGTCGGAGAATTGGCGGCCAGTTGCCAGAGCTGGACGTATTTCTCCACCTGGGCACGGGTATCTTCCTGAAGATGGTCAATAACATTGAAAGTGTACCAGATAAAAACCACCGCAATAACGACAATCCCGAACAGCAGGAAAAATTTCAGGAAGGTGGATTTGCCGACATACAAATCCGACAGACGCCATTTATAACTTCTCAATGCCGTCATTAACCTATTTTTGTCTCCCCTTTCAGGTAAGGCCTGAGCACCTCGGGAATTGTAATGGTGCCGTCCTCATTTTGATAATTTTCGAGGATAGCCGGGATAAGTCGGGCCAACGCCACCCCGGAACCGTTCATGGTATGGACAAAGCGGACTTTCTTTTCCTCGTCACGAAAACGGCAGTTCATCCGCCGAGCCTGGAAATCCTCAAAAGTGGAAATGGAAGAAATCTCAAGATACTTGGCCACCCCGGCCGACCATATTTCTATGTCGTAGGTTTTGCGAGAGGCAAAAGTCATATCGCCGGTGGACAGCAGACTGACCCGGTATGGAATACTCAGACCCTGGATAACTTTTTCAGCCTGTTTTACGAGGTTTTCGAATTCCTCATAAGAGTTTTCCGGCCTGACGATTTTAACCAGTTCGACTTTATCAAACTGATGTACCCGAAGCATGCCACGGGTATCTTTACCGGCCGCCCCGGCTTCGCGGCGAAAACACGGTGTATAGCCGACGATATACAGAGGGAGAATCTCATGGCTGATGATTTCCTGACGGTAAATATTGGTGAAAGGTACCTCGCCGGTGGGCACCAGGTAAAGCCCGTCTCCTTCAGTTTTGTACATATCATCATCCATTTTGGGTAACTGGGCGGTTCCGAACATGGCCTCGGCACTGACAATAAACGGTGCACAGATTTCCGTAAAACCATCAGCTTGGTGCATATCCAGCATATAGTTTATCAAAGCTCGCTGAAGGCGGGCGCCGGCACCTTTTAATAGATAAAATCCCGAACCGGAAATACGGACGGCGGCGGAAAGGTCCATGAGATTCAGCTTCTCACCTATTTCCCAGTGCGGTAAAACCTTAAAGCCGGGCTTTTTTATCTCCCCCCATTTACGCACGATAATATTGGCGGTTTCATCCGCTCCGACCGGCACCGATTCATGGGGGATATTCGGCACCCAGGCCAGTTCCTTATTTAATTCAACATCTACTTCCCTCAACCGATTATCCAGTTCCTGAATTTTATCACCCAGCCGCCGCATGGCTTCGATAATATCATCTGCCGGCTCACCGGTTTTTTTCTTGCGGGCAATTTCCGAAGTAACCCGGTTGCGTTCACTTTTTAATTGCTCTACTTCCCTAATAATCTCCCGGCGCTGATTATCCATTTCAATGATTAAATCGACACGACATTTCTTTTCATTTTTCCGTTCGGCGGCTTTTTTGACCAGCTCGGGATTTTCTCTTATCAATCTCAAATCAAGCATTTATACTCCAAAAATTAAAAACGGGGGCGACTCTATTCACACATAAAAAGCCATTATAATTTAAACAAATGAGTTAGTCAAACCCGCAAAAAAATATTCAAAAAGTGTTTATTTTAAATATCCTTGAGGGAAACACTTAGACCGGGATAAATTAAAACTGAAAAATATATTTAAGATTTTTCTTGTGCTTTCCGAGAAAATCCATATATTACCTTACTTTTTTTGAAAAGGAGCTGATGTCAAGTAATGGCTAAAAATTGTGAAATATGCGGTAAGAAACCGATTTACGGTAACAATATATCTCATGCCCATAATATAACCAAAAGGCGCTGGAATCCGAACCTTCAGGTAGTCCGCGCTCTGGTTAACGGCGTGCCCAAAAGGATTACTGTCTGTACTTCCTGTCTTAAAGCTGGCAAGGTTTTGAAAAACGTCAAAAACAGAAAAACCCGACCTGTCGCCGCTTCCTGAGCGGATTAATATATTAAATCCGATAAAAAATTAAACCGCATTTAAAAGCGGTTTTTTTTATGCCTGACGACAATAAAAAACCGCCGGGAGGGAGTAGAACCCGGCGGCTGTAAATGGCTGTCCTATAGCAACAGGGGAGGTAGTTACCTATATTTTAAAAAGTTGCAGAACGCTGGCGCCTGATATGGCCGAGTAAGTCAGCATAGCCAGGGACGCCTGGGTTCTAATCATACTCCCTATAAAATTTGATACCTCCAGAGCATAATCGGTATCCCTTATCTGTGATTCCGCGGCTATCAAATTTTCTCGGGTTACTTCCAGGGAAGATAGCCGGCTCTCCAAGTCATTTTTCTGAGTAGCCGCCAGTTCAATCTGAACGCTGTCGATGTCACTTATTGCCTGGTCGATAGTGCTAATCGTTTCCGCAGCCGCTTCCGAGCTGGAGAAGTCTACCTTTTCAATCGCGATGTCGGCCACCTCCGCCAGAGCTCTTTCCGAACCATCTAACATCGGCGAACCATTGTACTCAGCATTTGCTAACGTATCATTATAAGTTTCCACGAGACTTTCAGCCGCGACCGCCAGGGCATCCCGGGCTTCATCGCTGAGATAACCATCATTAGAAGCGGCTACGGCAAGCTCGCGAATCTCCGTCAGGTATGAACGCAGACTGCTTACCGTAGAGGAAGCCGTTTCATATCGGTTGATGGAAGCCGACAGGTTTTCTATCTCCTGATTAAGACTGCCTATCTGTGCTCGCAACTTCTCTGATATAACCAGACCAGCCGGGTCATCGGATGCCCTGTTTATCCTTAAACCCGATGATAATTTTTCCATTGAGCTGAGCATGGTCGAAAAAGCAGTCTTGACGCTGATTAAACTCATACCCGTACCGTACACTGAATTCAAGCCAATCCCCATCAGCCCTCCTTTACTTAATAACCAGAGGATAACTTTACCCGACAAAATGCAACCTTCGTGCCATGGTATCAATAATCGTAAGTACCTGTATTGCAATGTATTATAATATCAAAGTATATGTTTTCGAAAATTAGTTATGGTTTTTTGCCCATAACATAAGGCGACATTATGATAATATTAATAAAAATATGCCGCCGGCAGGGTAGTTTGGCCGACGGCACTGTGGAGGAACGAAAAATGTGAGCTTTTTTATGTCAGTTCTGTAAAATCCCTCAATTATCTTCCAGTCGTCTTATATAAGCCGGGATGGTGCGGTCGGCTTCGGTAAAAATCGGAACCCGGTGCCGTTCACCATTGCCGCTGCCGTGAATTCGCGATTCCCCGCTTTCGTGATAATAACCGCCTGAGGCGGCTTTTTTATAACTGCTCGAAGCGACCGCCGTCGAGGCTTCGACAACATTCGCCTTGGGTCTTATAAGCACCTCATCGGGGAACAATGAAATGACTTTCCCCGGTTTGGTGTTTTCGATTTTTTCATCAACCGGTTTAACCTCGGCACGCTCATCCCGGCCGAAACCGGTGGCGATAACGGTGACCCGCATTTTATTGGTCATAGTGGGGTCGATAACCGCACCGAAAATAATGTTGGCTTCCGAACCGGCTTCCTCATAGATAAGAGAAGTGGCCGTGTTGACGTCGAACAGGGTCATATCCTCACCGCCGGTAACGTTGATGAGGACACCCTTGGCGCCACTGATGGAAACATTTTCGAGGAGGGGCGAAGATATTGCTTCACGGGCGGCGTTGACCGCCTTATCATCGCCTTCACCGTGACCGGTACCCATTAGCGCTTCACCCATTTCCTGCATGACCGTACGGACATCGGCAAAGTCGCAGTTGATAAGACCGGGAATCGTGATTAAATCGGATATTCCCTTGGTAGCCTGGTGGAGGACTTCGTCGGCCGTGGCGAATGCCTGCACCAGAGTGGTCTTCTTATCGACAATTTCCAATAGACGTTCGTTGGGGATGGTAATTAAGGTATCCACCTTGGCTTTTAACTCTTTCAGTCCCTCGTCGGCTTTTTGCATTCTCTTCATGCCTTCAAAACGGAAAGGCCGGGTGACAATGGCAATTGTCAGCGCCCCGGTTGACCGGGCGATTTCCGCCAGTACGGGTGCCGCGCCGGTGCCGGTGCCGCCGCCCATGCCGGCTGTAATGAAAACCAGATTGGGACGACCAAGCATCTCCAATACCTCCTGCCGACTTTCCTCGATTGATTTGCGACCGACCTCAGGATTGGCGCCGGCGCCGAGGCCGTTGGTAATCATACGCCCGATTTGTACTTTCTTCTCCGCCCGGTTCTGGTCAAGCACCTGGGCATCGGTGTTGATGGCGATAAATTCCACCCCCTTAAGGTCCGAGGCAATCATGCGATTGATGGCATTCCCGCCGCCTCCCCCGACACCGACTACTTTGATATTAGCATAACCGATATAATCAGGCGAGAAATTAAACTGATGCTTGTTTTCACTCATAACTGTTCCTCCTTAAACTTTATTTTTAAAATTGTCTCGTTATCCAATTTTCAATTCTTTTTAATAGCCGTCCCAGACCGCCCCCCCGGCGACTGCTTACCGGTTCATGATTGAAACCGTAAACCAGCAGACCGTGGGCAAGCGCATGACGGACGGTGTTTAAATCATCACTGGTATGTTCAATACCGCTGATACGGCCGATACGGACTGGAATTTCAACCATCTGTTCGACCAGTTCCAGACATCCCGGCAACAGGGAGCCGCCTCCGGTAAGTACCATCCCGGCTGTGAACAGGTCGCCATGCAATTCCTTTTTAAGCTCCCGCACCACCAGAGAAAGTATCTCTTCCATTCGGGGTTCGATTATCAAGGCGAGGACATTTCTCGATATTTCACGGTCCGGCCGTCCGGCCAGACCCTGCACGGTTATCATTTCTTCCGGGTCAACCATTGACGCCAGGGCGGAACCATAATTGATTTTCAACTGTTCGGCCTGTTCCACCGAGGTCCGCAGACCGATAGCAATATCATTGGTGACATTTTTACCCCCCAGAGGGATCGCCGCCGTATGCCTGATGGCGCCTTCGGAAAATATGGCGATATTGGTTATATCGCCGCCGATATCGAGGGTAATGACGCCGATGTCTTTCTCGTTTTCATCCAGCAATACTTCAGCCAGAGCCAGGGCTTCGAGAACCATGTGGTCCACATTCAGCCGGCAACGCTCCAGGGCACGGTAGATATTTTTAGCGGACGTTACCGAAGCGGTGACAATGTGTGCCTCGACCTCCAACCTGACGCCGGTCATCCCTACCGGGTCCTTGATACCTGACTGGTCATCGACCGAAAAAACCTGTGGAATGACATGGATAATTTCCCGGTCGACGGGAATCGCCACGGTTTTGGCGGCTTCGATAGCCCGCTCCACGTCGGACGACGTTATCTCGTTATCGGAACGGCCGACCGCCACCACTCCGTGACTGTTAATAGAGCGGATATGTTCGCCGGCTATACCGACTGTCACGCGGTCAATCTCCACTCCGGACACGAGCTGGGCATCGTCAACGGCTTTACGAATCGCCTTGACTGTTTTATCCATATTCACCACCACTCCCCGGCGTAGTCCTTCAGCCGGAGCCTGGCCGTAGCCGATGACATAAATACTCCCGTGCTCGTCCATTTCCCCCACCAGCGCTGAAATCTGCGTGGTACCGATATCAAGAGCGGTGATGATGTTTTCATCCGCCATTTCAGCTGTTCTCCCTGACCGTAATTATCATATCCTCAAAACGCAAATCCACTACCGACGTGCTGTCCAAACCAGCCTCGTAACTTTCCATAAAGCGTATAAAAACATTGAATTGTTCCAGAAACGCTTCCGCCGTGACTTTAAGCCGGAAAGGAAAGCCCGACACCGCCACCATTAAAAAATGCGAGGCTTCAAAATCTATTTCATCGACCAGACGGTACAGGTCAAGATGTTGACGGCGCAATTCTCCCAGCTGGGCAACCACGAGACCGACCCGATAATCATCACACTCAGCGAACAGTTTTTTAACCGTCACGTTGGTCATAAAGGGATGTTCCCAGTCGGATATTTTTTTATCGAGCCTTAGCACCCGGCCTTTTTCATCCAGCCCGTAAAGGCGACCGCTATCCTTATCTACCGCAAAACAAACCGGTTCGAAATTATTGGTGGTAATAGAAATCCTGTCCGGCAGGACATAGTCAATTTCGACCTGACCGATATTTTTCCCGGCCAGAAGTTTATCCGCGAGTGCATCCAGGGGTTGTTTGAAAACGGAATGACCGACTTCAAGGGGATATTTTTTCTGCCAGTTGTCGACCTCCCGGCCGTCCAGCACCACCGCTTCAAGGCGACAGATACCGGTAAAGTTAACGATGACCGCCAGGGCCAGTCCGAGGGCGATAACCGCCAGCATGATAACCTTAATTTTGACCGTCAGGAATTTCATAATTTTTTCAATCTGTTCATCACGAGACTTTTAATGTGCGTTATAGAACCAGCTCCGACCAGCAGGACCATATCGCCCGGCCGGGCTGTTTGAGCAATAGCCTCAATGGCGTTATCTTTTACACCGACATAATTAAAATCCCCTTTACCCAGTCGTTCGGCCTCTTTTTTGATAAGCAATGAGGTAACACCTTCGATGGGTTCTTCCCGAGCCGGGTAGATATCAGTAAGGATACATTTATCGGCGCGGGCGAGCACCTCGGCGAACTCATGGACGAAATACTGCGTACGGCTGAACAGGTGCGGCTGGAACACGACAATAAGCCGCCGGTTGTACCCCCGGGCGGTTGCCAGAGTGGCGGCCAGTTCCGTGGGATGATGGGCATAATCATCAACCACCATAATATTGTTTACCTCACCGATAATTTCAAAACGCCGGCCGACCCCGCGAAAGGCCCGCAGAGCTTCCGTAATCGTCTCAAAGGGAATTTGCAGTTCGTTGGCCACGGCGGTCGCGGCCAGGGCGTTGGCGACATTATGGCGACCGGGGATATTCAAGATTATCTCTCCCAGGAGTTCCCCCTGATAATAAACGGAAAACAACGACCGCCCGCTTTCCAGCCTGACGGCCACCGCCCGGTAATCGGCATCGTCGGCAAAACCGAAAGTCCGGTAGGGACGGGTAATTTTCGGCTTTAGCATCCTAAGATTGATATCATCGGCGGAAATGATCGCCGAGCCGAAGAACGGCACCCGGTTAATATAAGATAAAAACGCCCCTATCAAATCATCCATACCGTCATAACAATCCAGATGGTCCGGTTCGATATTGAGGACCACCGCCATCGACGGAAACATGGCCAGGATAGACCGGTCGTACTCGTCCACCTCGGCTACCATATAATCGCCGCTGCCAAGGCTGGCGCCGGTGCCGAGTTCGGCCACGATACCACCGACTATCAGGGTGGGATTGAGCTTGGCGTGCTGCAAAATCCGTCCGACCATCGAGGTCGTAGTCGTTTTACCATGCGTGCCGGCAATGCCGACAGCAAATTTGAGACGCATCAGTTCGCCGAGCATTTCCGCCCGCTTTATTACGGGGATACCCCGGCGCCGGGCTTCTACCACCTCGGGATTATTCTCTCCCACCGCCGAAGAGATAATCAATACATCGGCATCCTCGACATTGGTCGACCGATGACCGGAAGCAATACTGATCCCCAGCGTCTGAAGGTACTCGGTAACTTCGCTGGGGGTACTGTCCGAACCCCTGACCTGGTAACCCAGGTTAAAAAGAATTTCCGCGATACCGGACATACCTGCTCCGCCGATACCGACAAAATAGAGTTTTTTGAATCTTCCGAACATAAGCTTTTCACTTGCAAATCGTTTTACGCCGGTTGTTTTAACATCCGTTGTCAAGTTGTCCTTCCTGCCTTTCCTTTCTGGAAATCATGTTGATGATGTCTTCAGCGATTATATCTACCGCCGGTTTCCGGTTTTTTGTTTGCTGTTCGATTGCCTGCCGCATCCGGTCAACTTCGCCGGATTCAAACAGCGCCACCGCCTTATCCAGCAAGCTGACCTGTGCCAGTTGCTTTTCGTCAAGGCTGATGGCGAAGCCTTTATTGACAAAGACTTCGGCGTTCTGGCGCTGATGGTCACCGGCGGCGAAAGGATAGGGCACCAGAAGCGAAGCCAAGCGGCAGGCTTCCAGTTCCGCCAGCGCCAGCGCCCCGGCCCGCGAGATTACCAGGTCTGCAGCGGCATACACCAAAGCCATATTATTTTCAAAGGGAAAAAGGGAGTGTCGCTTGACCTTCTCACCCGCTGATGCGATTACCTCCGTGTAATCCCTTTTTCCCGTTTGCCACAATAACTGATAATTTTCCGACAAGGGCTGTCGTTCCAGGCCGGCCAGGATTGCCCGGTTAAGAGCCCGGGCGCCCTGGGACCCGCCTAGCACCAGGATGGTTTTCCGGGCTGGGTCAAGGTGAAATTTTTTCAACGCCTCTGCCCGGTCGCCCTTGGTGAGGGATGGCCTTACCGGGTTGCCTGTTACCATTACGGGCGCCGAAGTCTTCAGGTATGTGCGGGCTTTTTCAAAACCGAGGTATATTTTATTTACTTTCGGCGCCAGTTTCCGGGTGGTTATGCCCGGAAATGAATTCTGTTCCTGAATCACGGCGGTGATTTTCTTCCTTACCGCCATCCTGAGGACCGGCCAGGCTACATAGCCGCCGGTGCCAACAACTATATGCGGAGCGAACCTGTTCAGAAGCGACGACGCCTTCATCAGGGCACCGGCCAGTAGCAACGGTAACAGCAGATTAACCGGCGTCAGGCGGCGAACCACGCCGCGAACATTGATAAGCTTCAAGGAATAACCGAGGCTGTCGCGGACACGATATTCCAGGCCGCGTTTGGTGCCGACAAAGATTATCTCGACCCGGCTTTTTCCCTGAAGCATTTCCGAAACGCGGTCGGCAATCGCTACGGCCGGATACAGATGCCCGCCGGTGCCTCCACCGGCAAAAATAAGCCGTGCGGTTTTGGGGGGAGTCATCATTTCACCGCTCTCCCGGATAAATTTAACAGAACCCCAATCGCCGCACTGGACATCAAAAGCGAGGACCCGCCATAGGATAGAAACGGCAGGGGCAAACCGGTGACCGGCAATAAACCGGTGACCACACCAAGGTTAATAGCGATATTTACAAACAGTGACCAGGTCATTCCGGAAGCCAGCAGAAAACCAAAGCGGTCAGGCTGCGCCGCAGCAATTTTGAAACCCCGATGCATAATAAAGAAAAAACCGCCCAGGAGTAACAGCAAACCGATAAAACCGATTTCCTCACCGATAGCGGCGAATATGAAATCAGTATGAGGGTAAGGTAGAAAGAATAATTTCTGACGACCATCACCCAGGCCGGTACCCAGAGATCGAAGAGCACACGTCTGAACTCCAGTCACCGCTCATTATCTCGTAT
>CAZUAS010000038.1:0-23460 GCA_964618515.1 uncultured Ignavibacteriales bacterium | reverse complement strand
CCACCACCCCCCCACCCTACACTCTTTCCCTACACGACGCTCTTCCGATCTGCTGATGCGGATATCTTTTTTTAAAAGGGGCAATAACCGCAATTTAAGGTCAATATCCTCCGCCTTGAGAAGAGCTTCTCCCGGAAAGCCTTCCGGATTACCAACCGTGACCTTGACCAGCTTTATCCCCAGCCCGCCCCAGATGGAGATATCGATATCCTCGACTGCCAGCGGTCGGCCCAGAGCGGCGCTGCCTTCCTCGATGGCGTATGCTTTGGCTTTTTCCTTAGGGAAAAACAGCTTGAGACCGATTATGGCCACGATAACCAGCGCGATAAAAATACCCGCCAGCCACAATAGTATTTTGAACAATTTTTTCATATTCCATCCTTGAACTTATTTATATTTTTTTTACAACACAACATTATATTCTAACCTGAGAAAAATTACAATCAACTTAAAAAATAATCTCCTCTTAAGAACCCGATTAAGCCTGAAAAAAAGCCAAAAAAAAGCAGGTACTTATGAAAAATACCTGCCGTAACCGAAAAGGCGTTAATTTTAAAATTCGACTGCTTCCCCGGGTTTTAAAATCACCACTTCGGTACCCTGGACTTTGGCGGCGAACTCCTTGGGGGAAGCCTCGATAAGCGGCCAAGTGTTATAATGGAACGGGACGACTTTCTGGGGTTTTAAAAACTCAACGGCTTTTACGGCGTCATCTACATCCATGGTAAAGTTGTCGCCTATCGGCAGAAAAGCCAGGGCGATACGGTTCATTTCGCCGATTAGTTTCATATCGTAAAACAGGCCGGTGTCACCGGGGTGATAGACGGTTTTACCGCCGATGGTAATTAAAAAGCCGACCGGGGGGCCGGTGTAGCGGGAGGCATCGGGACCATAGCCGCCACCGTGATGAGCAATTGTCAGTTTTACTCGGCCAAATTCGAAATTATGCCCACCGCCGATATGCATGGGGTGAATATTGACGCCCTCGGCACCGCACAAATTGGCCAGCTCATAGTTGGCGATAACCATAGCGTTGTTTCGCTTAGCGATAGCCACCCCGTCATCGACATGGTCGCCATGGCCGTGAGTGATTAGCACGTATTGAGCTTTGATGTCATTGGCTTTTACAGGGGCCTGGGGGTTATCGGTAAGAAACGGGTCAATAATAAGATTATGCCTGCCATCGGTCAGGGTCACACAGGAATGGCCTAAAAAGGTCGCTCTGGGCATATCATCCTCCTTTTAAACGGGTCATAATTAATATAATAAAAAAGAATAATGTAAAAGACAGCGTTTGTCAACGGAGGAGATTGGCATTAAAAGATGGTTTCTCCATCATGTCATATTTTGATTCCAGATCTAGCAGGTAGAGGCGGGTGGCCTGCCCGGGTGGCCTGCGTCTTTAGACGCAGGATTTCTTCTCGTTCCCCTGCTCTGCGTAGGAACGCAATCCTGAACGCTCTGCGTTCACTTAAACATCACCAATCACCCCTGTTCCGTCAGCTCTTGATTCCACCGAAGGTGGAATTGTGACCTGACGATTTTACGAACTTTTAAAAGGCATCTGTAAATTGTCAAACGCCAGGCGGGTTTGACCTGCAACTAACCTGGAGAAAATCCGCCGAACAATCCTGCTACTTTTTAAATCAGCCGTTTTTTATATGATAATCCCGCCGCCAAGAAGGATGTCACTATCGTAGAAAACCGCCGATTGTCCGGGAGTAACGGCTCGCTGATTTTCCTTAAAAACAATGTGGGCAGTGTTCTTCGCCAGAGGTTGAATTAAAGCCGGCGCCGCTTCGTGTTTGTAACGAATTTTCACTTCCGCCTTAAAAGGTTCCCCTGGCGGGTACGTCCCCACCCAGTTAATATCGCCGACCATAACCTCGGTTTGAAACAGGGAGTCATTGTCACCAACGATGATGCGATTATTCACGATATCAATTTTTTTCACATAGAGCGGGGTCGGGTGGGCTATACCCATTCCCCGGCGCTGACCGATAGTGTAAAAAGGAATTCCTCGGTGCCGTCCCAGAATACGACCGTCTTCGTGGATAATATCCCCTTCCTCGAACCGACGTCCCTGCTTTTGTTCATACTCATATAAAAAACGATTGTAGTCTTCGTCGGGGATGAAACAAATTTCCCGGGATTCATTTTTTTCCGCGGTGGGCAGGTTATTTTCACGGGCTATCTCGCGGACTTCTTTTTTCAAATATGTCCCCAGGGGTGTCAGGGTACGCGCCAGGTCGTTTTGCGATAACCGCCATAACATGTATGACTGGTCACGGGTGTTATCGAGACCTTTTTTTATAGCCCAGCGACCACCTTCCAACTGCTCTATCCGAATATAGTGACCGGTGGCTATATAATCGCAGCCAAGCTCGTCGGCTTTTTTTATAAACGCCTTCCACTTAATTTCTTTATTACACTTAACACAGGGGTTGGGTGTCCGGCCGGCTTTGTATTCATCGACAAAATATTCAATAATAGAGGACTTGAACTGTTGGGATAAATCAATCAGGGAAAAAGGTACTTCGAGGAAATCGCATATCATCGAGCAGGCGGCGACTGAATCCTTGACAACACTGTTATCGACATCAACCCACAATTTCATATGGGCGCACATCACTTCATAACCCTGCTTTTTTAAAAGCAGTGCGGCGGTTGAGGAATCCACCCCGCCGGATATGGCCACCAGTACTTTTTTTGACATTTAAAAACCATCCGGTTTCACAACCTAAGACAATACGTAATATAAAAATTTTTTTTTGACTTGAAAAGCAGGGATATCAGAAAGCATATAAAATGGTGAAATGAAAACGGTCGTCAAATTCAAACTGTTCGGTTTTTATAAGGCGGGCGTAATCGATTCTGATGGGGCCTGCCGGAGACTGAATTTGCAGGCCGGTGCCAAAACTGAAAGCCAGGTTGTCAAACTTGATATCTTCCAGTTCCTCGAAGCCGTTGCCGGCATCAAAGAATACCGACTGCCACAGCGGCAATGACTTAAACAGGTCTTTTAAAAGAGGAATGACGCTGAATACCTGAACTGTCTTCCAACGGAATTCCTGGTTAAAAAGGACAAAATATTTGGAGCCTTTGGGCACCCCGGCCTCGGTCAGCGGGCCGAGGTATCGTTCCCTGAAACCGCGAACAGAGTTAGCTCCCCCCAGGCTGAACCGGTCATCGACCGGGATATCGCTAGATTCCCCGAAATTTTCCGCCCAGCCGCCGCCGAGACGGGTGGCTGAGATCCAGCCGGGCCAGACCGTCTGGTACCGCGCCCAGCTGGATTGAATCTTATAGAAATTGTCATCACCGTGAAGGAAGCCGCCATAATATTCCCCGCTCAGGTCAAACAGAGAACCTTTACGGGGGATAAAGATATTGTCGCGACTGTCACGACGGAAGGTAAGATATAATTTACGGCGTATTGATATTCCCTCGGCCTGCTTGATATCAGCCTCTTCCTCGGGAGTCAGCCCGCTGATACTCACCGATTCATATTGAAAGCCCAGGACGGTTTTTATTTTCAGGCCGAATTTCTTAGTGGTTGATGCCGAAACCGACCAGGTGCCGATTTTGTAACGCTCATCCGGTTCGTACATTTTGGGCTCCCATTCACCGGTGAGAATCAGCGGCATACGGATACCCATAAACCATGGCTCGGTAAAACGAAGCCGGTAACGGTGGGTCATCAACCTTATATTACGGCTGAGGTCGAAGGAATAGGCACTGGTAATATCAACCCGGCGGGAACCCAGGATATTTCTTTTACCGAAGTCGTTAGACAAAGACCAGACCAGGTCCCGGTCGAGCGACTGCCCGGCGCCCATTTTAAAAGTAATGTACTTGGTTTTACGTTCCCTTACTATCAGGGTAAAATGCGGGTTAAGACGGTCCTGGTCGTTCTCATCGCGATTAAGCTGCAGAGTGCTGAAATAACCGGATTCAAAAAGGCGTTCCTGCGACCGGACGACGTCATCGAGACGGTAGATATTACCGGGTTTTATTTTTAATTCTCGCCTGGCGACATATTCCGGATAATACTCCACCCCTTCGATAGTGACCTCGCCAAAATGAACCAGGGAATCGGACTCGACCATAAAGGTGACAGGGTTATGTTCATATTGTCCGGTGGTATCCAGCGTGTAGGTAATTTTAGCGTAAGGATAACCGTTATTGGCCAGAATAGTATTCATATCGAACACCGCCCGGCGGATATCGAAAGGATTGACCGGACGGCCTTTTTTAAGCCGGTCGGCGATATTATAAAAGCGATATTCGAAACGGCCTTCATAAGTACCGGTGATTTTCATATCGCCGTAAAAGAATTGCCGTCCCTCGTCAATTCTAATCCGCACCAGGCAGGAAGAATCTTTGGGTACGACTTCAAATGTTTCCTGTACCTTTACATTCAAAAAACCGTTGATAAAATAAAGATACTTGAC
This sequence comes from uncultured Ignavibacteriales bacterium, assembly GCA_964618515.1. Lineage (GTDB taxonomy): Bacteria > Zixibacteria > MSB-5A5 > GN15 > FEB-12 > JAFGNW01. The sequence goes on along the minus strand of CAZUAS010000038.1, from coordinate 19,006 downwards.
TTCCAGGGTATCCCGACCGAGGGTTTCTCTCTGTAAACGGCGGCGGCGGTCGCCCTTGATGGCGTTCCAGAAAGTTTCGGTTCTGGAGTACAGTTGTTTCTTTATCTCGGAATCCTTAAAAAAGGCGTTACCTTCGATGACAATCGACGAAATTCGGGGGTTATTGCGCATCCAGCGAAGAGTCGCCCGGTCGTAAGCAAGCATACTTCCGGTCAGGAAAAGCGAAGCGGCCAGTAACAGTATAAAAAAACGCAACGGTTTCACTTAAATTCCCAGTGCAGTTTTAAATCCAGGTGATACAACTCATCTTCATCCTTGCGACCCTCGAAAATGAGGTTCTTATTAAAGCGATATTCAAAGCCCACTTCCTGGCCGCGAACTATATCAAGACGCGAACGGCCATAAACATAAAGATTTTGAAAAGTATAAAAGCCCAGGGTAACGCGAGTATTGGACAGGTCGCCATTCTGGAAAACCGGGTCGATTTCAAAAGTTTCAATCCCCAGCCGACGGGCGCCTATCTGCGATACCTGGGAGGCGAAGAGCTGGGTCATACGTTCCTCGATGGCGCCTGATGCCTGAGTGGAATCACTGCTGTAGTAATTCATGACTATCAAAGGCAGGATATCCTCCCGGCTGAACTCGGAACCTTCCGCCGGATTCAATTCCGGTTCTTCCAGAGTACCGGTTACATGGATGGACAATTCAATCTGTTCGGGGGTCTGGTCTTCGTTTTCCTGGAAACGAATCCCCGGCACGCGGGTGGTGGCGATAATATCCAGTCGGGGATTGGGGTAAGCGATGTCTTCAAAAACGACCTGACTGCCGGTTTGAATATTGAAGGTTTTATCGAACAGGAACGCCCGCCCTCTTAAAATCTCCATCTCACCGATAAAACGGTAAGCGCCTTTTTCCCGAACCAGATTTATAGAGCCGGAGAACTCGGCGTCGATATCATCGTTTTTTATCCAGAAATTGGAAAGAATATCGATATTCAAATTCAAATCCCACTGATTCTCGCCTGAAAGAGCCATCATCAGCGGCGACCCTTCGTCCGGCTCGGCAAAGTTCACTTCATAACGGGCTGAAACCAGGGTCAGGTTACCCGTCACCAGGGGCGGGGTCTCCCCTTCTATGCGTATATCTCCCTCGACAATTCCTTCAATGTCATCCAGCTCATACTTGAAGGGAAATTCCCTTGGCAAAACGACATCGAGGTCATAATAAAAATTATCCAGCGATTTGACGACTATCTCGCCGTCGATATATGCGTAACTTTTACGTCCGCCCTTGCGCTTGTTTCTCATATAAGCTTCAATCCCTTCGATAATGATGCGATTGTCCTGCATGGTCACGGAAGCCAGGTCGGTGTAAATCGAATCCGTGATATCGAAATATTTCAGGTGTCCGTTTTTCAAATAGGCGCCGCCATCCAGGTGCGGATCGCCGGGGGTACCGGAGAGCTTGAAGTCCGCATTAAATTCACCGCCGAGATATTCGACCGAGGGCATGAACACGCTGACCAGGTCAAAAATTGTATCCGAGGCGGTTATATCGATATCAAAAGGCAAATCGGGTAACCTTTCCACCTCGGCACCTGTAAAAGCAAGGTTGGCGTAAAAATAACCGCGGGCAAAATAGTGCCCCACTTCCGAAAGCACCAGGAAACTGTCAATCGTCACCAGGCTGTCCCGGTAATTGACGAGATAGGAAAGATCGCCGAGCGGAATAACTTCCCCGGTGTTTTTTTCATCGAAATAAGTCAAAGAATCGACCGCTCCCTGAAGGCGAAAAGCCGGGTTCATAAATGTCCCTTCCAGCTGAACATCACAGGAAAGGTAACCGCCCAGAGGTGATTTGACATTAAACAAGCTCTGCCAAGGTTTTACGGAAAGCCTGGTGACCGAGACCCCGAGGGCCATCGTTTCGTCATAATTAACCCTGCCGGCTACGGTCAGGAGAGCTTCATTGTTTCCTATAGAAGCCTGTTTAAAATCGAAACCATTCGAGTCCACTTCAAAATAAATATCCCCGCGATTCACAAACTGCTGCTCGGACAGGGATAACTTAAGTTTATCCATGGTCATTTTCTGAGGATAGATGACATGGTCGAGGACACCATGAGCGCTCAAGCATGCGAATTGATTCTGGATAATCGAAGTATCGACAAACAGGAGGTTGGAGTCTAGTACCAGCCGGGCATAACCGGAATCATAGGGGATGTCCCAGACACCGCCCCGGTAGAAATCCAGATTTATCTCGCCCTGGTGGCCGTAAAGAAACTGGCCGATATGAATATCGGCATAAAGACTGTCGGCATAAAAACCATACAGCCATACCGAATCGGAAGCAAAAAACCCATACATATCAGGGTCGCGTGTTTCACCCGATAAATATATCTCGGCATACCCCCTTCCTCCCGGTTGTTCTAAAAATATTTTATCGCGATAACGGTCCAGATTATCCAGTAAAGCAGTGACATTCAGGTCGATTTCGTTGGTGTAATTGATGTTGCCGAAGATCAGAAATTTGTTTTCATGATAAGTAACCACAAACGGGCCGGAGAAAGAGATGGAATCAGTGGTAACGGAGAGCGCCCCGCGGGCGGTATGAAAGGAATAATCGTTGAAGGACGATTCATAGAGGTCGGTCTCGATATCCAGAACCAGGTCGGCGGAATGGAAGGAGCGTCCGTTCAGGATGATATGGCCGTTCAAATCCGATGGCAGACCGTTGCTCAGCATTTTTTCCAGATGAAAATTTTTGATACGAGCATCGAGGAAATAAGTTTCGGGTTTACTGCCGAAATCTATCTCTCCCTTACCATCGATGGCGCAATTGCCGAAAATAGTACCATAGAGGGTATCAAAAACCAAACGCTGGCTTGATAAATAAAAATCCACAAAAAGATTGTCGAAACGGGCGAAAAACAGTTCCCCCCCGATATCAACCGTACCCATTAAAGAGGTACTGTCAAAAGTTACACTGCCGGTGATATCCGCTTTACCTTTCAAAGCCGGACCGGCAAATTCTGACAAATAGTCAAGCCGAATATTGTCAAGTTCGAATTCGACATGTCCCGTCCGGTCTTTTAAACCCACAATACCGGTCATGCGGGCACGGGTGTCGGCGCTGGTAAAAGCCAGGTCCTGAAAAACAAGATTCTGACCGGAATAGGTTACCTTACCACCCGCACTGACCATCTGTAAACCTTCCCGGTTGGATTCGAAAGTCAGCCTTTTGATATTAACAGCATAAGTTTCGAGCTCGGTCCTGACCGAAGCGTCGAACATGATATCCCTGAAAACCAAAGTGTCTTCACGGTTAATCAAATTTATGGCGGCCTTATTCATTTTCAAATCATCAATGGTAACCACCGGAAGGGCTTTTTTCGATTCATCGGTTGCCGCTTGGTTAGAAAAATCAGGCAGGATATATCTGCCGCTGCTGTCCTGAATCAAGGTTATTTCCGCCGAATCAACCGCGATAAAATCAAAAAGGTAGCGTTTATTCCAGAGGTTCGAAAGAGAATAAGCAAAGTTTAGTTCAGGTATGAAGAGCATGCGATAATGGTAATTGGAGTCGACATAAACGACCGTGACATTTTTAACCACCAGGTCGGAAAAAAAATTGCCCTTAATCCGCCCGATAGTGACTTCAAGGGGGAATTTACCTTCCACCAGGGCACTGATGCGACTGTTGATAATATTTTCAATGCCGCCCAGCTGAAACAGATAAAGATAACCGCTTCCGAGGATTACGACTATGAGAATAAGTACCGTCAGTATTATTTTCTTCCACAATCTCATCGAAGCCCACCCAGTTGTTTCAGCATTTTTTGAGCGCTATGATAACCGTCACCAGCTGCACTACCAATCTCTTCAATAACGGTCTTTAGTAAAGGTACTGTGACACCGATATTAAGAGCTCCGCGAAGATGCGAATAGAGTTGCTTCTCACGGTTTTCAATCATCAGCATGACAACAATGGACAACTCGCGTATCTTAATATCAAGTTGCGGACGGGACAATACTTTACCGTAACCCTCGATGATCATCCAGCGAAATATATCAGGAGCTAGCTGTTCCACCCGTTCTTTCAGGGGCTCATAATTACGAGCATAGATACGCCGGCATAACGTCAGACCCTCGTTATACCAGCGGTTGGTTTCTTCGAACGTAATCGGTTCAATGTGTCCGGGCCGGTTAAAATCAGGGTATTCCCGGTCAAAAAATTCAGCCGCAAGCAACATCCTGGGAAAACCCAGAAAAAGATATGATTGCAGGATGATTTCGTAGTACCACGACGGCGCCACCTGGTATTGTTTACCCAGGTTAAGAGTTTCGATAAGCAGATTACCGTCGGCAACAGTCACCGCGGCGGAAAAAAATGACAAAACCCGCTCGGCAACAAATTCCTCCGGTTCAAAGTCTTCCAGAAGCTCGTGAAAAGCGTCAGCTTTTTCGTTTAAGTCCATGAAGGAATTAAAATAAATTGTAAGAAAATTGGCAAATTTTAAATTGTTACCTGAGTTGATTAAGGCGTTTTTCCAGGTCGTTGATTTCCTTTTTAAGGGAATTGAGAACCCGGGTGAGAGAATCAGCTGTCCGCCCATCATTCGGGGAAGTCAGAGATTCGGAAAGCCGGGCGTTAAACTGCGAAATGTTCTTACGGCTAACTTTCAACTGCACCGAATAAATTACATTCTGACGCATTATTTCCATATTGACCACCTGGCCGGGTTGACAGCGGCGGACTTCATCAGCCAGCAGGGAAGGTGAGGTGACGGGACGATTTTTAAAACTGAGTACCAGGTCGCCGACTCTCAAACCCGCCCGGTCGGCGGGCGACATCGGCAGAACACTGGTGATGATTGTTCCGGAGGTTAACATCCTCCCCTGACTTCCGGTCAACACATTGCTGCCGGATATTTCCACTTCGGGGTAAATCTCAATTTCCGCGGTGGCGATACCAATAAAGCCAGCCTGGCGGTCGCCATTCTTTTCAAGATATTCAATAACCGGCAGAATTTTACAGGAAGGCACGGCCAGCGCCAATTGATTGTCCTGATCGACCTGGCCGATTACCATTCCCAGAAGATTACCCGAGAGGTCAAAAATGCCGCCGCCGACCCCCCCCGAACTGATGGGTACAGTGGTCTGGACATTACCATCCTCGCGCAGACCGGCGCAGAAACCCATCGACGGCGATATATGCAGACCATAGGAATTACCGATTGTGATAATCATCTGCCCGGCACAAACAAAATTATCAGCAAAGGAAACCGGTTGGCCGAGCCCCGGCTGAGTCTGTAACAGCGCCAGGTCATGGTAATAATCAATGCCCATAATACGGGCCGGGTAAAAATGATTATTTATATTTACCATGATTTTTTCTTGGTCAACCACCATGGGGGCGGCTGCCAGAATATGACCCGCCGTATCACAAATTATACCTGAGGAGACCAGACGTTGCAGGGCTTCCCGGGGAGTATTTCCAAAAGAGGGCACTGATACCCGCCGCGAAGCCTCCACCGTTACCACTGAGCGGGACAAATTATATATGAGCTCGTTTAATCCTCTTTCAAGAGAGTAAAGAGAACTGTCAACGGCCGAAGCTGAAGATGAAAAAAAGACCGCCATGAAAAACAAACCGAGATGTTTTCTGACGGTCTTATTAAAAAACGTTAGCATTTAATATACCTTATCAATTCCTCCTGTATGGGGAGCAGCCTGGTTATTATAAATCCTGATAACCGGATTTATGCGGTAATAGTTATTGACATAGGGCACTTGGCTGGAAGAAAAAGCCGAAACCCAGGTTTCCATAGGTTGCTGAGAGCTGAAACCTTCCGGGCGTATCAGGGAAGCAGTGATGTTTTCACTGCGTTCTACCTTGGCCAGCAGTTTATTCAAATCAACCTCCATATTGGGATTGTTGACCGGTTGTACCTTCAGGTAGGAATCATCCAGAGCATCATCGCTGTGGGCCAGCCTTTCAGGATGATAACCGGGTGAAGGCCGGAAGGTTTGATACGCTAACAGGCACACTACTATGACGGAAGCCACCGACGGAATCACCTTCCACCATTGTAACACCGGAGCCTTACGAGGTAGGTAGGCTTTCGTGCGGGTTTCCGCAAACCGTTCCCGGGCAATCCGGTCTAACAAACGGGCATTAAAATCAGCGGAAACGGGTACTTCTGATAATTCCTTTCCCACCCGGTTCAAGGAGCGGTAAATGAGCTCTTCTTTCCGGCAGGCGGCACAAGTCGAAAGATGCTCGCGTACAGCTATTAACCTACGGCCGGTTAACTCATTATTAGAGTAGGCCGACAGGTAGGAGCGTGCTTTTCGACAACGCATTAACTCCCTCCATTCTGGGTTGAAGTTTATCTCTTAAAATAAGCCTGGCCCGATTCACACGGGATTTCACGGTTCCCAGGGGCACCCCCAGAACCTTGGCTACTTCCTCGTAAGGCATCTCCTGAACATCTCTTAAAATAAATGCCTCGCGATATTTTACAGGCAGTTCTTTAATGGTGTTTTCCAATATCTGAGGTAATCGGTTGGGTAGCTTTGCCTCGACAGCGAATTCCAGCTCATTACCCTGCATATCCGTTATTTCTTGGAACTTAAATTTTTTGCGTTTCCGAAGTTCATTACGCGCCAGATTCAAAGAAATAGTATATATCCAGGTGGAGAAACAATGTTTGAAATTAAACGATTGCCGATGCTGATACACCCGAACAAAAGTTTCCTGGACAATATCTTCCGCTTCTTCGGAGGACGATAACATCCGGCTCAGGACATTCATCAACCGTTTCTTATAACGGTCAACCATCGTGTTAAAAGCCACCATATCACCGTTCTGAATGGCTCTCATTAACCTGTAATCAATATCCTTCTCCGTCTCTTGCGCCATAAAACTCCTTAAGCATAAGTTCTAATAATAGTACCCCGAAAATAAAAAAAAGTTCCCATCAACCCGAATCTTAAGGTAATCCTATTATATTGATTAATTTAAAGTTACATTAAACATAAGAAAAATAAAAAGTTTTTTCCTTATTCCAGAATTATCAGGCCGCTATGTTAATAAACACTAATAAGACTTATTTTAAGTATCAGGGATAAATCAAGTTACCCCAGCCGGTCAGGTAAACCAGGAAACCGCCCACCCCTAATAAAAGTGCGGGTATTAAAAGCCTCCTCAATACCTTTATAAGGTCACTTTTAAAATATTCATTGGTGACAATAAGGCACAAATGAGTCGGTGAAAGCATCATCCCTATATACCCTGAAAGAAAAGCCAGCAGAATATTACCCGGGATAATCACCGGCTGGAATAAAAAACCAGCCAGAAGTGAATATCCCAAAGCCACATAGGCGGCATACATCCCCGTTAAAATACCGGCGGCAAAACAAACCAGGATAATAATGGCTTCTTCGGGGAAATTATATGCGGTAGATAACATTTCAATTGAGGCAATCGCCCCGGAAAGGTCAAGGATGGTTTGAAAGGATAAAATTCCAAACACCAGAAACACCAGGTTAAAGGAAAAACCTTTTTTCAATGAAAGAAAAAGAATGCTTTTAGAGGGCTGGTTCATCAGGATCATCAACCCGACGGTAATCAGAGCTGCGAGGGCCATATTTATATCAAAAACGGCGTACAGGAAAAGAACCATCACAACCGGCCAGAGGGTAGTTAAAATTCCCTGAACCGCCTTCCAGATATTCCTGATACCCTCAGGTCGCAATTCATTACCGTTATCGATCTTACGAATAAAGAACACCAGTCCAAGAGTAATCATAATCACTGCCAGGGGGGCTTGTAAAACGGCCACTTTACCGGCCGGCAGACCGGTCACGGCTTCAGTGAGAATCATTCCCGGGTAGATAGGCATAAAATGCTCCACCACGTGCCTGAACCAGTAATTGGTAGCGCATTTGAACTCCGGAGAATAACGTGATTCGGCCAGGATTTCATCAACCAGAGGAGCCGACAACAGAGCTCCGCCGGGCATGGGCATCAAACCAACCAGCGGTGGTAAAAGAGCCGTCGCGGTTTTTTTCCCTCCGTAAAAACGCCGGCAGGACTGAGCCATACGCTGTAAATAACCAAGCTCTTTCAGCAGAGAACCAAGGGTTGTTATCAGGCAGATTACCGCGGTCAGGGCGATAAAACGCTGGGAACTGATTAAAGTCCAGTAACCTTGTAAAATCTCCAGCCAGGCAACCTGATAGAGCAAAGCGGTAAGCAGGCCGGCTGCAAACAAGGTAACGCCCACCGACATTTTTTGCCGCAGGGCAACGAGGATAAGAACAAAGATGACAAGCAATTTCACGGTGGCCATGAAGTAATATCATGAAGCAGGCTGGAAAAAGCAAACATTCTCTTGGAAGGTTATTGTTGACGGTCGGTTATTTTTAAATAACTTGCATCCAATAAAAACAACTAGAAAAATGACTGCATCTGCTTATAAAATTATTACCCTTATAAACGGGCGCCCGGTCAAGCGACGGGAGGCAAAGATATCGGTCTTCGATAACGCCCTGCTATATGCCGAGGGCCTGTTTGAAGCTTTCCTGGCCGTTGACGAACGGGTGATTCTGCTCGAAGAACACCTGCAAAGGCTTTACCGGGGTTCCCGCCTGCTGGGGCTAAGAATCCCGGTAACCGAGGAATTATTGACAACGTGGCTTTATAAGGCAGCCCGAATTCATCCGGAACGCATCAAAAAAATCCGGCTTACCGTGACCAGTGGAGAATCACCCAAATGGGTCGGGAAGCAGGGTAAACAGCAGGTTATTATCACGGCTTCGTCACATCAGATGCCGAACCGGCCGTTCCGCCTTTATGTTTCAGATTATCGCCTGGACCAGAAATCTCAATTCCGCCGCATTAAAACTCTTTCTTATATAACACATGCGGTTTCTTTAAAACAGGCTCATTCGAGAAAATGTGACGACGCTCTTTTATTAAATGAAGATGGTTATATCGCCGAGATTACCTCAGCCAATATCTTCTGGGTAAGTAAGGGGAAAATATATACCCCCCCTTTGACCTCCGGTTGTCTCGAAGGTGTAACCCGGTCAATAGCCATCAATGAAGCCCTGAAAGCCGGCTATCGGGTATTCGAGAAAAATAAGCGTCTCCCTGACCTTCTTCACGCCGATGAAATATTTCTCAGCAGTTCCCTCAAATTGATACTGGGTATATCGCATATTCTATATCAAAATGAAAAATACATTTTTAAAATCGGACCTGTCACCAGATATCTTGCGAAACGTTTAAAAGAGCGGCTTCAGGTATAAGACCGCACCGCTTTAAACCGGGTTTTCCTTACTTTTAATTTTCCGTTTTTAAATTGACTTGGTTTATAAAATATCTCTATCATGACTTGGTATGAAGAACAGGTATTTTTATGGATAAACTTCAAGAGGTAGAATAATGAAAAAGACATCCATCATTTTATTTATATTTATTTTGCTGATGCTGCCGTTTTTTAACAGCCGTGCCCAAATCGCTGAAAGAAGCGGTCAGGGTACACTTTTTGATATTCCACCGCGGAATCTGGTCGATATACCCACCGCCGGGACTCTCCCCAGGGGTCATTACGATATCGGCCTGCGGGTATATTATAACGGCGGCGGCCTGGGCTATATCGATATCGGGCTCTCCAACCGGTTCATGATGGGTATCTCCTACGGAGCTGAGGGAACATTTTCCAATTATGAACCAACATGGAACCACCGGATCGGTTTCAGCCTTAAATTTCGGCTGGTTGACGAGCTGGAATACTTCCCGGCAATAACGGTCGGTTATTCCGACCAGGGCTATGGTCCCTGGGTTAAAGAGGCTCGTCGCTATACATTTAAATCGCGCGGTTTTTACGCTGTCGTGAGCCGCAGTTTTTATTTCTATAAATGGACTTCCGGCTGGCACGGCGGCGTCAATTACTGCATGGAAGACGACTATTATGAAGACAATGAAATAAATTTCTTCCTTGGTTTTGATGCCACCTTCAACTATAATATGGCCTTCCTTATTGAATACGATTTTGCCCTGAACGATGATAAATCGTCATCCCCCATGTCCGGCAAAGGCCGGGGATACCTGAACTTCTCAGTAAAGTGGCTGTTTACGGATAACCTCGAGCTGGAACTAATGGCCAAGGATATCCTGGTAAACCGTTTCGAAGCCGACACTTTCGCCCGGGAAATACGCCTGACCTATATCGACAGTTTCTAAATAAAAAAAGCGTTCTTTAAAAGAACGCTTTTTCCCCGAACCAGAGCTTTTCTATAAACCGAATTTACGCCACTTCGAAATTACCATCGCGGCGAAATCGCCTACCGTTTTGACGACTTCCCGGCGGTATTTTTTTGCCTGTTCAAGGTCAAAATTCGGATAACCTTCATCTTCTTTGTATAACAATATACTTCCCGGTACCGGATACACATCAGCCCCGGAGCGATAATAATAAGCTAGTTCCGGGTCATAAGTATCGATATCGGCCAGAGCCGGGTCGATAGTCTGCACCATGGCGGTTTCATCGGTACCAGCGTGACCGCCGATATGGCCGAAAAATTGTTCGGTCATCCGGGCACACAATTCCCACCAGTGGATAACGGCGATATTGCACTTTTTGTCCTTGTGAAATTCGAAAGCGACTGTTTTTAAAGAGGCATTGTTGCCGCCATGTCCGTTCATAAGAATTATATTCCGGAAACCGATATCCGCCAGAGAATCCAGAATATCGCGGACATAACGTTCGAAATTTTCCGGTCTGACGGTGACACTGCCGTTATAGCGATAAAGCGACCGGGTAATACCATAGTTGACAACGGGAGCGACCAAGGCATCGAGACGTTCGGCTATATCCAGAGCAATGATTTCTGGGATAAAGTTATCCGTCCCCAGACAGGAAGAACCATGGGCTTCGACCGTGCCGACAGGAAAAATGACGGTATCAATTTTACGGGGCACCAGCTCCCGAACTTTAAGCCAGTTTAATTTTTGCAGTTGTCTTTCCATCACGGCTCCAGTTTCGCCAGGATACGTTCCATGACAATTTCAGTCTCGTGGGCGGTTTTTTCATCACCTTCAAAACGATACTGGTTAATATCCCGAGCCATCATCTCAAGTTCTTCATAAGTCTCCACGGCATACCATATTTCCAGTTCCGACCAATGCAGATTTTTTTGGGTAAAAGCCTCAACAACCTCGGAATAAATCGACGGCGATTTCCAGTCAAACTCGGCGAGCTTGATTTTATAACCGTTGGACTTGCCGATTATATAATACCGTCCCTCCGGGGTGGGACCGAAAACAACATCCGATGATTTCAGCATCTTGATTGCGGTTTTCATCATTTTCGCGGTGATGGTGGGCGTCCGGCTGCCGATTAAAAGAACATTCTTATACCCGGCTTCAAAACATTCCAAAAAAACTTTTTCTATCCTTATTCCCCAGCGTTCTTTAGGCATTTCATAAGACGAGAAGCGGCTTTGAAAATCTTCAATTTTTTTGCCTTTCAGTTTACCGGTGATATAATCAAGGATAATTTTGACCAGCCGTTTGCGGTCCGGCATATCGATATAATAAAGCCGAACATCGGCACCACTGACATCCAGAGCATTATTAATGGTATCGGTGATAAACGCCTGGTGGAGAAAACAAAGTTCATCACCTTGAATAGCCGGGCCGAAATCCATCGAAGAACCATCCTCGAACGGTTCCTGGATACAGATAGCTATTACCGAATCGTTTTTCTTCTTGGGTGGCATATCAAAAAAGTATCTTAATCCTTTCTCGTTTAGAAAAGAATATAAAAACCGGTTTTACGGTAGTCAAGCAAAGCTGAAAATAAATTTTTTTTGATATTCAACGGATAAGAATAACAGCTGTAATCTAAGGGGATTAAATATTTAGATGACTTCAGGATACTTTCGACATTTCAACCAGCATATCTTCGGGTCCGACCACCCCCTGCAAAATCCGCCGCACCCGACCGGATGAATCCAAAAGCAATGTTGTCGGCAGGGAATAATGTTTCATGCCAAAACGTTCCATGAACTCTCTGGTTTCGGGCGAACCCGCGGTTTCCAGCTGTAGCTTAAGGGCAATAAACCGTGCCGCTTCGGCGGCAACACCCGCGTGACCGAACGTTTTCTTTTCCATAACCTTACAATTGACACACCAGGTAGCCCAAGTATCTATCAAAACCGGTTTGCCCTCCCGTTGAGCCCGCGCCAGAGCGCTATCGAGATTGGTCTCCCATTCAATTAATGATTTCCCATCACCGGTTGCCGTCCGGGTCGATACATTCGGCCACTGACCGGAACCGGGATAAAGCAGACCCGGCCATATCAGAGCCCCGGCCATTAAATAAAGACCGGCAATAAACGCAAGGATGCCAACGAATTTTTTCAAACGCGGGAAAAATTTTGTCTCCGGGGTAAGGTGGTCCAATCCACCTCCGAAAACCCCCAGGGCTATCAGAATCAGCCCGCCTATCAACGCTGTAATAACGGGTGAGATAAAGGGTCTCATGAAATAGAGAGCCATCAACAACAGGACAAAACCAAAAAACTTTTTAACCGACTCCATCCACTCCCCTGACCCGGGTAATGCGTTGATTGCCGAAGAAAATGTTCCCAGAATGATATACAATGTGCCCAGACCGAGAGCAAAGACGAATAAAACCAAAAAACCGATTACCGGGGAACCATGAGTAGCAATATATAACAGAATACCCGCGACAAAAGGACCCACACAGGGAGAAACGACCAGGGCCGCCACAACGCCGAGGATAATAGCACCGGTGATGCCGCCGCCGGTATTGACGGTGCCAAGTTTCTGTCTCAGGGAACCGGGCACTTGCAACTCAAAAAGACCGAACATGGACAAAGCAAAAATAACAAAAACCACCGCGATAGCGATTACCACAAACGGGCTGGCCAGCCAGGCACCAAAAACACCCCCCACCAGAGAAACGACCAGACCCATCACCCCGTACACGACCGCCATGGAGCCGACATAAAACAACGACATTACAAACCCTCTTCCGACCGTCCGTTTCTGGCCGGCAAAAATACTGACCGTGATAGGTATCATGGGATAAGTACAGGGAGAAAAAGATAACAACAGCCCGGTTACAAAAGCCAGCCCCAGTGCCATGAAATATCCCCAGAAACCATATTTATTTATAAGGCGCTGTAAATCGGATATTTCTTCAACGAGGGCTTCCTGGTTCGGTTCGAGCTTGCCCGAAGATGATAAACGGGCAAAAATATCCTGGTTCACCGGCACTCCTTCTTCACCGACAGTTATAATCAAGTCGGCGGTATCTGTTTCCGGGGGGCGGCATTCCAGATTATTGCAGGGTTGATAAGTAAACCATACCGGCAGAACATACTCACCGGGTTTTAATTCTTCAGCCAGACTGATTTCAAAGGGGATGATAATCCGTTCATGATAGACCGACATTTCCAATTCAGCCAAGAAAGCATCGAATCCAGGCGGATAAGTTATATTTTGCGGTGTAAGACCGGGAAGGGTATCAAAGGCAAGAGCCGCCGGAATGAGCCACTCCTGGTAAGGTCGGGCGGAATTAATATGCCAGTCTTCTTTAATCTTTACTACCATGGCTGCAGAGTAGGTTTTGCCGGGTTGGGCGGCAGTAACTGAAAAAACCGATGAAACTTCGGCCAGTTTCTCATCAGCTACCGGAGCGAAAGAAAAAGAATTGACGCTATCAGATAGGATGCTACCTGCCGGAAGAATTAAAATCATCATAAAAAGTGTCAGATAAATGATAGGATTGAAAGAAGCGGTTTTTTCGGTCATAAAAATCCTCAGTATTGGATATTTTTATATATCAAGCCGGGGCGGCATAATTACTCTAGCAACCAAATAATTATCCAATATTACAAAAAAAAGAAGGAAAAGTTCAAGAATTTATTTCTTATTGCGGAGGTTCTCGATGATTTCGTTTTTAATAAGCTGGGTGAGCTTATTGGGATCAATTTTGGCGGCGATTTTAGCAGCGATACGTTCCGCCAGCTCTAGGGTGAATTGACGTGTAAACAGGTTGATTTGTTCCGGGGTGACTTTTTCCAGCTTCTCTTCCCAAACCATCTTCCCTTTCGCGGCCGGTTTAGCCGTGCTGACCTCGTCGAGAACCATGGTTTCCGGTTCGTCGGAACGAATGCGCTCGACTTCTTTTTTGAATTCATCGATAAATTTTTCAACCCCGGCCACAGGTGGTTTCACGGGATTGAAGCCCGCTTCCGGTTTGGAACCTGGCGGAGGGGTTATCGGGTCAACCATCGCCGATGGTTCGGTAAAGGAGATTTCCTGAGAATCCGATGCCCGAGGTGAAGGCGAGGGGGGGGTGGGGTTATTAGTTTTGCCATACTCTTCCTGCATGGAATTAACAAACCAATCGTAATCATGAGCCCGTTCTTCCCGCTCAGCATTAAAGGCACTGGGATCCTGCAAACCATACTGGTCGGACATAATTTCCAGTTTGCTGGTTCCGCTCGGTTTGGGTCTGGCTTTGTCAGGTTTACGTATTATTTCACTACTGTCCTCTCCAATCATCAGCGATTCGATTTTCGTATGTTCGTCCTCTTCCTCCCGCTCATGTTCAAAATGGTCAAACCCAATCATTTTATCGGCGTTTTTCGGTTTCGGGGATTTATTGACTTTTATCTGGGTGGTTTTATTCATTACTTCAGAACCGGTAATCTGAAGATTATCTCTGGTATCTATACCCAGAGCGGCATCGAGAAGCTCGTCTTCAAGGTTTTCTCCGGCAACCGGATTAGCCGTTGCACTTTTATCATCATTAACAGCCTGACCGGAAAAGATCCGCACCCGCTGTACCAGCTCCTGGGGGTCAAACGGCCGGGGGATGATTACTTCCTCGGGAAACGGCAAATCTGTTTTCCCGGTTCCGGCAAAGAATAAAAGGGGTACGGAAGCTGTTTTAGGGTTGTTCTTTATTTTTTCATAGAGCGGGCGCTGGTCCTGACAAAAAAGGTCGGCACTTATCAGTAAAAGGTCGGGGGTGGTGAAGCTCAGTATTTCCATGGCTTTATCGGCGCCGGCAACGGATATAACTTCATAACCGTTCTGCCTGAGTATATTTTCAGCGACACTCCGAATAGCCTCCGTTGCTTCCACTATCAAAATTCTTTTATGCATAATCTCCGTTCTTACTTCTCTTACTTCTCTTACTTCTCTTACTTCTCTTCCTTCTTTTTTTCATGTGCCAACCGTGAGGAGGCTTCGTCAAGAAACTTGCGGTCACTTTTACTTATATTTTCAATGCCGACCTCGTTTATCTTATCCAGGATGGCATCCACCCGTTTCATTATATCTTCGGCTTCCATCCGGTTTTTATTAAGTTTAGTTTCCCTTTGGTTATAGCGCAAGTTTTTATATTGGCCGATTAGCCTTGACAGGCGCCAGTCGCTTTTAAGATAAATAAGGGCATACAGAGCGCCGCCGAGATGCGCCAGGTGAGCCACATTGCCCGCCGAAAATAGAAAACCGAGAAGCATCATCCCCGGAATAGCCCATTTTACTTTAATGGGAAAGAGAAAATACAAATAAAGGTAACGGTTCGGGAACATTATCCAGTAAGTCGTCAGGATGCCATAAATCGCTCCCGAGGCGCCAATCATGGGGATGGATTGAGAAGGCAGGAAAATAAGGGTCAAGACCGCTCCGGCTAAACCGCAGATAAGATAGAAACGGCCGAACGCCCGGGAACCCCACGTGTATTCGATTTCGGTCCCGAACATCCACAGAGCGAACATATTAAAAAAGATGTGGCCAAAACCACCGTGCAAAAACATATAAGTAAGAATCTGATAGAAGCGATTGGGAAATTCGGAATAAAAAGCCGCGGGAGTCAGACCCAGCACATAGGTCAACCGCGGGAAAATCAACTGGAAGATAAAAACACCCAGGTTGACAACCAGCATCCACTTGATAAAAACCGACAGGCTTCCCGGACCTATTCTAAACCCGTGGCTCATGGAATTCCATTTATATTGATTATTGTTCATTATATTACACTATCGGTCAAAAAATGAGTTCATTAAAGGATAAAATACCCTAAATATGGTTCTAACGGTGTTTACCAGCCGACTTTCGGGGGTTTTCTACCGGTAATCTTTTCTTTATCCTCCACCGGAGGCGTACAGGAATTACCAAGTCAGCTTTTTACTCCGAACCGGGGTAATATCTTTGCTACCAAAATATACCAGATTATAAGAAAAAAGACGAGAAATAACAAATCTTTCAAAAAGCTCATCCAGACTCCTTGGTTTCAGCGGGTGATATTTCTGTTCATAATAAAAAAATCTTCGATAGCTCTTAAATGTTCCAATTTAATGTGAGATAAAGTCTTATTATTAATCCGGGCACATAAAAAACCGGATTGGTTGATTCCAACCCGGTTTAAAAAAAATTCATAATCTAAACCAAAACTTTATCAAGGCGGGAAATCAGCTGGGCTTTAGGGACGGCTCCGATTATCTGGTCAACCATTTTACCGTTTTTAAAAAACAACAGTGAGGGTATGGACATGATATTGAATTTACCCGCCACCACTTTATTGGAATCCACGTCCATTTTGGTAACTTTAACGCGGTCCGACATTTCGCTGGCAATTTCTTCGAGAATGGGGGCAATCATTTTACAGGGACCGCACCAGGTCGCCCAGAAATCCACCAGTACCAGTTTATCGGATTGAAGAACCTCGGTTTCAAAAGAATCATCAGTAATATTTATAGGTTTACTCATTAAAAACCTCCGAAATATTTTAATTTATACTTTCCCTAATAAACAAAAAAAAATCTACCTTGTTCCATTATAACTGATACAATAATAAAACAAATATATTTTAAAATAAAAAAAATATCAACCACTAAGTATAAAATTATCCGGGTCAGGGCGGGTATTGGCTTATAGCTTCGTCACTTTCTGTTTTTTCTTCTGATAATAAATCCGGTTGAATGAGAAAACCTGGTCAGCGAAAGCTTCGAGCCGGGTTTCCTCGCCGGAATCCCGAAGACCTTCATAGCTGATATTCAGCCAGGGAATACCATTTAAATCTTCGGACACTTTTCTTGAAAGGGAACTGACCACCGTTCCCGGCATGCAGTTAAAAGGCATGGCGTTGACAATACCCGAAGCCCCCCTGGCCGCCATTTCCATCGCTTTACCTATAGTCAGTACCGCCTCTCCTTTATAATCCAGGGAGATATAATTCTGAGCGTATTTCAAAATTTTCTCCACCGGGTAATCATACCGGATTTTAAAATACCGGCCGAATTTTCTCAACAACCGGTGTTCGTAATATTTCTGTGTCCAGATCTGCAGACTTCCTGAAATGAAATCTTTTACATGATGATTTATTTTTGAATCATTACGGTATGTCCACGAGGTATAAAGCGGCCATTCGGAGAAAGTCGCCAGCCAGACTTCCAACCCGAGTTTCTCCAGTTTTGTCACCAGGTGATTATTGGAGAAACGATTGTTGCGCAAATAGATTTCACCCACCACCCCGACTAAGGGTTTTTTTTCATCGCGGCGTTCTATATTATTAAACGCCCGGCTGGCTTCTTCCGCCAGGTCTTCCAGTGATTCATCTTTCACAATAGCCTGTTCCATCCGCCGGAGGTAATGATAATATAACCGCTCGGTGTCTCCCCTCCTGATTTCATAAGGCCGCGTCTGGTGCTGCAATTTGATAAGACCGTCCACGAAGACAATCCCTTTCCAGGCGACCTTCCTGAAATCGGTTCCGTCCAGACCGAATTGGGCATACCCATCTTCGGAATTAGGCGAATAAATAGGTATATGATTGTATCCCAGTTCATCGAGAATCATCCGGTGAAATTGCCGGTACAATCCGAAACGGCAGGGACCGCCGGCACCCGGCATGAAGAAAACCGAACGTTCATGGTCGAAATCCGGTGACTTAATTTTCTTTATCATATCACCGGTGGTAACGATACAGGGGAAGCATTCTTTCCCGGTCGTAAATTTCTTGCCGAATTCGAGCGTCAAATCATCAGGTTCATCCAGTACTTGCACATTTAAACCGCACCGCTCCATGGCTGCCCTTACCGGATAAGCATGGTCGCACATATTGGGGATGTAAATAATTTTTTCAAAAGGACGGAAACTGTCCGTGGTGAAATTGAAATCTGAAACCGGCGGTTGGTACTGATAAAAGCGAAGAGAATCAAAAAAGGCTTCACATCGGGTAATCAGACCGGCATCGGCATTGTGTTCATCGACCTCAAGCTGAAGATACGGTTTACCCGACATTATTTTACGGAAAAAATGAGTTATAAAGGAATCAGGTCCGCACCCGAAGGAGGTCAGATAAATAGCAAAAAGATTGGGATGCTTTCTGACGAATTCCGAAGTGGCCAGTATCCGCCGCCCGTACAGCCAGTACATATTACCATTATCATACCCGTTTTCATCTACCGGGAGAAAATCGAGCGGGATAGCTTTATAGCCCAGATTGCGGATTTTATTGGGAAGGTCCAGGGAAAGGTAAGCGTCATTGCCGTTGTAGGGCCGACTGACCACCACCATGGCCTTTTCATCTTTACCCAGTCCGGCCAAAAACTTCTCCCCTTCGTTGCGCAAATGCTGACGATAAGTATTGTAAGCTCGCAAACCGGCTTTTATACCCTTGGTGAGCTCCCGGTCGGAGAGCTCAAGGTCGCGGGCCAACTGTCTGAAACTGAATTTCATGTCGTTGATATCATGACTCATGGTCACCGGGCTGCTGACAAACCTGACACCGGTGCGGTCAAAATCGAACCGGGCTTTAATAGCTGAACCGATGGTCTGCACGTACGGACAGATATAACCACCATCGATGGCTTTCTCCTTCTCCTCGGCGACTTTGAAGATCGGAAAGAGCACACCGTCTGAACTCCAGTCACGAGATTCCATCTCGTAT
>CAZUAS010000037.1:0-25028 GCA_964618515.1 uncultured Ignavibacteriales bacterium | reverse complement strand
AACCGCTTTCAAAAATCCTGACGGATTTCTGCTTTATTCTTCTTAATAACTGCGGTCATAAACCCTGGATGGAAAGGAAAGCCCGGACTATTTTTTTTAATATCTTAGAAGAAGAATTAAGTTAGTCATATCGATAAAATCGAGAGAAATCCTCTCCCGTTTGTTCGGTCTTCTTCGCATGGCCTGCAATTTTGCCTTGCCGATATCATTTCATTCTCGTATTTTCATCTGCGATAATAGACAGAATTTTCTATATATGGAACAGGTTATTAATAATATCAGTTAACTATAAGGAAAAGTCACAAGATGGAAACCATTACCCACATCAAAGACGATACGGCCAACCCGGCGCCGCTGGGTCTGCTCGGCTTTGGAATGACCACCGTGCTTTTAAATTTCCACAATGCCGGTTTTTTTGCTCTTGATACCATGATCTTAGGGATGGGGATTTTTTACGGTGGCATGGCGCAGGTGTTTGCCGGAATCATGGAATGGAAAAAGAAAAACACTTTCGGCACCACTGCCTTTACATCCTACGGACTTTTCTGGCTGACCCTGGTGGCGCTCCTGGTTCTGCCCAGGATGGGTTGGGGTGAAGCGGCCGGCAAGGGAGCCATGGCGGCTTACCTGTTCATGTGGGGTCTGTTTACAGGATTGATGTTTATTGGCACCCTTAAACTTAACCGGGCGCTTCAGGTGGTCTTTGCATCGCTGACTATCCTGTTCTGGCTTTTATCGCTGGGCGATGCTACCGGTAACTTGACCATTACCAGGATTGCCGGTTATGAGGGTATCTTCTGCGGCTTTTCCGCCATCTACGCGGCGATAGCCCAGATACTCAACGAAGTTTATGGAAAAACGGTGCTCCCACTGGGGTTAATGAAGGGATAGTTTTATTTATATATATTATAAAAAAATTGCCCCGTCGACTAAATCGGTGACGGGGTTTTCATTTTAAAAAATTTTCGTCAATATCTTTTTCAACGTTCACCGTAGATTCCTGGTTACTGTAGTTTATCTTGAAACCAAGTTTCTGGAAGACGGCGAGCATGGGGCGGTTATCGGAAGTAGTTTGAGCTACCATTCTTTTAAGTTCCCATTTTTTGGCAACCTGCATGCAGTACTCGGTTAATTTGCGTCCCAGTTCCCTTTTTTGCCAGGCATCGGTTATTAATATGGCGTATTCAACTGTTTCATGGTCCGGGTCGGCAATCAACCGTCCGACCCCGATAAGCTTGCGCTTCCCTTCCTCCTGAACCTCGGCCACAATCGCAATCTCCCGGTCATAATCGATATAACAATACCTGATAGCCACTTCATGCGACGCCCACTGGAAGAAATAGCGGAAACGGGAATAGATGGTTTCTTTGGAGCAACTGGCCAGAAGGTCCATCCACATAGGTTCATCTTCGGGTTTAATCGGCCGCAGGGTGACCCTGGCACCGTCTTTCAATTCAATAACACTGGTATATTTTTCCGGATAAGGTCTTAGAACCAGGTGGGCATAATGCTCGGTTTTTTTGCCGACCTGACTGCGGTCGATAATAACCCGGGCATCCAGAGCCACCACTTCCTCCGGTGTCACCAGGAGGGGATTGATATCAAGCTCTTTTATTTCCGGGTAATCGGCGGCAAGATAGGACAGTCTTACCAGGACCTCAATTATTTTTTTCAAAGCAGCCGGCGGGTGCCCGCGATATCCGAGTAACAAAGGCCACATTTTCAAAGACTCGAGCATGCGTCGCGCCAGGCGTTCGTTCAAAGGCGGGAAACCCAGCGCCCGGTCACCGAGAAGTTCGGCATTAACCCCACCCATCCCGACCAGCATGACGGTACCGAAAACCGGGTCGGCTTTAATACCGGCAATCATCTCGATACCATTTCTGGCATTAATCATCGGCTGCACGGTGACGCCATCGAGCCTGGCCTGAGGTTGTCTTTCCTTGACGGATGTGATGATTTTCTGATAAGCGGTCAGGACCATATTTTCATCATCGATATTGACCGCCACGCCGCCGGCATCGGTCTTATGAGTAATATCGGGCGATTGAATCTTCAGTACGACCGGGAAACCCAGTTTCCGGGCAACTTCCACCGCCTCCTCCGGTGTCTTCGCCAGATGCGGTTTAGCCACGGCTATACCATACGTTTCCAGAAGAGCTTTGGAGGTTTCCTCAGAGAGAATATCTTCCCTGTTGAAGGCGTTGGTTATGAAGGCTTCGCGGTTTTTTTCGCGGTCCAGGCCGAAGCGAACAGGCAGTTCTTTGGGTGTTTCATACAATGTTTCCAGATTCCGGGCATAGGCCACCAGCGTCATGAAAGCGCGGATAGCCTGTTCCGGAGTTTTATAAGTCGGGATACCCTTATCAATCAGAATTTTTATGCCTTCATTCATACTCAGACCGCCCAGCCAGGCGGCCAGGATAGGTTTCTGAGTGGTTTCAGCCAGAGCAGCAATTACCTTAGCCGAAGCAGTCGGGTTCGTCATTGCCTGAGGCGTCAGAATAACGAGCATGGCATCGACATTCCTGTCAGCGATGACAAGGCGGGCGGCTTTCTCGATCCGCTTGGAATTGGCATCTCCAAGTACATCCACCGGATTACCGTGCGACCATGACGGTGGCAGGCATTCGTTAAGACCGGCCATGGTATTTTCGGACAGTTCGGCCAGCACACCCTTGGAGGCAATCAAAGCGTCGGTGGCCATCACTCCCGGGCCCCCGGCGTTGGTAATAATGCCCAGTCTGGCACCGCCCGGCATTTTATTACGCCCGATTAGACCGGCGCAGTCAAAAATATCCCCGATATCGTAAACGCGAGTGACGCCCACCCGCTGGAAAGCGGCGTCGTAGACATCGTCTTCCGAAGCCAGGGCACCGGTATGGGAAGCGGCCACCCGGGCGGATTCCGGAAAACGCCCCGCCTTATAAGCCAGGATAGGTTTGGTACGGGCAAAGGCACGGGCGGCAGTCATGAACCGCCGGGCTTGACGGATAGACTCGATATATAGAATAATGGCTTCGGTATTTTCATCCTCGCCGAAAAAGTCAATTAAATCTCCGAAGGTAACATCGATACTGTTACCGATGGAAACGAAATTGGAAAAACCGATTTTTTCTTCAATCGCCCAGTCCAGAACCGAGGTACACAGCGCCCCCGACTGCGAGATAAAGGCAATATGCCCGCTTTTGGGCATACCCGTGGCAAAACTCACGTTCAGATTAAGACCTGGCACGATGATGCCCAGGCAATTCGGTCCGATAATCCGCATACCGTCAAAACGGGCGGCTTCTTTTTTAATCCGGTCTTCCAGAAGCAAACCGGCTTCCCCGGTTTCCCTGAACCCCGCTGAAAGAATTATCACCCCGAGGATACCGGCCTCGCCGCATTGCCGGACGATATCCGGTACCTCCGCCGCCGCTGAACATATCACCGCCAGGTCCGGGACACGGGGCAGACTTTTCACATCCGGGTAGCACTGTATGCCAAGAACCGCTTCGCTGTCGGGATTTACCGGATACACCACACCCCGATACCCACTACCGACAAGGTTGGAGAGCACCTTGCCGCCGACACTGTTGGGATTTATCGTGACACCTATCAGGGCGATTCTTCGGGGATTAAAAATCTTATCCAATTTACGTATAGCCATTTTATCTCTTCCCAATCTGAAACCAGGTTATCATCTTAACTACCGCTAATCAGTAACCGAGGGGAATATATATAAAATCGTTATAAATAAAAACGAATTATGAACTTTTATTAAGACATGTTCTTAAGGCGGATTACAACCTGTTTTCAGACAGGGTCAAGCTTTTAATAACAGATACTCTGGTGTCATTAATCGTCACCGGGGGAAAATTTACACGATTGCTTCAAAGGAGACTCTGAGCCATAGCCTGCCGCGCCAGTTTAACAATTTCCCAGTAAGGAGGCGAATACCCCTTATCCCTTTTAAAATTCCTGACATGTTCATCCAGTTTATCTCTAACTGACTTATGTTGTCGGGAAAACCACTCGTTTTTCAAAGCCGCGATAGCATTCATACCTTCGGGAATCGGTCCCATTTCTCCGAACCAGTTCAAAAAAACGCTATAGAGTTTTAAGATTCTGGCCAACGGCAGTTTGTACAAGTCATATTTAAGGTCTTCACCGGCGTTAGCTTTTTCCAGCATTACATCCACGACCGCATTATCGAGACGGTCCTGCCGGAGAGTCCGGTAATCGCGCCACTCAGCGACAACGCGAAGCTGCGGGTCGTACTCCAGGTCCGAGGGTTCCTGGGTAATAAAGTGGCGAACCCCGAAAGCCGCCAGCCATGTTTTCACGCCAGTATCAGAAATACGCGAAAGACCCGACCACAACCTGACGCCCGTAGAGCGATAAGCGTCCGAGATCACCTCGGAACAGAAGAGTTTCGACGGGTCGTTGATATCCATGGAAAAATCATAAGGAATATGTTCGTTCAAAGCCCGCTGCAAAGCATACCGGGCCGCCCGATGCGGCAATAACGGGTCTTTTTGAAGGTCCGGCAGGCCGTTGCGAAGGCGCAGGACCATCACCCGCAGTTTGGTATCTTCAAGGTAATCTTCGATTCGGGCCACCGTCACTCCCTTTTCAATATGGGATTCGATAATGGATACCTGCCCGGTATTTTCATCGACATGTACCAGGGCGGCATGGGAGAAATTGCCAGGATAGTCATTCCCCCGGGCAATCAGGGCTGAAGTCGGGGCG
Organism: uncultured Ignavibacteriales bacterium; assembly: GCA_964618515.1. GTDB lineage: Bacteria > Zixibacteria > MSB-5A5 > GN15 > FEB-12 > JAFGNW01. The sequence goes on along the minus strand of CAZUAS010000037.1, from coordinate 20,291 downwards.
CCCCCCCGCGAAACAAGGATATCGCCGCTGTGAATATTAACACCCAGAATCCGACCGGACGGAGTTGCCGAAGGTTCAGCGATAGCAGTTATTGTCTCAGGCAGGGCCTCCTCCGGCGATTGCAGCATGATTTCCTCGACAGCCATCCGCCCGCCGTACAATAACCGGTAGATACAATCCCGGGCTTCAGCAGAATTGATATCCCAGTTTACCGACTGGTCCTTAACCACCGTCCGCACCCGGTTAAACAACCGGATATAGTCTTCAAGCCGGTCCGGGCAGGCGGCTACCAGCATCCCCAGATTGAAAAGAGAATCCTGAAGCCTCATAAACTCCGGGGCTTGAGGAGCAAAAACAGCTGTCTCCAGAATGGTAACCTGCTTTTCGATGGTTGAAAAATTTGAAGCCAGTTGTTTTTCAAGCTGGAAGCAACCGGCTTCTCTGGCTTCCCTGAATTTATTTTCGAGCATTGTCCAGTAGGCGTCACGATTCCAGGCAAAGGATTCGCTTTCACCACCCGAAGGTTTCAAGGGCGGCGAGTCTGGAATCAACAAAAGAACATAGCCAACGGCAAGAAATGCCAGGATAATTAAAACTCTTTTTGACAACCGGCTCATCATAAGAATGACCTGTATTCTTTTTGACCTTTTAAACGGCAGTGTAATATATATTTTTCTGGTTTGTCGTAAATTAAATCAACTTAATGAATTTATCGGTTTGGTAAGATTCAATAAAAAAATGACAGCTCCGGCGATTTTGTTTGTCCGGGCTAATATTTGAAATTCGGGATACTCCGGGATTGTCAAGTCATAAAAAAAGATTTCCTGAACATTTGCTGAAAATTTACGTCTAATATAAGCAAAATATTTAAAAGCCAAAAAATGCTTTTATGTTTTAGGCCTAAAATTTAAAAGCTTTTATTTCACCTTTTTTGTCGAAGTTGGGTTGGGCTTTAACAGCGTCTGAAACTGATACAAGGGGTGTGAATATGAAGCTTACGATTCAATCTAAGACATTGTGTTATAATGTCTTCCTTTTAACTTTCAGCCTTATGCTGTTAATGTCAGCAACCATAACAGCAAAGACATTTCAACCGACTTTCAGACCCACCATGGAAATTTCCCGGGCTACTTCCGACATTGATATCGACGGTTTCTTTAAAGAATCCGCCTGGAAAAACGCCGCCTGGTCGGACAATTTCGTGGAGAGAAATCCCGGTGACAATATCGAACCTTTGGTAGAAACCAAAGTTATGGTCACCTATAACAATGACAATCTGTATGTCGGTTTTATCTGTTACGACGACCCGGCGACTCTCCGCGCCACTATGTGCCAGCGGGACCAGTATTCCGGCAATGATAAAGTAATCATATTAATGGATACTTACGGCGTTGCATCGTGGGCTTATGAATTTCATGTCAATCCTTACGGCATCCAGCAGGATGTTCTCTGGACCAACATCGTCGGTGAAGACACGGGTTATGACCTTATCTGGAATGCAGCGGCACAAATCACCGAATCCGGTTACCAGGTGGAAATTGCCATTCCTTTCAGCAGTATTCGTTTTCCCAACCAGGAAATTCAGAGCTGGCGCATGGATTTCTGGCGGGTACAACCGCGCGAAAGTTACCACCAGTATTCCTGGTCGGCAAACGACCGCAACGAACAGTGCTGGCCCTGCCAATGGGGTACGGTAAACGGCATCAGGGGCGTTTATCCCGGCAAAGGTATTGAGGTGCTGCCGTCTTTCATAGCCAACCAGTCTGGAGAAATCGCCGATGTCTTTGACCCCCGGATTCCGTTCAATAATCAGGATATCAATGGTGAACTTTCACTGGGCGGTAAATATTCTCTTAATTCCGATATAACCTTAGAAGCTACGTACAACCCCGATTTCAGCCAGATTGAAGCCGATGCCGCTCAGATTGATGTAAATTCCCCTGTTACTCTTTTTCTTAACGAAAGGCGACCTTTCTTCCAGGAAGGCCGGGATATTTTCAGAACTATTTTCAATTCTCTGGACACCCGGACCATCCACGATCCCCAGTTCGCCGCCAAACTAACGGGTCGCTCCGGAAAATACCGTTTCGGGGTTATTTCCGCCTATGATGAAAATTCCTTTTATACCATCCCCCTGGAGGAATCCAACGTCTGGCCGTTTAACGTAGGGAAAAGTTACGTCAATGTCTTGCGGGGGATGCGTTCTTTCGGCGACAATTCCCATTTCGGCTTTATTGTCAACGACCGCCGTTTCGAGGTGGGCGGATATAATACCGTCATGGCGCTCGACCAGCAGATAAGGCTGACCCGGAACTACTATATCACCGGGCAGTACCTGATGACCCTGACGAAAGAACCGGACGACAGCACCCTTTTTAAGAGCTCTTACCGTATAAATGATGCCGATTACACCATCGGCTTTGACGGTGAAGCCTATACGGGCTACGGTTTCATTACGCAATTAAGGCGAAATTCCCGGCACTGGAATTTCGTCGTCGATTACAACCAGGTCGGCCGCAATTACCGTACCGAAACCGGCTATGACCCGTGGATTGATTACCGCAACTTTTCAACCTGGACCGGTTACAATATCTATTTTGAAAAGGGCATATTCGAAAGAATGACCCCTCAGGTTTCAGTCGATACCCGCTGGAATTTTGACGGTGACCGCAAGTGGACCCATTTTAGTGCCTCCTGGTCCGGCAATATTCGATATGCCCAGACCGGCGTCAGTTTATCTTTCAACTACGGTGATGAATCGAGGAGCGGCTTACGCTTTAATGACCTCTGGAATCTTAATTTCTTCATTAACAGCACCTTCAATAACCGCCTGGCTTATTATTTCTCCATCAGCCGCGGTGTTAATCCGGCTCTGAACATTCTCAATAAAGGCAAGGAGTTTTCCTTCGAAACCGGACTGGACATCAAACCGGTCGACCGCTTTATAATTGAACCGAATTTTGAATATTTAAAAAGTAATCATTTCAACACCGACGAGCAGTTATTCGAGAACTATGTATTCAGAACCAGGTTTCAATACCAGGCTACGAAAGCTCTTTCAGTCAGGATTGTCGTTCAGCACAGCTATCGCGAGCGCCTCCAGCGGCCTTCCTCCTCAGGTGTTGACCGGGAATATGTATCCGTCGACAACAAATACTGGAGCGTGGATCCCCTTATTACTTACCGGATGAGTCCGTTCTCGGTTCTATACATCGGGGCTTCGTACAATTACGACCAGTTGCCTTACGATTACTATCCCCTCTACAGTTCTATACCCAATCCCGAAATTGTCCCTGACTGGCAACTGTCCAACCGGCAATTTTTCATGAAACTGCAATATCTATTCCAGATTTAAAAACAAAAAGAAAAGGGAAATGGTAACAGCCATTTCCCTTCTACTTTAAAATTCATTCTTTTCTAATTTAAAATAACACTGGTTTTGATGATTACTCCCCCGCGGAGTATTTCCAGAGGAATCCGAGCGCCAGACGGCTCACTAATTAATAAATTTTTCAGCTGTAAATACGTACTTATAGGCACATCTTTAAACTTTAAAATGATATCACCGCACCTGATACCGCCTTATCGACCGGAGAGTTTTCGATAACCACAATGACCAAATTCACGGTAGAGTCCGAACCGGAAAGCGGTGAAATCAACTGCCGGTATCTATCAGGAAGTGTTTCCCGGGGGATATCTTCACATAACAAGCCAACTCTATATTTTTTCTCTTTGCGGACCTTTATCTCCCGGTCTCTGGCGGCGGCCAGGGTCTGTCTTAAAAAGCCCACATAAAGACTGTCCACTTCGCCTTTATCATTACGGGAGAAGGAAATCAGCCAGGGTTCTTTTTCAGAATAGAAACTGTCCACCCCGATGGGATAAAGGCGTTCATGAACGTAATCCTGAAACCATAAGCGGTCATCTTCAATCCAGACTACAAAATAAAAGCCTTCGGGCATGGTATACTCACCGACATATTCATGCAATTTATTCTTCTCAAGAGATATCGGAAGGGGACGTTTGAAGGCGTAATCCAGGGCGGCTTTACCATAACTATCTTTGATGGTGGTATCGGCGCCAGCTTCCAGCAGGATGTCAACGACCTCCGGATGGTCGGCTATGCGGGCGTAATGCAAAGGTGTCCAGCCTTCATGGGAAGTTGTATTGATATCGGCACCTTCTGAAATCAAAAACGCTACTACCCGGGCGTTGCCTTTCTGGGCCGCCAGAGACAAAGCTGTGTTCCCCCAGGCGTTTTTATGCTCCATATCAGCGCCCCTGGCCAGCAAAAGAGAGATGATTTCGGGTCGGTCGTGATTACAGGCGTTGAACAGAGCTGCACAACGGTCAATTCCCTGGTAATTGACATCGGCCTCCAGTAAGTATTTGAGAACATCCCACTTCCCCCGAACCGCCGCCCAGCTAAGCGGCGTATAACCCACCTCATCCTGAGCATGTATACGGGTGGCATCTTTTGCCAGTATCTTTTTCACCGTTACCAGGTCTCCCTTTTTAGCTGCTTCGTGGATTTCACCAGCCATAATATCGCTTGAACAAAGGCTTAAAAACAAAAACAAGGATACATACCAGAGCTTTTTAAACATCTTTTACCCTTTCTTTTATGAGACTGCAACAGTGTATATTCCCTTAAATAGTACCCGATAGAATATTTTAATCCCTGACGATTTTTTTCTTTAAATTTCCACGCAGCCTTATATAAAGAAAAAAGTGTCAATAGATCGTAACTTGACATACGGGTTTAAATTATCCAACTGCCGGTCTCAGTTTTAATTAGAAGAAAAGACGAATAAACAGCACTTTTTATTTAATTCCTCAATCCGGCAAAATAGAAGCTTAAGTATATATTTTTCATCAACTTGACCCAAATGTCAATTACCAGAATGGCCTTCCACTCTTTTATTTGAAAACGACTTGAAGGATTACAGGAAACAGCGGGAATTGATGATTAGCAGTTATACGCTGAACCGGGACCCATCATAAGAGTAAATTGCTCCAGAAGATGTATATTGAAAGCTTTCCTGTTTCCAAACATTTCTTTAAGAGCCGGGTAAGGTTCAATGGCCGAGCGGTAAACACGGCGGGAGGTCATGGCATCGAAAACATCGGCAATCGCCACTATCTTGCTGTATAAATGAATTTCATCGGCGCCCAGCTTCCGGGGATAACCGGACCGGTCCTCCCGCTCATGATGCTGTACAATCGGATAATAAGAAGCCGCCGAAAGAAGGTCGGTTTCTTTGAGAATTTCATAACCCCAGAAAGGATGTTGCTGGATTATATTGAGCTCCTCGTCCGTCAGGGGTTCTTTCTTGTTAAGAATAGCTTCGTCAATCCTGGTTTTGCCGACGTCATGGAGCAGGGCGCCGGTACCCAGAATATTAAGTTCATCGACGTCGTCAATGCCTATATACCGCGCCAGAGCCAAAGAAAAAGTACAGACATTGACCGAGTGGGTATAGGTATAGTAATCAAATGACATAACTTTCAACAGATTATAAAACGCGCTTTTTTTGGAAATGATGAAGGAAACGGTATTCTCGACCATCTGTTGACTGCGTCTGATATTTTCTCCCAGCGTCGGTTTACTCAGAACATCCCGAACCAGACAGTTGGCACTATCATAGACAATCCGCGCCTTAACCTGGTCATCGACAGCCGGGTCATCGAGAATCGCCTTGATATTAGTCTCAATATAACTTTGATAAAGTCCCCTCATCGATACCGGAACGTAAAGTTGTTTAATATTGTTTTCGAGAAGGGTCTTACGGTTTTTTTCCGTGAAAGGCAAAAGAGCGTTACGGTACAGTATAATATCAGCACCGTTATGGATATAAAGGTCAAATTGAAGGATACTGTTAAGACGCAGGGATTCAAGATGAATTATAAGAAAATCATCAGTACATGTTTTTGTTTCAAAACTCACTTACATTTTCCCCCCAAATACCTTCTATATCGGTAAAACCTGACAAAACTTGACATGAACCGACACAAAAAGTTATCTTTATAAGGTTGAGCTCCTTATCTTTATTAAGATTACTACCTGCTCTGACAGATGCCCTTATAAAATGACACTTTGCCCCTATATTATGAATAAGCCAAAGGGTTTAAGAAGCCGAACCTCCGCCTAAATATTACCCAGGTCTTTCCAGATTTTCATCAAAACGGGATAGCTGATAAACTGGCGCATACAAAGATTAAAGTCTTCTTCGGGGATATCGCCGAAACGGTTCCTTAATTCTTTTCGGTTGCACATGACTTTTTTGAGTAATTTGCAGGGAAACTCGATGCAATAGGCGCAATTTTTCATTTTTCGTTCCATAACGCAGACCCGGACCGGGCAGTTCTTATCAGCCAGACGACCGTTGTAAAGACAACCGTCACAGCGGACATTTTCAGCCGTATAATTTTTATAACCGAAATATTTCCGCCAGCCGTCGACCAGTTTTTGACGAACCCGGGTGTCATCCGAACGGGCGGCGCAAAGGTCACAGGGATAACCGCAACAGGAGAGTTCTTTTTTTATTTACTTTCTCTTGCTTTACCGTATAAACGCACCGGTAGGCGGTTTGTTGAATGAAAAATGCCGGCGGCCTATCTTTAAATTGCCTTAAAGACACCATAAGGCTATCTTATCATATTCGCATAACCAAGTCAGACATAAGGTGAAATAATGAAGACAACATTTCATCAACGCCTGGTCGGGCTGATAAAAAAAATACCGCGGGGAAAGGTCGTCACCTACGGCCACATCGCCCGGATGGCCGGCAATCCTCGCGCCGCCCGGCAGGTAGTCTGGGTTATGAACTCCTCCTGGAAAAAAGAAAAACTACCCTGGCACCGGGTCATAAACAGCCGGGGGCAAATTTCCCTCAAACCGGGGCAGGGTTATGAACTTCAAAAAACCCTGCTGGAAAAAGAAGGGGTGCTCTTCGATGACCATAACCGGGTTAATCTGGAACGTTTTTTGTGGACGCCCCGGAAAATATAAGTTCGCCAGTATTGTAAATAAGCATCCTGATTTTCAAAATCATCTATTACAAAAACATCGAAAATTTTCCATTTTAATATATTCTCGTAAGCATCAGCTTTCTACCTGACGGGGCAGATTATATTCAGCACTAATAGAAAAATAACCGGTGCTATTAAACTTATACTAAGTAGTAACTATTATTAAACTTGACATGAATGACAAAAAGACAAATCATTTTAAGCGTATATTTATAGTATCATTGTTTTCGATAAATTATATACAAGGGTGGCTGTCAATGGATCTGGAGCTTCTCTCAAGAATACAATTCGGTTTTACGATTGGTTTTCACTACCTGTTCCCTCCCCTGAGTATCGGCCTGGGTATTTTTCTGGTCATCATGGAGGGCACCTATCTTAAAACCAAAAACGAGTTATATCACCAGATGACCCGTTTCTGGGTCAGGATATTCGGCTTAATTTTCGCTCTCGGGGTAGCCAGCGGGATTGTGATGGAATTCCAGTTCGGCACCAACTGGGCGACCTACTCAAGGTTCGTGGGCGATGTTTTCGGAAGCGCCCTGGCGGCTGAAGGCGTGTTTGCTTTCTTTCTGGAATCGGGCTTTTTGGCTATACTTCTTTTCGGCTGGGACAAGGTCAAACCACGGACACACTTTATCGCGACAATCCTGGTCGCTTTTGGAGCCCATTTTTCCGCTATCTGGATTGTCGTCGCCAACTCCTGGCAGCAAACCCCGGCCGGTCACCATATAGTCGGGAGCGGTTTGAATTCCCGGGCTGAAATCGTGGACTTCTGGCAGGTGGTGTTCAACCCTTCGTTTCTCGACCGCATCAGCCATGTCTATATGGGCGCCTGGCAGGCGGCGGCGTTTTTTGTGCTCAGCGTCAGCGCCTTTTATCTTTTAAAAAAGAAGCATGTCGAGTTTGCCCGGGGGTCGATGAAAATAGCTGTCGCGGTCGCCCTTTTCGCTTCTATCATGCAGCTGGTCACCGGCCACAGCAGCGCCGCTACCATCGCTCAAACCCAGCCGGCCAAGCTGGCGGCTTTCGAGGGTCATTACGCCGCCAGTGCACCCGCCGGACTGTATCTGTTCGGCTGGGTCGATGAAGCCGACGAAGAAACCATCGGCATTCAAATACCCGGGTTCCTTAGTTTCCTGATCGATTTCGACACCCAAACACCGGTAACCGGCCTGAAAGCTTTCCCGCCCGAAGACCGGCCGCCGGTAAACCTGGTTTTTCAAAGTTACCATCTGATGGTGGCTATCGGGATGCTGCTTATCTTACTGGCTGTAGTCGGAGCGATAACCTATCGCTCCGGGCAGTTATTCAAAAAGCGCTGGCTGTTATGGGTGTTCGTTTTCTCGGTTTTACTGCCACAGGCTGCCAACCAGCTGGGCTGGTTTTCCGCCGAAGTCGGCCGCCAGCCCTGGATTGTCTATGGCCTTCTACGGACATCGGAAGCTCTCTCAAAAAGTGTGACCACCTCCGAAGTCGTTATTTCCCTTATCCTCTTTACCCTGATATATCTATTGCTGTTCGTCTTGTTCATTTACCTGTTAAATGAGAAAATTCAGCATGGTCCGGTTGACGACCAGGCGGCGGAAGAAGGGAGGCGGGCATGAGTTTGGACTTGAACACTATCTGGTTTATCCTGGTTGGCGTGCTTTTTACCGGTTATGCCATTCTCGACGGTTTCGACCTGGGTGTCGGCTCGCTGCACCTTTTTACGAAAAATGACACCGACCGTCGTTTGATGATTAACGCCATTGGGCCGGTCTGGGACGGCAACGAAGTCTGGCTGGTTACCGGCGGCGGGGCACTTTTTGCCGCTTTCCCCGAAGTATACGCCACCTCCTTCTCCGGCTTCTACATGGCCATGATACTACTACTGGTGGCGCTGATATTCCGTGCCGTGGCGATTGAGTTCCGCAGCAAGCGCTCTTCACAAACCTGGCGACAGACCTGGGATATCAGTTTCACGGTTTCCAGCATCCTGTCGGGCCTCTTAATCGGCGTGGCGCTGGGCAATATCGCCTGGGGTATTCCCCTTGACGCCACACATGAATTCGTCGGTTCCTTCTGGAGTTTATTGCACCCTTATGCCCTGCTGGTCGGGGTGACTACTGTGGCGCTGTTCATGATGCACGGCGCTATTTATATCCTGATGAAATCCGAAAACGAACTTCAAAAACAAGTGCGCGGCTGGGTCAATAACACCATCATATTTTTTATTATTTGTTACGCCATAACCACCATGGCGACCCTGCTTTACGTACCGCACATGTCCGCAACCATCCGGCAGGTTCCCATCCTGTTCATCATTCCGATATTGAATATGCTGGCAATTGCCAATATTCCCCGCGAGATTCACCACGGCCGCGAGTTCCGGGCGTTCTTGTCATCATGTGCGTCGGTAGCCCTGCTTCTGACGACCTTCGGGGTGGGCATGTTCCCCTCTCTGATATTCTCGAACCCGGAAGCTATTAACAGTCTTACGGTGTACAATGCCGCTTCCTCACCGAAGACGTTGAAAATAATGCTGATAATCGCCGCCATCGGGATGCCGCTGGTAATTGCCTATACTTCGAGCATCTACTGGATATTCCGGGGCAAGGTCAAGCTGGGTTCACACAGTTATTAAATTCTCTGAAAGCCGTCTGAAGTCCCATATCAGACGGCTTTTTCATTTAGGGTAAAACTTTCTCTGCCATGTTCTTGACTACAGGTCTGGCCAATTATGAGTGTACCACTATTTCACAACAGTAAAGATGCCAGGCTGAAATAAATAATGATGGTGCAAATATCGGCAATAGCCAGAGTAACCGGCCCGGCCGCAATTTTCGGGTCAAGCCTGAGAGCATGTAAAAGAGCCGGGATACTGAAACCAAAAAAACAACTTACAAAAATTATAAAGAAAATGCTTCCACCAATCGTTACTGCAGCTACCCCTACCCCACGCCAAAACCATACCGTCAGACCGACAACGAGACCGCAAGCGGCTCCGAGGAGCAAGGAGGTACCCGCTTCCCGCCAGAAAGTTACCAGGTACCATTGCAGAGTCGGCCGCCTTGAACGCAAGGTCTGGATTGTTATCGTCATTGACTGCATACTGACGCTCTCGCCCAGGCCCAGTACCAGAGTCAGGAAAAATGCCAGGACCAGGCTTTTGGCCAGGGTCGTATCGTAAACACTGGTCAGCAGAGCGCAAATCGTTCCCCCCACCAGCGTCGATATCAGCCACGGGAAACGGAATCTGAAAGCACGAAACGGGGAAGCCTCGCGAACCTGTGAAACACGAAAACCAATCGATTCAAAAACACTTTCGATTTGACCGCGTTCCGCTACATTGAAATCTTCCTCTGCAAACATACCAATATCGATCACCCCCACGATATGTCCCTGCTGATTCACTACCGGCAGAGCCATAAATTTATGGTGCGCCAGCAATTCATGAGCTTCCAGAATCGAGGTGCTTTCCAGAATCGACACAACTCTTTTAACCATCACATTGGATACCTTTAGTTCCAGAGACGCCGTTAGTAAACGCCGTGTCGGAACGACACCCACCAGGCGACTTTCACTGTTTACCACATAGAAATAAACAATCCTTTCCCCGAGTCCATGAGAACGGATCTCGTTCAGCGCCTGCTGAACGGTAACATCCTGGTGCAACGTGGCTACGTCCTTTCGGGCAACCGACGAAACAGGCTGATAAAGATATTCCTTCTCTGATATTTTATTCATCAGGTATCTTTCATCAATTGTATGATATAAAAACCTTCACAAAATTGCATAGCCGACGAGGTCGACCCATATCCTTAAATTAAATAATTCAGTCCTTTCAACATCTTCCTAATAACCTATTACCTGCTGTTATATTGAACAAACAACCTGCGGGAGTCAATTTAAAAGACAATAAAAAAGCCAACCCTGTAAGCCGGGTCACTTTTCACGGGTGCCTTATTTTATTACGGATAATTGCTAAGATGTTCAGGACATGGATACAGGAAAGCAATCAGATATGTCTCTTTAATGATTAAAGTTATATATTACTTAAATGCTTCTTGGTTCTTTTAAAAAAACATCATTATTTTTTTGTAAAAGATATAATTGATAATTAGAATACGTCAGAAAGCTTTAAAGACGGGTATCAACAATAATACCTATACGAATTATCTAAAAACCTGCCGTAGTATAGCTTGGGTTTAAAGCAGAAAAAGGTTAAGTAATCAACTCTGCAGTTTCCTCAGCCTTTCCCGGGCATCATCAATCTCATCAATATCAGCATCCGCCTTATCCCAATACTTGAGAACCTCGCGGTACGCCTTGATTGCATCATCGGTGTTTTTCATGGCTTCGTCGGCGCGGCCTATATAATAACGGGCCAATAAATAACGGTAAGCCTGGATAGTGGCTTCTCGCCCGGCAATCAGACGGGTGAGCATTTCCTTGCCTTTCTCATAATAGCCTTTCAATACCAGAATCTTGCCGTATTCATACTTGTCACCGGAACCGACCTGATTGGGATGCTCCATTATACCGGCATAGGCTTTCAGAATTAAGGTTGTATCCGACTTCGCGTTACCGTCGAAAAGAAGGCTTAAATTTTCCACCAGTGACCACATCTCCTGGGGTAAGCTGGCTTTGAAATCCCGGATATTGACATTGAGAATCTCACGGGCTTCCGGTTCATAAGAGGCGTCTATATCCAACAATAAAAAGGCATAACCAATAAGCTGAAAACCCTTAGCCCAGGGATGTGACTTCCGGGAATAAGTCAGAGCGCTGTCAGGATTTTTCAGAATATTCAAATAATAAGAGGCCAGCAGGTGCAGCTGGGTAAAAACCTGCGCACTGTCGCCGGTTTTGTATGCCTGTTCTAAAGTTTTTTGTTTATATTCTCGACCCTTGATGAACAGTCCGTGCCAGTTGGACAGATTTTCCATGATACCGTAATACGTCATCAGCTGATAAGGGTCGTCAGCATTATTCTTCCTTATCGTTTCGGCATATTTTTCAGCCCGGGTAAAATCACGTTTCATGATATAAATCCTGACGAGCAGTTCCAGGGCGTTTTCGTCATTTGGCTGGAGCCTGAGAAGTTCCTCGCATTCTTTGATGGCATTGTCAAATTGTTCGGTAATCATATAATATGTTGACAATAGCTGGTAGGAAGAGGGTGATTCCGGGTAATATTTCTTCATCAGCTGCGAATAACTAATGGCTTTTTCATAATCATCCTGCTGGGCATACAAAGCGGCAATATTCTCCAGAGCCAGTGGATACTGGGGGTCAAGCATCAGAACCGTATCAAGCTGTACCAGGGCTTCGACGGTATTATTGGCCAGGCCGCTCAGGAAAAGAGCATAAATAGTCCGGGCTTCCTTGTCATCGGGATAATTACGGACGAAACTCTTGAGTTTTATATAGGCATCATCGAATTTCTGATTCAGCCAGGTATCGTAATAGATATCGAGTAAATTCTTTTCTTTAATGGGAAGTTTATCCTCAAACTGCCGGGCTTTATTAAAATACGACGCCCCCATCTGGTTACGACCTTTGAAAGTATAAGCCATCCCGATACGCATATAGGGCAGGGCAAAGGTGGAATCGATGGCAACAGCTTTGTGAAATTGTTCAATAGCCTCATCCAGAAAGCCTAACCCGAATTTTTCCATTCCTATGATGTAATACTTGTAGGCTTCAGGTGAAGAAGATGTAAAAGTCGTGATATCTTTTCTTCCCGCCATAGCCAGCTGAATATTAAGCGATTGAGCGATCTTGTGCGTGAGGCTGTCCACCAGGACAAAGGGGTCTTCCCCGATAACTTTTTCACCCAGTAAAATTTTACCGCTTTCAACTTCCTCCAGGCGAGCGTCAATGCGGATTTTATTTCCCATTCTATAAAATGAGCCCGACAGGGCGGAGGTAGCCCCCAGTGCCCTAGCGGCGATGATACATTTCTGATGACCGGGCAGGCTGGCGCCGGTGGTTTCATCCACTTCCAGACGGTCAAGAACACGATTACGGCTGATAATATTACCGGCGCCGCTCTGGACAAGGTCGGTCAGGAGAATTTCCGGAAGCCCGGCCTGCAACCAGTCAAGCTCGGGATCACCAGTTTTGTTTTCAAAATTTAAAATGGCCAGGGTATTTTCGCGGGCCTGAAGGGGTGTTTTCGTACCCGGGTCACTTTTGAAAAAAACCTTGCCCCCTAAGACAATTAATAGCACCATTGCCACTAAAATGACAAACGCCCCGAGTAATTTGGCACCCCTGAAGACGAAGACTTTACTTCCGGAGGGCAGTTTATCCCGGATAATTGAAGTCGTATCCGAAATGCCGCTTTCATACTGGCGACGGAGGCTGCGAATATCCACCACCAGGTCACGGGTGTCCTGATAACGGTCATCCGGATTTTTCTGCAAGCATTTATCGATAATGCGTTCAAGCTCAGGGGGCAGCGTCTCGTTCTTGTGTCGAATCGGCACGTGCCGGCCCTCAAGTATCTTGGCGATTATCGACACTTTATCTTTTCCATCGAAAGGAAACTCCCCGGTCAGCATGCGATATAACAGTATCCCATAAGCAAAGATATCCGAACGGGTATCAACCGTCTCTCCGCGAGCCTGTTCCGGCGACATGTAATTGACCGTACCGATGATTTTACCTTCCTGGGTCAATTCCCGCGAAACGGTATTAGTAGTGTCTCGGTCTTCGTCAGCACCTGCCAGGTCAACCGGTTTGGCCAGACCGAAATCGAGAATTTTGGGATTGCCGTCTTCGTCGATTTTAATATTATCGGGTTTAATATCCCGGTGCACGATGCCGAGCTTATGAGCTGCCGCCAGTCCCGCGGCGACTTTCTCTGCTACCCGGAGAATATCGGAGGTAGCGAGGCTTTTTTTCTGAAGATAATCCGTCAGCGACAAACCGCTGATGTATTCCATCACGATATAATTCAAATCCCGGCCGGTTTCCCGGTCCCGGGCGGTGTCCATATCGTATATGGCCATCACATTCGGATGAGAAATCCGAGCCGCGGTCTTGGCTTCCCTTTTGAAGCGTTCCAGACGGTCGGGATTGTCAAAAAATTCCGCCTGCAAAATTTTAAGAGCCACCTGGCGATTTAACTTGACATCTTCCGCAAGGTAAACCTCACCCATACCGCCTTCACCGATTTTTCGGATAATCCTGAAATTGGCAAATTCCTGGTCTGCTTTAAACATCATTTTTCAGCTCTTTTCACTATCAGGATGGTTATATCGTCCGACCGGGGAGCATCGCCCATAAATTCGTTCAAATCTCCCATCAGCCGCTCGACAATTTCACGGGGCGTTTTATGCCGATTCTCCGTAACCAGTTTTTCCATTCGCGATTCGCTGTACTGGACGTTTTCCCGTTCGGCCTCCGTCACTCCATCGGAAAATATAAATAAAAGGTCACCGTCGGCCAAATCAATAATCTGCTCCTGCCAGACGGCAAAATCAAAAGCGCCAATCATGATTCCCGAAGGTTCCAGGTGACTCAAATCCCCGGCGGATTTAACCAGTAAAGGCGGATTGTGCCCGGCGTTGATATAGCGCAGGCGGTGCTCGCCCGGTTCCACCAGACCGATAAAAAGAGTCGCAAAATCACCCGGTGCACTGTAACGATACATCTGCAACGATACCTTCCGCACCATCTGAGCCAAATCCAGCGTTTCGGATTCATAAAGGATTCTGAAAGAAGCCAAAATATTCGACATTAAGAGGGCTGCTCCCATCCCCTTTCCGGAAACATCGGCCACTATAAACAGCAACCGTCCGTCGGGTAATAAAGTCAGGTCATAAAGGTCGCCGCCTACCGAGCGGGATTGCTCCTGGAAAGAATATACCTGGTAGCCGGTTATTTCGGGCGGCTCCCGGACCAGCAGATTTTTTTGAATGGTCGAGGCGCGACGAAGTTCCGACTCCATGATCTGCATTTCCTGACGCTCCGCCAGCAGGGTGTAACTCTGCAGACGGGAGGCGATAATGTTGCCGAAAGTGGCCAGCACACGAAGGTGGTCGTTATCGTACTGCTGAGAAGGCCGGGTGGTATCGGCATAAAGAATACCCAGGACCTTGCCCTCGTCAAACAGGGGCACGGCCAGGGCCGACTTTAACTCCGACATGATTATCGACTTCTGCCCGGCAAAACGCGGGTCATCAAGAGGATTGCTTATCAATATGGCATTTTTATTGGACACGATTTCTTTTACGATTGTCCGTGAAAGGGTAAATTCACCGGGATCTTTACCTCCCGGAAGCAGCGAAGCCGCGGTATAGACCTCCTCCTGGTCATCGGAGACAAACAAAACCGCCAAGCGCTCGGAGGGGATTATTTTTGCAATCATACCCAGCGACCGTTGTAACATGACCTCCCTGGGTTCCGGTAACACAAGCATCTTGGCCATTTCGAAAATGACCGGGAGAAGCTCCGGTTTTTCGGTAACTTTGGTCGGCAGAGGCTTGAGGGCTTCATTGATTGATAGAAAAACCGATTTCACCGGTTCGTTTTCGGATAGTCGGGCACGGGTGGGGATACCGACGGCATTGTCGGTTTTATCCTGAAGGGCCAGACGGAATTCCGTATCCCCGAACATCAGCCGGTCACCTTCCCTGACCGCTTTCCGACCGATAAGCCGACTGCCGTTTATAGTTGTTCCATTGTGACTATCGAGGTCGGTCAGAAATACTTCTTCGCCATTATCGTTGACATCCAACCGGGCATGATTCCGGGAAATGGTTTTGTGCGGAATACAAAAATCACATTCCTTCTTACGACCTATTATATACCGCCCCGGTTCCAGAATCCAGGAATAGAACCTCGTCCCATCGGTACCTACCAGTTTTAACATTAATTAAAAAACCTTTTGTCCCGGTTATCACCTTAGAGTGTGTTTACTTTATAAGAAAAATAATACGACAGTAACAATCTCTATACAAGTAATTTCTTCTTACGGGCCATGACAATAAGGTAATTTTATCAAAGATTACCTCAGACATGATTACGAAGCATCAGCTCTTTCGGGTGTGGGTTCAGATACACCTGGTCGCGGATGTAAATGATATCATACTTGTTCAAATAGTGTTTTAAGAGAGTAATCGGTACGATAAGCGGCACCAGTTGCCGGTGATATTCATCTATTACGTTTAAAATGTCTTGTTTTTCAAAGGTGGTAAGATGTTTCTTCAAAAAACCGAGGATATGTTGAAGAACATTGACGTTTTTGGCGGTGGTGGTTTTGAATGCCAGGGTTTCCATAAACATCCGACTGTAGGCGTCACGCATTTGAGCGGGGGAATATTTTTTCAGGTTGGCTACCAGTTGCCCCAGTTTTTTGTAATATTCCGGTGAGTGCGCCAGAAGCAGGTACTTATGGATGGTATGAAAACGAACCAGTTCGGCACGTGAAAAATTCCCATTGAACAGGTTTTGCAGGCGGTGATAGGCGAAAACCCGAACTATAAAATTTTCCCGGAGTTTAACATCGTTAAGCCGGCCTTCCTCTTCCACCGGCAAAAAGGGCAATTGTTTAAGAAGCTCGGTGGCATACAGCCCCCGGCCGTGGCGAACCGGCATGCCGGTTTTTCCATACACCCGAACGCGCTCCATCCCGCAACTGGGAGAATCTTTTTTAAGGATATACCCGCTGATGGGCTGGTCTATAAAAAGCCTTACCCGCTTGCGGGCATAAGTATTCATCCGGTCGGTCCAGTCACGTCCGGATCTCACTCCCACCATGCGCGGGGAACCGACTTCGCCCTCAAGCCTTACTGCCTCGCGGGGAGTTCCCATACCAATGGCCACCTCCGGACAGACCGGGACAAATTCAAAAAACTCGCCGAGAATATCGGTAATATAACGGTCATGCTTATGACCGCCATCAAAACGCACCTTCTGCCCCAAAAGGCAGGTACTTATGCCGACTTTTATACGTATCTCTTCTTTCTTCATCGCTTTGCCTTGATGTCGGGAAGGTATTCTTTTCCGGTAGTGATGTCAAGGAACATCACCAGCCGTTTTATTACCAGCGAATAAGCCATCGATTACCCGGCGGCGATATTCAAAAATATTCTCAAGTTGTTTCTTAACAAAAAGGACATGGGCCAGCTGTCCGGAAAAACCAAACGGCAAAGCATAACAAACCCGGTCGCATATTAGCGTTCCCTTATCGATTTTAAGAAAAGTATGGGTATGGTGCCAGAACTTATATGGTCCTTTAAGCTGGATATCGACAAACCGTATGGGGGGATTATAATCGACGATAAGGGTGCGCCAGTGCCAGCTGAAACCCAAAGGTCGGATAGTGTAATCAATAACCGTTCCGGTTTGCATGATAAGCGGCTCTGGTGTCAGGATTTTAAAACCAAGAGCGGGCGGGGTTATCTTTGCCAAGTTTTCCGGGCGCTCAAAAAAAGCGAATACTTCACTGACCGTTTTCTCGACCAGTTGTGTTTTTTCAAGGCGATATATCTTCATAGCCCGCTTTTTTCCAGACGTTCAATCTTTTCAATATACGCCTTTACCGGAAATTTGCGCTGACACCCTTCATAACTCATATAGCGTACCTGCCCGAAAACGGGGCGGTCGAACCAGGGGCGGTCATGAACCCCTCCGATCGACCAGGCAAGGCCAGTATATCCGTTGGGATCACGGCCGTCCAGTTCAAAGCGGTCGTTTAGATAAAGGGCGGTTTGAAAAGCTTCTTCCGGCGACGACGACCAGGCCAGAATTTTTTTCGCCCAGTACATGCGCATATAACCATGCATCTTTCCCGTCAGCACCATCTGTTTCTGGGCGGCATTCCAGAGGAGATCATGCGTCTGCGCTGCTTCCAGTTGCTCCACCGGATATAGATACTCTCTGGGGTCATGACTATGTTCCCGAAGTGTTTTCTGAGCCCAGCGGGGGAAACCGTCGAAGGAATCATACCGGTCATTATAATAACAGAAATTATCGGCCAGCTCCCGTCTCACCACCAGTTCTTCCACAAAGCTTTCCTGACTTTTCAAATTTTTATCGAACCGTTGAGCTTCCAATGCCACCTGTTGCGCGGCGATTTGCCCAAAATGCAAATAGGGCGAGAGGTCGGACTGAATATCAAAAACCGGGTTGTTGCGCTTTTCATAATAATCCACCAGACGCTTTTCAAAAAAACTTTTCATCACCTTCAGAGCTTGTTTCTCCCCCGGTGTCCAGGCATTGATTACAGCAACTGACCGGTCAACTTTGAGATTGCGATATATCCCGGACCAGTTCGTGGCAGGGTATTTTTTTCCCCATGCCAGGGGATGTTTTTTTATTTTCGGAATGGGGGTTAAAAATTCACCCAGTTTCCCGATGATTTTCGGCCTTAAGGTATAGGCAGCGTATTCCTGTTTATCCGATGCTTCCCAGACAGGCACGATATTATGGGTATCGACTTCATAAAAAGGGATATCCGCTCTTTTTGAAACATCCCTTATCCATTGCCGCTTTAGCCGCAGGGGAGAAAAATCCGTCACCAGGAGAGCTACGTTATTATTTTTCAAAAAAGTCGGTATTGCCGCCTTCGGCTGCCCGGACAGTAAAAAAAAGGGTAGGTGCAAGGAGGCTAACTCTTTTTCCACCATTTCAAGAGAGCGCAACATGAAAGCGTACTGACGCCATGTCGCCCCCAGGTAATCCGGGGTCAGACAAAACAAAACGGCCAGGGGTTGCCCGATTTCAAGGGCTTTCTGCTGTGCGAAAAGCAGAGCATGATTGTGGTGCACCCGTTGGTCACGTTGCATCCAGTAAACGACGGGACCGGCTATTTTCCGGCCATCCTTTATCATCCGGTACCGGCGGGAGTCAACGAGTTGGAGATTCATGTAATCCTGTCAAATGCCATACAATTATTGTATACCGACCAGCACATCTTTAGATGACACTGGTCACTTTTAGCTTATAACAAGTAAAATAAGAAGTGGTTGAATATTTTTCCCGGTATTCCAAGAAAAAAATGTTTCCCTAAGGCAGCATCACCGGCATACCCATCATGGGCCAGATGAATTTGACAAAGACTGCTAGTATTAACATCAGTATAATACTGGCGGGAATGCCTGACATAAAAAATTGACCGCTGGTAAATTGCCGGCTTTCGTAGGCTATAGCATTGGGTGCCGCTCCCACCAGCAGAAGGAAGGGCATACCGGCGGTAACCAGGGAAGCAAACAAAACCACCTCCGGGGCAACATTAAGATAAGGTGCTATAACCAGGGCTACCGGCAGGGAAATGGCGATAGCCGCCACGTTCATGATAAAGTTGGTCATTATCAGCACAAAAAAGGCAATCCCGAGAATAAAAATAAAAGCGGGGGCATTTTTTAAAATAGTGAGCCATTCAATAGCCAGCCAGCTGGCGGCGCCGGTTTGCCATAAACAGAAACCGATACTCATCGCCCCACCAAAAAGAAGGACGATATTCCAGGGAATCTCTTCCAGATCTTTTATCGTCAAAACCTTAAAAAGGAAAAATGAGATCGTGGATACCAGAATAATGGCGCTTTTATTAACCTCGGCCAGAAAAGGGATACTGGAACGCAAGCTCATGGCCAGAATAGTCGAAAAGACAATAACCAGTGTAAGTACTTCCGTCCGAGACATCGGACCTAGATTTGAATAAAGCGTTTGTGCCCGTTCCCGAAGGCCGGGGATGTTTTTTTGCTCGGGACGAAAAAGCAACATCATCAACACCCAGAGTAAAAACACCATTACTACCCCCACCGGAAACATGTAATAGGACAATTCAAAGAAAGAGATTTCCCTACCGGTTATATCCCGGAAGAAACCGATAGCCACAGCACCTCGAGCAGCACCCAGCAGGGTAATGATACTACCCGCACCTGCCACAAAAGCCATGCCGATAAAAAGACCTTTACCGAATTTGGTGGGTTTACTGTTTTGTTCATAAAGCGAATAAATAGCCATCAGCAGAGGATAAATCGCCGCCGCCACGGCAGTGTGCGCCATTATCAGAGTCAAACCGGCTGTCATGACAAAACAGCCGAGGTAAATCATACTGGTCTTTTCACCCACCATCAGCAGCATTTTATAAGCCATGCGCTTGGTCAGGCCGGTTTTGGCAAATGTCATTCCGATGACCACCGAACCGACGATGAACCAGACCGAAGGGTCCATAAAATTGCCAAAAGCAACTTCCGCCGGACGAATTAAAAACAGATCGGAAGAGCGTCGTGTAGGGAAAGAGTGTAGGATTGGGTGGTGGT
>CAZUAS010000036.1:0-26791 GCA_964618515.1 uncultured Ignavibacteriales bacterium | reverse complement strand
CAATGACAGCTTGACCTGCGACTGCCGGCGTTTCGGGAAACAGGCCAGCACATTGCGCATCTTGTGCACCCAGCAGCGCTGCTCATCCGCACGGGGATATACCTCGCGCACCGCCGCTCACAACCCCAGAGCGCCGTCACCCACAAACAGACGCGGATCGGAGAGACCCCGTTCTTTCAAGTCGCGCAGCACCGCAGACCAGCTCTCAGTCGATTCACGATAACCCTCCTGAATCGCCAGAGCCTCCGTGCGGCCTTCCCGATTCACTCCCAACTCCACCAACAGGGCGGTCTTGTCTTGGGCCAGACCGGCCTTGGGATAGACACCATCGCACCACAGATAGGTATAACCCCCCGAAGACAGCCGACGTTTGCGCCAAGACTCGTATTCTGACTCCCACTTCTCCTTTAGACGGGTCACCGTGGTGGCCGAAAGACTGGCTCCCTCGCCCAAAAAACCCCGCAGGGCCGGTTCCAAATCTCCCGTCGCCAATCCGTGCAGGTACAGTTCCGGAATCAGCTCCTTAACCTTCTGTGACTGACGATGATAACTCGGCAATACTCGCGACTGGAAGGGAACCCGGCTTTCACGTACCCGCAGGGCTCGAATCCGCACTGTCCCGGTTCCAACCGCCACCCTGCGCCTCTTGCCGTAGCCGTTACGGTAACCGCGGAATTCATCCCCACGCTCATAGAACCTGCGACCCAGAAACTCCTCCACTTCCCTTTCCAGAACCGATTTCAGCATCCGACGCGCTCCCTCCAGAGCCAATTCATCCAGACTTTTTTCAAACTTTTCCGTTGACTCAATTCCAACTTTTCCATAATCTGACATCAGCGTGTCCTTTCCTCTTTAAATCTTAGTCCCTAAATATCTATTGAAAGGTTACGCTACTTTTTTGTCAATTTCTACACCTTTTGTAATTTACTCTACATCTCGAAACTGTTATTTAGCAAAATTCATATCTTGCTTTATTAAAAATATTATTTATACTTGTGAAGTACCTATCGAACATCCGGTTATTTCATTTTTGAGCGATTAGGTCATTAAATTGTACCCGTAGAATTACTTTTTTATTATATTATGCAGTTTCTGTTAATCAAATATCGTAATAAGATAATATTCTGTTTTATCACCGTTTTTACCCTGATGTGTTGGGGAGGGTGTGGTTCTCAGTATATCAGTCCACGGTGTTATTCATATCAGAAAACGGAAAAACCGGGGAAAGTGAAAAATGTGTCATCAATACCCAACGGGTATTTAAATAATAATACTGTAGTTGCATTAACCCAAAAACCCCGCAATACATACTTATGGGGTGATGAAAAACTAACCTCCTCCAGGGGCAGGAATTATATTATTAAAAGAACTTCCCATAATCTGCTTTATCTGATTGAAATCCCCCGGGAAAATGAAATTGTATCCCATCGTGAAAATAAATTTACATTTGCTTATCTGGCAGAGCTTATCAAAGGTGAAGATATTCTTAGAGCGGATTATGTTACCATTTTTTTCGAGGTATCCAACATCCTGGTTCAATTGGCCAATATACAACCTTTTACGAGAGTCTGTCTGGTTGTCGGACTGCGCTTGTTGAAACCTCTCTGGGAAAGTCTTTGTTATTTTCCGGAGCGGCCCTATCAACCTGATGCCTTATTATCTTTTCTTGAGAACCTGAAAAAGCCGTCCCTGATACCAGAGACGGCTCCTTAGCATTGCGCATGATATAATATCACGATTTGTTATTACTGATATTTTCTATTAATCACCTCACCACCGATTAATAATCCCGGGTATGCCCGTCGGCTGACCCTATTATAAAAAAATATCCCGGTTTATGCAAATGATAAATTATGTTATTGTACAAAAATTCAAAATTAAAGTTGTCGCATGGCGAAACTATATTCGTAAATAATAATATAAATGAACTGATAAGATTTTTTGTTTGTAGTCGTAAGGTGTCGAATTTACAATAAAGAATAATTGATATCCTCGAACATATTAAAATGCTGGCATCGGATAATATAAGAATCGGCACATCCACATTTTCAGAAAAAGACTGGGTGGGTGTTTTTTACCCCCCCGGTACCTCGCCATCGGATTTTTTGACCTATTATGCTCAACAGTTCAATACGGTTGAAATAGACGCTACTTATTACGCTATTCCGGGTCCGAAAACGGTGGATAACTGGGTGAAAAAAACACCTGAAAATTTTGTTTTTGCCGCCAAATTTCCCCGGTCAATCGTGCATGGTGGGAAGAATACTCAACCCGATCCTGTTGTAATTATGAAACCGGAGGCTGTCTATAAGCAGCGGGATGCTTTTTTGGATATTATGAGAAGACTGGGCGACCGTCGGGGACCGCTCCTTCTGCAATTCCCTTATTTTTCTAAAGAGACTTACCGGTCAAAAGAGATTTTTTATAGGTTACTGGATAATTTTCTGAATGACCTTCCCGGCGATTTCCGTTATGCCGTAGAAATACGCAACCGCCGTTGGCTGACCGCCGAGTTTATCGAACTCCTCCGTAAACACCGTTGTGCACTGACGTTGGTGGACCATGCCTGGATGCCACACGGGGATGAAATAACGATGAGATTAGACCCGCTTACCACCACTTTTACATACCTTCGTCTGCTGGGCGACCGAAGGCAAATCGAGGCTGTTTCCCAAAAATGGGACAGGGAGGTAATTGACCGCGAGGAACGCTTAAAACGCTGGGCTAACCTGATAAGTAAAATTAAAGAACGGCAAGTAAAAGCATTTGTTTATATCAACAATCATTATGCCGGTCATGCTCCGGCCACAGCCCGCCGGCTTGAGAAAATGCTTGCAGCGTTGAATCTATAAACAGCCGACAATCTATCAAGGACAATCAGCCAGAGGGTTATGGTCCAGGTATAGATAATCGATAAGAGCTGAAATATCCGAAATATCCGGTTCGTCGCCGCTGCCGTTGGCATCAGCCTCGGCCGGGCAACATAAGGGTACCCCGTTTAAATAAAGAACATCAATCAAACGAGTGATATCCGATATGTCGGGTTCTTCCCGTTCGGAACAGTTGCTGTTACCGCGGCTGCCAAGACAACAACAGGCATCACCCTGACCATCACCGTTCCGATCCTCCTGGCCGGGATTATAGGTATCGGGACAATTATCACAATCGTCGGGAACCGTATCTAAATCAAAGTCAATACGGTCATCAAAACCCGGGCACATGTCACAGGCATCGCCCGCCCCGTCACCATCAGAATCATCCTGCATGGTATTGGTGATGATTGGACAGTTGTCACAGGTATCGCCCAGACCGTCACTATCCCGGTCGCTTTGACCGGGGTTGAAAATTTCGCTGCAGTTATCACATATGTCACCGACGCCATCGGTATCCGAATCTTCCTGAAGAGGATTAGCCAGAAAGGGACAATTATCACAACTGTCGCCGAGCTCGTCGCTGTCGGAATTGTACTGGCTGGGATTATAAACCAGGGGACAATTGTCGTCATCATCGCGAATACCATCGAGGTCGGTATCGATAATCATGACTACCTCGATAACACCCTGATAGGGAATAAGGTTCCGCCCGGTAATCGTTACCAGCATCTCCCCTTCGGTCATGGTCGGCAGAGCCGCAACAGCGTCACCGTAAGCATCAGTATAAGCCCGGGCATACACTTCATCCCCCTTCCATAAGCAGACAAGAGCTCCGGACAGTTCCATGCCGGCATTGTCTTCCACATGAACAGTTACCGAATCCGCTAAGGTCTCCACCTGAAAGGGGTGAATGACCTGAAGGGAGACAGGCAATGCAGTCCAGACCGGCATTTCCGGTTCACCCAGAAGATTCAAAGTCCACTGAGCATACAGCCAGGTCGAATCCGAGGTCGGGTTATTGTTTTTAGACCAGGCCAAGGCCTCGCCCAGACGATACTGGTCGTGCACGAACAAACCCCGCCACCATTCCATATCGAGCTGGGCCGTCAGGGTGTTCGGTTCCCCAATGTAAAACCAGCCGTTTCGAGTATTCCCGATAAAGGCGACTGCGGCTCGATTCTCATTATAGATAACAAGATGTTCACCGATGCAGTCATTATAGTCAATCTTGTTGGCATCACATCCCAGAGAAAATACGACACCGCAGTGATTGATATTGGTCAGGTTGCCGATATCAGCGGCCACCAATTCTTCGCCATGATTAAGATAACCTACCCCCAGCGATAGATACGTACTGTGGTCATAGTGATTGACCAGATTCTGGCCGGCATTCAGGGCGGTCACCAGGTCGGTCTTGTGAAGCCCCGGTTCACTGTCGTATATTCTGGTAACAACGAGTGATTCAGGAAGACAATCCTGTGCCAGGATTTCTTTCATTTCCTCGGCGGCGGTGAGAACATAATAGGGCGGTACCTCCACCTGTGTCAAATCCATGCCTACCAGCGTGACACTCCGAGAAAAATCTCCGGGTGGCGGATTGGTTTCATATTGAATTACCTTATTGACAAAGCAGGTAACCTGAGCAGAGTCTGCCGCCGAGACGCGGCCGACAAAGACCTCATACAGCCAGTCGTCGTCAAGGTCTCCGTAATATTCATCACTGGGTACCGCATTGACTTTATATACCCGCGTTCGAAACGGAATAATATCATCCTCTCCGCCCAGAAGAACATAAAGGGTCCCCCACTGGTTGCGGGCGTCGATTATGAAATTTCTGATTTTTTCCTGGTTGTCGGCTCCCTGGTAATCAGCGTAAATAAAGTCTGTGGTAATAACCGTATCCCGAACGCCCTTCTGAATATGCCAAAATACCAGTGGTTGATAAAATGATGCCAGACCCGCGCTGGTTATTATCACGTGTTCATAGTTGCCCTCCGGTATATCTTTCGCCGTTTTATCCAATACCGGAGAAACAGTCAATTTAACCTGTTCCGGATTGACCACCATGGATGAAAGCGCGTGTTCGATAATTGTACGATTATTATCAGCCATCTTTTCGGGCAGATAATCACCGCAACGATAACCCGTCTCACCTTCTATGACAAAATTCAAGATACGGTTAAACACCAGCCTTTTAAGCCGGGGAATATACTGGTAAGGATACAACCGGACGACAGCGACACTCTGACCGGCAAGGTCGCTTTGAGAGATGAAGACGACGGGTTCAGGAGGATAGCGGTCTTCCGATTCATATACTGAAAGTTCCGGTTCGATTAATTGTTGCAGTGCTATTTCAGAGCCGATCGGGAGCGGTTTCTGGGCGGGAAAGATATAAAATTCACTTTCGACTTCTCTCACGTCTGTCTCCAGCAAACGCACTCCGAGGACTTTCATATCAAAAGGTAAAGCTACCTTTATTTCTTTGAAGGGCATAAACGGACGGCCGGGGTGGTTGAGATAAGAGCCGTCTTTTATCTTAATGATATCATAACCGGAATGTTTTATGAATTGAAAATCCTTTTCGACAAACTCATAATTATGAAAGTAATTATAGCTGTGATGGTCGTCAACCTCACCGGTTGTTTTAGCAATTAGACCGGGAGCAACATTGCCCGCAAAATAGACAATAAGAAAAACCCCCGCTTGAATGAAGACTCTGTATAAATCTAACCGTTTCATTTCTTATAAGCGTTGTTTTTCATCGGATAAAACTCACGGACATGCCGTCAGCGGTTTTTGAGAAAGGTATAAATGGTCAATCAGACAGGTGATATCGGAAATATCCGGTTCACCATCGCTGGCATTACAATCGGCCTCATCGGGACAGCAGAGTACATTGTGGCTGAGGTATAGATAATCGATCAACCTGGTGATATCGGAAATATCCGGTTGTTCCTCGGTTGAACAATCGACATTACCCCTTACCCCTATACAGCAACAGGCATCGCCGATGCCGTCATTGTTTACATCTTCCTGATAAGGATTGGCATCGTCGGGACAATTATCGATTTCATCATAGATACCGTCACCGTCCCGGTCAATATAGTTTTTACACCCGGGTCCCAGGGCTCCAATCTGGACACCGCATTCGTTAAGAGGGAAATAAGACGTTAGAGTCGAGAGGGAATCCAGGTGATAATCGTTGGAAACGACATCACAGAAAAGCGGGTCGACGGTCGTAATCATTGAGCCTGTATATTGAGTGGTATCAGTGTTTCCGTAAAAATTATCGCAGTTTAAATTATGGTTATCGGAAGAAATAAGTTTACCGGTACCCAGATTATAGGCAAAGATGCTGTTTTGAATGTCCAAAAAACCGGCCACGTTATAAATAACTGCTCCGCTGCGACTGTCGTTATTATGACATACCGTATTATTAACGAGGTTAAGCGTGGAAAAGAGAACCGATACGGCACCACCCATGTTAGCCGCTTCATTGTCATAAAAAAGACAGTGCTGCAGGTCCAGAACCCCGGAAACGATGATACCGAAAACACCGGCTCCTTCCTGAGCAAAATTATTCCGGATAACGCAATTTCTGATTTTAGCCGCGGCTTTGACGAAACACAAGCCACCGCCATAGGAAGCCTGGTTGTTCTGGAAATAACAGTTTTTGATAACGGGCGAGGAAGCGGAGTCACACAGCAATCCCCCGCCGTGTGGTGCGCCGTAAATTACCTGGCCATATCCGTTCTGAAAAGTGAAACCATCCACCACCGCCGTTGTATCTTCACCGCTATGGAAATTGAGTCCCCTATGGGGAACGCTGAGGGTACCCTGACAATCGATGATGGTTGCGTCAGGCCCTTCTTCCGACATTAAAATAATATTTTTACCGTTAAAATCCAGGTCCCGGTTACCATCGCCGGTATAAGTACCGGCCGCCACCAGGACGGTATCGCTGTGAGCCGAGGAGTCGATAGCGGCTTGAATGGTGGGGGCGTCGCCGCTGCCATCGGCCTTAACGTACCAGACCCGGGGAAAATCACAGGCATCGCCCCGCCTGTTGCCATTGGTGTCTGTCTGGTCGGGATTCCAGGTTTCGGGACAGTTGTCACAGATATCGCCCACCCCGTCGCCATCAATATCCTCCTGTCCGGGGTTGAAAATATTCGGGCAGTTGTCATCGGCACAGGCATTACCTGGATAACCGGGGTCACCGTAACCGTCACCATCGGTTTCGACACATACTATATCCGTCAGTTTGGCAATAAACACGTCCGCCCCGAACTGATAAGTTTGATAGGGATTGATAAGCGGAAGATTGGGTGAATGGGTTACTCCGGTCACATATGCATCGGCTTCGTTGTCTACCGCCAGTGCCCATGCCTTATCCTGGCCGGCACCACCAAGACAAGTGCTGTAACGGAGAGCTCTGGTAAAGGCATCGAACTTAGCCAGAAACATATCGGTATTCCCCGGAGGGGACTGCAGGGGGTCAACCTGGGGAAAATCGGCCGATGCTGTATGCCCGGTCAGGTAAATATCATTCTGGCTGTCGAGAGCAACAGCCATAGCGGCATCTTCTTCATTACCTCCTAAAAAAGTACTGTAAAGAAAAGCTTCTCCGGCGGCATTTATTAAAGTCAGAAAGGCATCGTAACCCCCGGCCAAATCATCCTGATAAGCGTTGACGGTCGGAAAATCCGGGGAGTTGGTGGTTCCAACGACGTATGCCTGACCGGCATCGTCAACCGTAATACTATAACCGATATCCGTGCTGTCATGACCCAGCAACAGGCTGTACCCCAGGTTATTCCCATTTACTGATAACTTGGAAACGAAAACATCATCTTTACCGGTATTATTGTGCTGTAAAGGATTGGTGATGGGGAAAAGGAATGACCGCGTCACGCCGGTAACATAAGCACATCTCTGATTGTCAACGGCAATATCATAAGCTTTTTCGCTTTCTTCATGTCCCAGGTAAGTGCTGTAAACCAGAGTACCGCCCGAACTGTCAAACTTGGCGATAAAAACATCGGCTAAGGGCTGGTCGTTCTGAATGGGATTTATCAGAGGGAAATCACCTGACAGGGTTTCACCGGCCACATAGACGTTATTAATATCATCCACTGCAATACCCCGGGCTTCTTCATAGTCATTTCCACCAAGGTAGGTACTGTAAATGAGGTTGTTTCCGGAGCTGTTAAGTTTGACCACAAAGGCATCAACGCCCTTAATTACCGCCTGATATGCATTATAAACAGGAAAATCAGACGAGCCGGTACGACCGGTAATATAAATATTATCATTCACATCAAGGGCGATATCGTATGCCCAATCATCACCCGCGCCTCCAAGGTATGTACTGTACAGAAGTTCATCCCCGGTGTTATTCAATTTAGTAATAAATATATCGTAACCGGCTTCAATCGTTTCCTGATAGGCATTATAAGTTGGGAAATTAACTGATTCCGTAACGCCGGTAATAAGGGCACAGTTTTCAGAGTTGACAGTTATACCGTAACTTTCTTCCAGCGTACCCCCGCCAAGATACGTATTGAACGTCAGGACAGGGTCGATTACCAACGGCAAGCAGGAATCATAGTCACTACTTAACGAAAAACCAAAACTGTTGGCAGAGCGAAGGACATATTGGCCGTCCAGAGAAATCCGATGTCCCCGACATATCTGATACACTTTCGGCTTGTGTTCAACTATCCGACTCCACCCGGTTTCAATCAGTAGCTCCCCATTTTCATTAACTGACATCGAAACCGCCCCTTCATAACTGAGGCTGATTTGTGACAAATCCGCGCCCGGCGCAATCATGAAATCATACTCCAAACAATCTTTATGTCCGTAATATTTCAGGTCGATACCGGGATAAACATCTTTATAAACCAGCGCCCGATAAGAGGGGACATCAGTCAGCCACTTCTGAGGATTAGCAGACAGAAAATAATGACATTTATAAGGTAATTCGTCCTCGGCAATGACATCCGGCGAGGAATTGGCATTATTTAAACTAACCTTTAATGTCAGCAGGTCGAGCTTATTGGCAGCATTGTAACTTTTATCGAGATGATTGTAAGCCGGTGAAAGGTCAGCGTCATGATAACGAGTGTACTGATACAAAACGCCCTCTTTTAAAAACCAGATGTTGAACCCGGCAGTATTGGTGCGATAGAGAACACGGTCATCCCATTGCCCTTGATTGCTGATAAAATATAAGGTACTTAAATTCATATGGCTTATGAGCCGATTTGATTCCATATTTTCGTAACGGCTGGAAAACGACATATCAGTAAATAACATCACTAAAAATGAGAAAATTATAATTCCCTTTAATATTTTATTCATCTGAAAACCTCAAATATTGAAATTCCTATTTTTTATCCTTCTTAAATGTTATCTCAAGATATGACCTCAGTCGGTACCAGGCGATTTTTTTAATAAGGAATATTTATATAATCTCGCCCATAACAATTACTTACAAGACCAATATAAATATATATAACAATCCTCTTCTTACCAAGAAAAAAGTAATTCCGGACTATTTCTATTTTATCTTATTTGAACAAGACATTAACTAATAATGATATATGAAAACAAATTGGCCGATCCCCGAAAAGAGAAATGCCCGGCTAGGGAGTTTGTCCGGCTCAAATCTGAGGTTTAAATTATTAACTTTTTTTACTTTTAAAAATCCTTTTGAAGGAAATATAAAGGTTTGGAATAATGGCAATACTCCAGATCAGCAA
Organism: uncultured Ignavibacteriales bacterium; assembly: GCA_964618515.1. Lineage (GTDB taxonomy): Bacteria > Zixibacteria > MSB-5A5 > GN15 > FEB-12 > JAFGNW01. The sequence continues at coordinate 17,151 of CAZUAS010000036.1, read as the reverse complement.
ACCGGTTGTAAGTAAAAAATATGAATATGAGGGGGGCTTTATTATACCAAATACATTATCAGGATAATGAAAAAAAGATAGAAGAATTAACAAGGTTCCGATAGCCACCCCCAGCCAGAGCGGCCAAGGGGCTTTTACCGTATATCCTAATTCATATAGACTGGTAAGAACAAACCCAAAAACAATCATCAATCCAGCGATAAGTATTGGTACCATTACCGGTGCCAGCCAGGGCATGGGGATTAAAAAAAGGATATCCCAATCAAAAAATGTGGCCGGCCAATCAAGAAGGACCTTTAACCAGACATAATAAAACAAGTCCCAAACGCCGAAAAGGATTAAGCCATATCCCAGCCTGTCCCCGATTTTCCTTCCGGTTATAAAAGCAACCGCTGACAGCATCACTAACGTCGCGGCTTCGCGTAATGTCTCAATGATGACCATTCTATAGGGTATACCCGCCCAGGGAAAGGTAAACCCACCCGGATAATACAATTCTCTCAAGTAAACGACCACTGCCGCTTCCAGGTATGCCATAGCCACAGAAAAGACGCCGATAATCAACAACCTTCCCGTATAAGTAATCTGAATCAAAATTTCTTCGACTTTTAAATAATTATTTTACATTATTTATTTAAATCTGGAATTATATAATCACGACCATCTACTCATCATATATTTTCAGTTTCATTTTTAAAACCGTACCATTATCCGGAATACTCTCCAGGCTAATTTCACCGTCGTACATTTCAATAATTCTTTTAACCATCGCTAGTCCGATACCGGTTCCGCCGGTTTCGACCTTTGTCGAAAAAAACGGTTTAAATACTTCCTGGATATGTTCCTTACTGATGCCTTTTCCGTTATCCCTGAAATCAAGCAGGAGATAATTGTCTTTCCGCCGCCAGTTGATTGTTATAACCGGTTTTTTCACCCCGGTCATGGCTTCCAGGCTGTTCAAAAGCAGGTTGTTAAAGACCAGTAGCAATTGCCGGTAATTGGAATTAATCCAGACATTACTTTCGCCGGAGATATCAATTCTTACGTTTTCTTCGCTTATACGTAAGCGGTTATTATAGACCAGCTCGTTAACGACCACCGACAGATTTACCCGTTCTGGCATCTTCTCGGAATCAATTTTAGTATAAGCGGTAATAAGGCGGGTTATTTCAACCGCTTTCATTATCGCTTGTTCGCCTATAGTAACATAATAGTTTAGATCCTTACCATCATTATTATTATCAAAAACGCGGTTTTTAATACGGTCAAAGGCTACGTTGGCGGGAAATAAAGCGTTTCGAATTTCATGGGCGAAAACACCGGCGGTTCGCTTAGCCTGCTCATATTTTTCCTTTTCCGCCGCATGGACAGCTTCCTCGGCTTTTTTCTGTTCGGTGATGTCCCTGACGCTACCTATTATAAAACGTGCCGTTCCATGACTATCCCTTATCACTACATGGCTGTCGCTTAACCAGCGATAGTCTCCTTTTTTACAACGCAAACGGTACCTGGTTGTATCTGAATCGGCATCATCGATAGATGCCCGAATTAAATTATCACGATGATTGCCTATTTGTTTCAAATCGTCGACGTGAACAAGCATTCTCATACCCGATGCTCCCATGGCGATGATCTCTTCAGGAGAATAGCCGAGCATAGCCATTACCGACTGGCTGATATAATCGTAGGTCATGGTTTGAAGGTTCAAACGATAGAGAACATCACGGGAATTTTTCAAGGCTTCACTGAAACGGGCTTCGCTTTCTCTTAAAGCTTCCTCATTCCTTTTACGCTCGGATATATCCGTACAGGTACCAATCATCCGCACCATCCTGCCTTCAGAATTGCATATTCCCCGACCTCGAGCCTGAACCCAGATATGCGAATTGTCCTTACAAATCATGCGATGTTCATAGTAATATTCCGGCATTTTACCATGAATATGGTCATTAACAGCCCGCGCTACCGCCATCCGGTCATCAGGATGAATATGTGCGGTCCAGGCTTCATAATTATTGGCAATTTCATTATCTTTATAACCCAGATTGGTTTTGACAGCCGGGTCGATATAATATTCGCCTGTTTCGAGATTCCAATCCCATATACCTACTTTTGCGACGGCGGTAGCCAGTTCATAACGCTTTTCACTTTCGCTTAAAGCATCCTGGACTTTTTTACGCTCCAGGGCGATAGCGATATGCTCGGAAGCAAAATTCAATATTTCAAGGTCTTTTTCGGTATAAGCATTCTCGTCACTGTAATTCTGCACCACCACCGCTCCGATTACTTCAGAGCCGGTCTTAAGAGGAACACCCAGCCATATCTTGGAGGGTGTGCCGACCGTGTAGATTTCTCCAGCTTCCACCAGGCGGCGTTTTGTTTCGCTGTTGGCTAAAAGCGGCCGCTCATTTTTAATTACGTATGAGGTCATGGTTTTGCCGGCCGGAAAGCTGGTAAAATTATCTCTTTCGTCGACCATATAAGAATTATAAATAGTATCGGTCGCCCGGTCATAAAGAGCAATGAAGAAATTCGAGGTATCAATGATGACGCTCAATTCTTTGCGGATAAGTTCAAATAATTCATTTATATCCTTGGTAACGTTGACGGCATTGGAAATTCTATAAAGAACCATCTGCATTTCTTCGTTACGTTTCCGTTCCGTAATATCGACAACAACACCTCTGATACCTGTTATCTGTCCCTGGTAGTAAATGGGACTGGAATGAATGCTCACCGGAAAGACAGTACCGTTTTTACGAACAGCTCGGTATTCGCCGGGTTCCAGTTTTTCACCTTTTAATAACTTATCAAATTTTTCAGCCACCTGCCCGTGGTATTCAGGAACAAGCATATCCAGAACTTTAACACCTCGCTTAAGGTCCTCTTTGTCATACCCGAAATAGGCCAATGCCTTATAGTTGGCAAAAGTTATCGTACCTTCTTCATTTGTTTCGAAAATTCCTTCCGGAGCCAGTTCGGCGATATGGCGGAATTTGTCCTCGCTTTCACTCAGAGCCTGTTCGGCTTTTTTGCGTTCGGTGATATCATGACCTACAGCAATAGCTCGAATCTGATCTGAATCAGGCGAAAATATAGCGGAATTAGACCAGAGAATAGTTCTTATTTCACCAGTTTTAGTCACCAGCGGGCCTTCATATTTATCCTCCGGATGCTGCCTGACCCATTGAGCAAAGTCTTCAATTTGGAAGTAAAAATGGTCCGGCGGAAGGAATATTTCAGGCCAGCTTTTACCAATGACTTCTTCTTTTTTATAGCCTGTCACTCTTTCACATTCCTTGTTGAAAACTGTGATGCAGGCTTTATTATCAAGGCAAACCACCAGGCTGTTGGCGGTTTCAAGAAGAGAACCCACGAATTCCCGTTCACTTTTCAGCTCTTCATGAGTTGTGACAATATCTGTTATATCCATAGCGATCCCGAGGACAGCTACAACATTATTCATAGCATCTCTTATCGGTTGCAGGCTGGTACGGAAGTGGTATTTGCGCTTATGTAATATAAATACGGATTCATTCAACTCGGCCTGGCCGCTATTAAAAACCCTTTTTAACAATTCCATTTGATGTTTGGCATTTTCTTCAGGGAAGAAATCGTTTACACATTTCCCAACCAATTGCTCCGGATTACCACCCAGGTATCGGCAGGATAACTTGTTTAAAAACAAAAATCTGCCGTCACGGTCGAGCGTAAATATGGCTTCTTCGGCGCCTTCTACCAGAGTTCGATATTTTTCCTCGCTGGTTCTCAGAGCATCTTCCGCTATTTTCCTCTGAGTATAATCATAATAATTTTCTACGATACCGAGGATTTCACCGTCGGCACTGCGATAAGGGATAGCCGTTACCAAGGTATAAATTCTGGTTCCGTCATGGAGTTTATTTTCTAGTTCATAAATATACTGTTCTTTACCGCTTAATATTTGTTTCAATGGACATTGCGGGGTGTGACAATATTGACCGGGCCATTGCTCAAAACACTTTTTACCGATTTCATCTTCTCGATTAATCTTAAATAGTTTCATATAAGTGTCGTTGACGTTTCTGATGACGTAATTTTTATCAATCACGCAAAGCGGTGCCGCCGCCCGAAATATTTGTTCTATCTGACTTTTAGCGGATTTAATTTCTTCATCCGCCCGTTTTCGAAAAGTAATATCCCGGGCTATCCCCTCAATACCAAAAATATTGCCGATGCCGTTGCGATGAAAATAGGAACTTACACTTAAAGCCACCCGGCGACCATCCTGGTGCCTAACGAGTATCTCATAATCCGATACCCGGCCTTGTTTGCTCATAAGTGCTATTAAATCCCTAAATTTTCCGGGATAGATGAAGTATTCTTTTGCGTAATGATTAATTACTTCCGAAGGAGTATAGCCAAGGATAATTTTAACAGACGGTGATATCTTTACCAGCCGCCCTTTTTTATCGGTGCGAAATATGACATCCTGAATATTTTCGATGATTGAATTGAGGCTTTTTTCATTTTCCTGAACTCTTTCGACAGCTCGCCGGCGATAAGTATTGGCTATTATCAGAGCCGCCGCCAAAATGGATAAAATTATCAGTAAATAAGATTGATGATGATATGTAAAAACCGAGAGTAAAGCCCACAGGGACTTCTTATGAAGATTAACTACCTGATAACGATTTCTGGCATTGATTATAAAAGTCCGGACTATACCCTGCTCATCAATCAACAGGGGCTGGTAATCGCCGGCATGAAAAGGAAAGGCGGCCAATAGTGATAAATCAGCGGAATAAATTCCGTCACTGAAAACATGACCTTCCAGCTCGGCTTCAGCCAGTTTTATGCTACCAAGATATTTCCCTAGCGCCACTGTGTCGGAAAAAGCCAGAAGCTTTAAACTGTCGGTACTGTAAACCCGGATGACGGAATTGAAATAATGAACGAATAGAGTAGTCGTTTCCTCGGTCCCATACGGCGCCAGCCATATTTCATGCGGCTTTTCAGAGACCTCGAGAACATCGAGAACCTCACCATGGGAATTGATTTTTGATATATAATAATTGCCGTTTGATGTACTGTCATGGAAGGATGTCGGATCAAGGGGTTTTTCCGAGGTTACGAAGAAAGACTTGTTATCATCACCTGCCACAATTTTAGCGCCATAAAAGTTCTCGGCTGTAATCCGGTTATAGATAATCCGGCCATGAGAATTTACAATGGTCAGATAACCATAATAGTCGCTGAAATTACTGTCAGCTACACCCTGCTGGGGATTATAGGAGGTAAAAATAACTATCGGCTCGATAGCATCACCGGCAGGATAGAAATCACACCGGTTTAAAAGCGATGCTACCGGCAAGGACCATTCTATCCGCAATGACTCCATCTCGACACAGAATAACTCGCGCGGGACAAGTTCCCGCATGGAGTTGATATAGAAAAACGCCTCATGGCGGTTATCATAGTCATAATCGCCAAGGTAAAGCAGGTAAATTTCCGGTTCCCAGCGATGGTCACCGGTGGCATCACGACCCGAGGTCAAATATTTTCGTTCACATTGATTGGTTTGTGGAATTTGACGAAAAACCCAGGCTGTATCATTTCTATAACCGGCTCCGGCAATAGCCTGATGGTTTTTTAGATGGTCCGTATAAAGACACCAGTCATTTATAATCAACCAGACCGGATCGTCGTCAACGGTCTTCATCGACGGATAGGAAATAAAAGTAAAATTAGCCGGATTATCGATATTCAGCGACGGGTTATATGCCCGAATAAATGCCCCTTCCTCCCGACCGGCGATAGCAAGTTTAAATACCTGGGCGGGTCGTAACTGCGGTTTGGTGAAAACTTCCCAATTGCCGGATTGTATTTCCTTAAGTTCATAAGGTAATAAGTTCGCATCGTAACGATTTGAGACGGAGAACTTCTTAGCCGCCCAACAAGAGGAAACGGTTATAAACAGAACCAGACCCAAAGTAATTGTTTTTATTAATGACACCCTTTGCATCGGGACTCAGGGAAATTATAGTTTTAGCTTAAGCCGGATTCCTAATCTAAACAGTTATTTTAATATATAAAGAATTTACATCCAGTCAACAGGTCAAATGTAAACCGTAAAACAATTAAAAAAACCGTCACTGAAACAGCGACGGTTTTAGATATCATGTAAAATATCATGGACAATCAGACAGGAGGTCATGGGAGATATATAGAAAATCAATCAACCGGGTAATGTCGGCAATATCGGGTTCCCCCCCGCTGGCGTCGGCATCAGCTTCTTCCAGACAACAGAGCGGTTCATGAGAAATATACAAATAATCAATCAAACGGGTTATATCGGCAATATCAGGCATTTCCTCCGTGGAACAGTCGGCATTTCCGGTAAAATCCACACAACAACCGGTGCCGATAACCACTACATCATCAACATACCAGCCTTCCTGAGTAACATAGCCGTCGGTACCGAAACGAAACATCAACTGTACGACCCCGGAGTATGCCGATAAATCGACGATTACTTCTGTCCAACCCTGGTCACCGGAAAAAACAGGCGTTCCCGGAGCATAAGGGCTCGCGGGATTATCTACGACTGTATAAGGGTATCCGCCCTCCGGAGTAACCTGTTCCCATAACCCACCGCCGGAGGATATCATCACCATACTTCCATCCCAGGCAGTGCTCCCATCGTCATTATCTTCAGCCGAAATCCAGTGCCAGAAACTGAGTTCAGCATTGGCAGGCAGAAGGAACGGGGGAGTTATCAGGGCGGCGTCAAGATTATCGGAATAATATTCCGAACCCCATCCGCCCGCTTTCCAGCTGTTGGAGCCGCTGTGATAACGGTACGTATCCAAATGCCACTCGTCATTAAAGGTCAGTGTCAGGGCCTTATGCATCCAGGGTTTGACGGGACCGTCAAAATTATCCTCGAAGCCGGGCGTATCGCCGATGAAAATATAAAAGGAGTCACTGGTCGCATAACCGCCATCGGAAGTTATATTAATTTTCAAAAGGGCATAATGAGGGTCGGGACAGGCAGAATTTACAATTAAGACAAAGGGTGTCTGGGTCGTACCGGAATCGCCCCAGTTAATAAGCGGGTCGAATGCGGCACTGGCTGAGGTTACGTTGATATAAGGGTCGCTGGAAGACAGTATACCCACAGTATTCACTGCTTCAAGACCGGTATTAACAATCTTATATGATATCTCAACGTTTTCCCCGGGGTCAGCATGACCGTCACCATCGCCGGCAACCTCGTCAAGATTATGTCCGATACTGCTGAGAACCGGTTTATCCTGAGGCATAATGCGTATAATCATACTTTCCTGCTCGGCCGGACAAAGGCTGTCAGGCTCCCAGTAGCAATATAAACTGTCAAGGACGAACCAGGTATTGAATGACCCGCCCCAGCCGTAATTCATGTGATATTGATATTGGTCGCCCAGCATCCGGTAACCGTCGCAAATAATAGAATGACGGGTAATAAAATAGTTTACGGGACGACCGTTATCGATCTCCTCCCTGGCAATATTATACCACTCTTCAAGACTATATTGATAGCGGGATACCAGGGTGAGTTCGGAACTGTATTTAAAGTAATTGGTAAACGATTTCATGGCCGCGGAGATATAACTGCCCGAACCGCAGGCGCCGTAATCCATATCACAGGATACGCCGACTTCATAGTTCAACTCCGCCAGGGCTTCTTCCTCGGTCGGTGAACATCCCAGGTCACAGCTATCGGGCATATTAGCCCAATCATAACTGTCCGTAAAATCGGCGGTCAAGGAATCCCCGGGAGTATATCCGCCGCAGGAATTATCACCCTGCCAGTAATATGTGTGAGTGCCCAGACCACTTTCCGGCCATTGCCAGTAAAGTAAAATTTGTGCAATGGCGGTAGCCACACAACCGACAACCGTCCGGTCGCCATCCCCCATCGGACAGTAATTATTATAAGGTGCCCGCTGGTGCCAGCTGGAAGTAATAAGAGGTCCCGCTTCATCAATTCCCAGGCTTTGCCGGGCCATGGACTTGGGATTAAATTCAGCGGGACTGACCGTAAATTTGTCCCATAACTGCTTCTGACCATGACCAAATAGAGCGTAATCATTATCAGGTTGAACCGCTTCAAGACTGCCAAATGTTTGCGCATAAAGTCCCATCCGTGAAGACAGCATCTCTTTAAGTAACAGTAAAAAGCCGCCTTCCTGACTTTCGTCGAGATTCGATTCATCCGAGTAGGCTTTAATCGGGGTCATTTCCTTCAATACCGGCACGACAACAAATCCCCGAGGTGATATGTTATAATACCGGGCTAAAAGAGTATCGCCCGCATATAATTCATTGACTTCAATAATATCAGGCGTCAGCGAACCGGCCCAACCACCTTTTTCAAAAACCACAAGAGAAAGCCAGTTCTGGCAGACCATTTGCATCTCATCAGCCTGTGCCAGCTCTCCCTGGCTGTCACCCACAGTAATAAAAAGAAGAAAAAGAACTATTAATGGAACCAAACCATAATTTTTAAGGTCATACTTGAAAGACGACATTGTAAAAACTCCTACCATACTATGGTTGTTATATTAGTTTAATGAAAATCCTTCATATGTTAGTATCTTTAGTATGATAAATACCGGCCGTAAAGAAAAATATCTCCTGTTCCCCGGTTTGCAAGAAAGTAAAAGTAATTTAAATAAGTACCTTAAAATCTTAATCTAATACTTTATAATACGATAAATAAAATAACCATTTTGTCCACATAAAAATCATCTTTTCAGGTTTTTATTGGAAGATTAGATTTTAAGATTGGAAAAGCCGTCAGGAGTTATTCATAGCGCAGGGCAACAATCGGGTCCACCCGGGACGCCCGCCAGGCAGGGTATATACCGGCCAGAAGGCCGGTGCTCATCGAAACCAGTACCCCCAGTGATATCCAGAGGGGTGACAGGTAATAATTCCATTCGAGGATGCTGGTGATAATAAAGCCAAGTACAGCCCCCGCCATAATGCCCAGCAAGCCACCCAATCCGGTCAGGGTAGCGGCTTCGATAAGAAACTGAAAAAGGATATTTCCCCGTCGGGCGCCGATGGCTTTGCGGATCCCGATTTCCCTGGTTCGCTGGGTTACTGAAACCAGCATTATATTCATAACACCGATAACGCCCACCATAAGCCCGACACAGGCAACCGCTGTAGCCACCAGTTGCACAGTAACCGTTATCCCGTTTACCTTATCCCTGAACATATCCTGAGTAAGGATGGAAAAATTGTTTTCCTCTTCCGGTTTTACCTGCCTGACCCGGCGTAAAGCATTAGTCACCTGGTCCAGGGCTTCGCCGAACTGCGCCCGTGATACTGCACTACAGAGCAGATATACCCGTTCGACCCCGGGATAAAGGCGTTCGAAAGTTGTCAAGGGGATATAAATAAAATCGTTTTCACTGATATTAAACAAATCATCGATATGCTCCTGGACCCCGATGACACGGTATTTGTACCCGTTAATACGGATATCTTTACCGACGGCGTCCGCGCGGTTTTCAAACAGGGCATCCGCAACATCCGGGCCGATCACCGTTACCATGGCCTTCCGCCGCATATCGTTATCATCGATAAAACGGCCATACTCGACATTACGGTTGGTGACAACAGTTAATTCCGGCCAGCAACCCCGGAAATCGTCAGGATTATGAAATTTTTTATTCCCGTACTGAGCAACATTATTGAACGACTTCTTTTCCGGGGAAACTGCCTTGATCAGAGGACACATCTGTTTGATAGCCAGGGCTTCATCCATGGTTATGTTTTTGCGGCGACGTTCCTTGTCCGTTAAATTATCGAAATCGACACCGTCGCCCCATTTCTCGACATAAATAACATTATTGCCAATTTTTTCAATCGATGAGTTAACATATTCATTAAAACCGTCCATTATAGTATTTATCAGTATAACAGCCCCCACGCCAATCATCACCCCGATAATGGTCATCATAGAGCGAAATTTATGAGCTCTAACCGCTTCCAGGGCGAGTTTCATCCCTTCCTGGATTGACGCCCGCGTTTTAGTCCATTTACTCATAACTTAGAGCCTCGATAGGGTCTAGACGGGCGGCTTTCATCGCCGGGTAGATACCAAAGAAAAGACCGACCGTGGTGGCAATACCGAAACCCAGAACAATCGCCAGCCCGGTAGGTGAGATATATACTTCCAGAAGCGAATTGAGAATATACTTGCCCAGTGAATATCCGCAAACTATACCACCCGTACCACCGATAATTGAAAGAATCAGCGCCTCATATAAAAATTGCGCCAGGATATGATTTTTCTTCGCCCCGATGGATTTGCGAATACCTATTTCACGGGTTCTTTCCGTAACCGATATCATCATAATATTCATTATTACGATACCGCCGATAACGATCGACAGCAAAGGCATGGAAACCATAATGACCCGATAAGCCCGGGTGACATCGTTGATGAAACTAAGAATGGCGTCGGGAGTAAAAATAGCAAAATCATCTTCTGCTTCATAGGGAACCTGTCGCGCCGAACGCAGAACCACCCGGACCAGGTCAATGGCTTTTTCACGTTTTTCCAGAGAAACAGCGCTGATTATCAAGTTGACGGGGTTGCCCGGTTGCCGGTAAATTTTTTGGTGGGTCGACAACGGTATGGTGATAAATTCATCCATCCCGTCAACCAGGGGACCGTCCATTTTTTCAGACACCCCGATAACGGTAAACTCCTGATTATCCACGCGTATCTTTTTGCCAATAGGGTCTTCCCCTCTGAATAATCGTTCATTGACAATCTGGCCGATAAAAGCCACCTGGTGGCGGCGCCTTTCATCTTCCCAGCTGATATACCGGCCGCGGACAATTTCGATATTACGCATGGCCATTAGATTGGGAGTTTCACCCCGTATTTCCACATAACGCATCCGCCGGGAACCATACTTGAGATGACTGGAACTGTAAGCCTCGGCGCCCACCTCATCGCAATCCGGACAGCCGGCCTCAATTATCGGTATTAATCCCCGGGTCAATTTTTTTCTTTTCATCATATGCTGATACTGGTCCCAGTTTAAATTAAAACCGAACCGGCTGACATAAAATGTATTAGAGCCCAGAGCGTAAAAGACCCGGTCGATACTGGCCTGTAATCCTTCCATACCGGCTACTATTGATATAACCGAAGTTACTCCCATGACCATACCCAGAACGGTCAGAAACGAACGAAGGCGATTCGCCCAGAGAGCACTGAGAGCCTCCCCTGTCAATGAGAGTAAAACCATAAGAATGTCGAACCTGGCTTATTGTTCATTTTCTTTAATTTTAGTTAACGAATTCTCGTCGATTCTGACATTCTCCCCATCCTTGAGCTTTCGGAGGGTTTGAAAGGAACCGGAAACGATGGTATCGCCTGGTGTTATCCCGCATAATGCAACAATATTCTGCTCATCGGCAATACCAGTAATAACCTCTTTAAAAAGAGCCTTACCGTTCAAAACACAAAAGACCCCTGTTTTTTTAATTTTATCAGCTTTTTTTCGGTATTTATCTTTTAAATCATTCTGGTAACTCGAATCGCCTGAAGCCGTGGTACCAATAGAATCATTGAGTTCAGAAGCCTGAACAGCTTCAACAAGCCCTTTACCTGCCCCCGATAAAGCATCCATATTTTTCAGCGAGTCCGGGTCAAATTCCCGCGTTACGATAGCGGCATAGGGAATTAAAAGAGCCTCCGGGGAATGAGCGGTGGTAATATCGACTGACGCCGACATACCGGGGCGTATCCCCGGATTGGTCTCGGCAAATCTGATTTTTACTCTGAAACTGGTGGTATAATTCTCTGTTCCCTGCCCTTTTATAAGAGCGGAATTGCCAATCTCAACCACCGTTCCTTCAAAAGTCGTGTCCACGAAGGCATCCACCCGGATACCGGCTGATTGACCGAGTTTGATTTTTACGATCTCAGTCTCATCCACATCAACTTCAACCTCGAATACCGAAAGGTCGGAAATAGTCATTAATGTCTTTCCCTGGGTATAAGCAGTTTGCGCCTGAGTGATTTCACCAGCCTCAGTGTTTAAGAACGTAATCACTCCTTTCATCGGGGCGGTTATTTTTGTCTTGGCCAGATTATCTTCCATCTTTTCCAAATGTGCCTGACCTGTTTTAACTTGGGCAAGGACAGCTTCATAATTGGCCTGAGAATTATCACAGGCAAAACGAGCATTGGTGAAGGCGGTCTCCGAGGTCAACTGTTTCTCATACAGGCTGGCCTGACGGTTAAATTCCAGCTGGTTCTTTTCAAGTTCCGTTTTGGCGGCCTCAGCCCGAGCCGTTAATTCATCCAGAGAAAACCGCGCCTGGGCATAATCAGCTTTCAGCTGTACTGTGTCTAAAAGAATCAGGCAAGTGCCCTTTTCGACCAAATCACCCTCTTTTACAAAGAGTTCTTTTATCTGAGCCGATACTTCGGAAACGATGTCCACTTTGGTCTTTGGCTCAATCCGGCCCGAGGCGGTGACAATTTCGGAAATATCGTTGATATAAACTAAATCCGCCTGAACGATGGTTATACTATTCTCCGAACGGTTTAAAACGAGAATTATAATGACAACAACAACAAGTAATAAAAGACTGATAATGATTAATTTCTTTTGGGGACGTTTCTTTGTTAACATAATTTTTTATCCTGACTATACTTGGAACTATCTTTTTAAGAACCGACCGAAAAGCGGCTTAAAAGGTTGCAGTTTAAATACCTGCCCGTAATAAAATTAACTCGCATAAAAGTGTTAGTTTATATAAATCGTTTAACAATATGCAAATCAATTAGTTGCGAGATTCTTTCATTGTATAAAAATGGTGTCGTAGAAATACTTTATGAGATCTAAAAATTTTTTTTTAATAAGGAAGGCATTATTCGCAATAAAAAGGCTGTTTTAGTTTATGACAGTCTTTTCATTTAATTTATCGGTTTATTTATCTCGCAGGGAACATTTCTGAGTTTGCTCACCCTACAAATATAAATTTTAAATTTCGATATTTATTATAATATAATTCATACCCGGCTTGTACCAAAGTGAATATACCCGTTTCGGTATCGTAACCTTCAGTAGCCAATGAATTCTTCATATTTTATAAAACCGTCGGCAATTCCCATCCCCCTTGTCATTATTGTCATACCCATGACCATATCCAGAGAGCCAACCACATAAAAAAAGGCGTCTTGATAATCCGGGGCATACGCACTTATCATTTTTGCCGATATTCGGCCTTTTTCTCCAGTCCAATCAGAAAGATTATTTTCAGAGGAGGTCACAGTAGCAACCAACTTGAAATTTACAAAGGTCCTTTGCAGATCGCATAGAACATCTTTAAAAGCTATGTCCTCAGGCCTACGGTTGGCATAAAAAAGATAAAACGGCTGGGGTCGTTTTTCATATAAGGCCTGACGAAGGATACTTAAAATCGGGGTGATACCGATACCCCCAACCAGAAAAACAATAGGGCGGATTTTATCTTCAGTCAGCACCAGCGACCCGAAGGGACCGTCAATTTTTACCGTACCGCCCGGCGGCATGGTTTTCAATACCCGTTTAAAGGCTTTATCCCGAATTCGCATAGCGAACATTAACTCATTTTCATAAGGACTGCTGGCAATAGAGAGAGTGCGTATAATACCATCATCATCCGTTTCCGGGGGGTCTATCAGGGTCATCTGAATATATTGCCCGGCTTTGAAAGAAAAATCCGAGGGTTTCTCGAAATGAAAAGCCATAGTCCCGGAAGCTATTATTTCACGGGATAGTAATTTAATTATCCGACCTGTCATCAATAAGCTCCTATTTTAAAAAAGCTATTTGGCTGGATTCAATAAATCAAGTTAAACCTTATGATAAAATAATACCCCAACAGAGGTATTTTAAAAAAAATCCGGTTCAAAGAACAGTCTATTATGAAAATGATATTATAGAACCAAATTTTCGTTACCTGCATGCCCTTTCATACTTGACATAAATTAGTTCGCTTATTATATCACAAAGCTGTTGGGTTAATATTTAGTTAAATTGGTTTAAAAAAATACTTAAGGCCAATAATGACAAACGGAAAAAGATACTCAAAAAATACCCATAACAAAAAACCCGGAGGTATTACTTTACGCTGGCGGATAGTTATCGTACTTCTAATAGTATCATTATTGCCGTTATCTCTAGCCGGTTTTGGCTCATGGATTTTGTTCAGTGACCTTCTGGTAAATAAAACCCTGGAGCAAATGCGTACGGTGGTAGCCAGCCACGCCCGTATCATAGAAGCTCACCTTAACGAACGCCTTCACCTTATTGAACTTCTTGCCAAGTCTCATTCCCTTAAGGAAATACGCAATGAAAAATCCCTTGACAGTCTGCTGAGTAGTTTAAATCTTTCCAGCAATAATAGTTTTGTAGACTTGGGAGTTATCAACCTTGATGGTCGGCATCTGGCTTATGTCGGGCCATATGATTTGCAGGATAAGAATTACCGCGAAACCTTCTGGTTTGAAGAAGTTATAAAATCCGGGACATATATAAGCGACGTTTTCATGGGTTATCGCCAGATTCCCCATTGTGTTATTGCAGTTAAGATAGAAAATAAAAACGAGAGATGGATCCTTCGGGCAACCATCAACAGTGATCAGTTTGACAAACTGGTTAAAACGGAAGTACTCGGGGAAGGCAGCGATATATATATTGTCAACCGGGAAGGCCTTTATCAGACCGCCCCGGCAATCGGCAAAGTGCTCGACAGGATGCCCGTACCTTTAACGGATTATCACGAGGGCGTCCTGGACCGCCGGATTACTATCGAAGGTCAAACTAAAATAAAAGTGACAACCTGGATAAACGATAAGCGCTGGCAACTGGTAGCTCAGCAGGACCTGGCGGCGGTTCAGAAACCGGTTAAAACCGCTCTGGTAAAAATAGCCCGGGTAGTCGCACTGTCGGTAGTGGTACTGGTGGTCACTACTTTTGTCGCGACCTGGCATTTAACCAACCGTATCGAGAAAGCAAATGCGGAAAGAGAGGAAATATCCCGGGCGTTTATGCGTTCAGCCAAGCTGGCTTCAATCGGTGAGTTAGCTACCGGCCTGGCCCATGAAATTAATAATCCCCTGGCCATTATCAGCGCCGAGCAAACTAATATTGCCGACCTGGTGGAAATGGCCGGCGACTCCCTGAAAAGCCGAGAAATGATTCTGGAGTCGGTCAAACGCTCTAAAGAGCATGTTCAGCGTTGTGCCAATATTACCAAAAAGTTACTGCAATTCGGTCGTAAAAGAGAGACTACTTTGGAATTTACCCGATTGGCACCACGGCTGAAGGAAATTACTGACCTCATGCAACGACACGCCAATGCGAATGGAGTCAAAATAACCGCCCGGATTGAAGAAAACCTACCTGAAGTACTGCTGGATCCCGTTGAGCTGGAACAGGTCCTGGTCAATTTAATAAATAATTCTATTGACGCTCTGCCAAATGGTGGCGATATTTTCGTCAAAGCTTATAAAGAAGATGGCCGGGTATGCCTGGACGTAGCTGACAACGGAAAGGGTATCGAACCTGAAATTATGGAACGTATTTTTGAACCTTTTTTTACCACCAAACCGGTGGGTAAAGGAACCGGTCTGGGATTGTCCATCTGCTATGGTCTGGTTCATTCGTGGGGAGGACGCCTCCAGGCGGAAAGTGTTCCCGGAAAAGGAACGGTGATCCATATATATTTACCCCTTGAAAAACAAAACCATGTCCATAAAAATACATGAGGTTAACAATGAATGGAAGTGTTGATAAAATAAAACTCTTGATGGTCGATGACGAAAAAGAATTCCTGGAAACATCGGCACGCTCGCTGAGCCGCCGGGATTTTGAGGTTCACCTGGCTTTCGACGGAACTACCGCTCTGCAAATGTTAAAACAGGACCGCTATGATGTTGTTGTTCTTGATGTAAAAATGCCCGGTCTTGACGGAGTCGAAGTTTTTCATCGCATTCAGAACCAGTGGCCTGAAATTCCGGTGATTTTATTAACCGGCCATGGTACTATCAGCCAGGCTTTTCAGACTTCCAAAGAGGGCATCGCCGATTATCTTACCAAGCCCTGTGATATCGATGAATTAGCCCGCCGTATCAAAGAAATACTTGTACAGGCGAAAGAGAAATCCCTACCTACCGTAACGCCCTCTGAAGCAACTACGGACCTGGTACATGTACTCCTGGTTGATGATGAGATTGAACTCCTGGAGAGTCTGAAAAAGATACTGGAACGTCGCCAGATGGAAGTACATATAACCCAGAGTGGAGAACAGGCCCTGGAAATTTTAAAAAATACATACATAGATGTGGTGGTACTCGATGTTAAGATGCCGGGGATGGATGGTCTGGAGACTCTGCAAATAATGAAGAAAAAATTCCCGTCAGTGGAAGTTATCCTTTTAACCGGACATCCATCAGTTGAAACCGCCATTCGCGGTATAAAACTCGGAGCCAGTGAATATCTCATCAAACCGGCCAAGGAGGATTCCTTCGCTAATATTATCCGCCGGGTTTACAACAACCGCAGGGAAAATATTGCCCGGAGGGATAAGGAAATTATCGATGAAATAAGGCGCAACTTCACGGATTAATATATCCTTAAATACATTAAAAGGAAATCCCTGAACCTCAATTATATTGACTGCTGATACGAATAATACCGAAGAATGAATTCATCCTGTAATTCATTTGTAAAGATTATCAACTTTAAAATCTAAATTACCGGCCTTTTATTTCTCCCCTTAAAAGCATTTTCAGCCCTTCCAGAGTACCCTTCCACACCACCTCTTCGCCGACTGCAAGGGCAATTATGGTTTTCTGCTCGGCGCTGATTTCCATAATTATCTCTTCTTTATCAACAACAAACACCGCTTCCGCCCATTGTCTTCCCGGAAGACTGCTGATTTCGCAATCCAGGTCTGTTCTCATCTCACCTTTAATACGGTTTTCATTCATAATAATGACCTTGAAATAGTAAACCTCATTATTGTTGTGTAACTGTCATTGTTCATTTATATTCTAAGATCGGAAGAGCACACGTCTGAACTCCAGTCACGAGATTCCATCTC
>CAZUAS010000035.1:0-26862 GCA_964618515.1 uncultured Ignavibacteriales bacterium | reverse complement strand
TCACCGGCACGCGCCCGACCAGTTCGGGTATAAGACCATACTCGATCAAATCCGCCGGAATAATATGGTCGTAAATCTCCGCCGCTTTTTCATCGATATGCGTTTTCTTGGCTTCGAAACCAACCACCTTACTGCCCAGTCTCCGGGCGATTATTTTCTCCAGACCGTCGAATGCCCCGCCACAGATGAACAGAATATTGGTGGTGTCAATCTGAACGAACGCCTGTTCGGGATGTTTGCGGCCGCCCTTGGGCGGTATATTCGACACCGTACCCTCGAGAATCTTCAACAGTCCCTGCTGGACACCCTCGCCGGAAACGTCACGGGTTATCGAAGGATTGCCATCCTTGCGGGATATCTTGTCAATCTCATCGATATAGATTATCCCCCGCTCGGTTTTATGCGGATTGTAATTGGATGCCTGGAACAGCCGTACCAGGATATTCTCGACATCCTCGCCCACGTACCCCGCCTCGGTCAGCACCGTGGCGTCGGCAATGGTGAAAGGTACTTTTAAAAATCGGGCCAGAGTCCGAGCAATGAGCGTCTTGCCGGTACCGGTGGGACCCAGAAGAAGGATATTCGATTTTTCCAAGTCAACATCGTCGCTGTCGCCATTCAGTTTCCCCCGGGTGCGGGATTTGAAACGGTAATTGATCCGCTTATAATGATTGTACACGGCCACGGAGACAGTCCGTTTGGCCGTTTCCTGGCCAATCACGTACTGGTCAAGGTAATTTTTGATTTCCGCTGGACGGGGAACATCGTGGATTTCATCGAGCTTCTCATGGTCCGGGGCGTTGTGCAGCAAATCGGAACACAAAAGCACACATTCGTTGCAGATGAACGAATCGTGGCCCGAAAACAGGCGCTTCACCTGGCCGTACGGCTTACCGCAGAAAGAACAGCGCTGCGGCAGCGGGGGAGGTTCGTAAGAATCTTTTGGCATAATATCCTTTATGTTTTCTATCCTATGGCTGAATAGCCTTCATTGACAAGGGCGACCGTGCTATTTTTTCTCTTCGCGCTTGAACTCGTACACCTTGTCTATAAGACCGTAATTCTTGGCTTCATTGGGGGCCATGAAATAATTACGGTCGGTATCTTTTTCTATCCGTTCCAGTGGTTGCCCGGTGTGTAAAACGAGAAGTTCGTTCAGGCGTTTTTTGGTCCGGGTAAATTCCTCGGTCATGATGACGATATCCGAAACCTGCCCCTGGGTACCGGCCATGGGCTGATGTATCATAATGCGGCTGTTGGGCAGGGCGGCTCTTTTGCCCTTGGTGCCGGCCGCCAGCAGAAACGCTCCCATCGAGGCCGCCATCCCCATACAGGTAGTGGCAATATCCGGTTTGATAAACTGCATCGTATCGTACACCGCCATCCCCGCGGTCACCGAACCTCCGGGGGAATTAATATAAACGAAAATGTCTTTCTCCGGGTCCTCGGCCTCCAGAAAGAGCATCTGGGCGATAACCAGGTTGGCAACATTGTCGTCAATCGGCGTCCCGATAAAAATAATCCTGTCTTTCAGAAGGCGGGAAAAAATATCATAAGCCCGCTCTCCCCGACCGGTCTGCTCGACCACCATCGGTATCAAGTAATTGTTGTAAATCCTCTCGTCCATTGATTCCTTCTCAGGCAATGCCTTGTTATGGTTAAAAATCCTTTTATCCTTCAGCCGGTGCGGCTTCAATTATTGTCGCTTTATCCATCAGGAAACCCAGCACCTTGTCCTCAAGGATGGCTTCCCGGACGTTTTCCGTCTTGCCGGTGCGGTTCAAATGTTCCCGTGCCTGCTCGACCGTAACCCCGTTGCCTTCGGCAAAACTCTTTATCCAGTTTTCGGTATCTGACGGTAAAACTTCAATCTTTTCTTGCCGGCTCAAATGATGCAACAACAGATTCCATCGCATGGCGTCGATGCCCGTCTCACGGTAACTCTCCCTTATCTTTTTCTCATCGGAAGACGGGTAATGTTTTTTATAATCCTCGACGACCCCTTTCAGATAATCTTCCACCCAAACCCCCGGAATGGGAATTTCGTTTTTTCGGCAGAGCTGGCGGATAATTTCGTTCTTATGCTGGTTCTTCTGCTGCTTTTCCTTTTCCCTTTTTATGTCCTCGCGGATTTTAAGCTTCAATTCCAGGGCTGTCTCCGCCCGGCCGCTTTGTTTGGCCAGGCTGTCGTTGAATTCCGGCAACACCCGTTCCTTGATTTCTTTTACCGTCAAAAGATATTTAATCGTCGCCCCGGCGAAATGCTCATCCGGGTAATCATCGGCGTATTTTACCTCGATTTCCTTCTCCTCACCGGTTTTCATCCCCGGAATCTGTTCGCGGAATTCCTTAATCGTCGCGTGGCGGCCCAGGTCGATATCCATGTCCTCGAAAGAATCTTCCCGCATTATCAACTGGGGGTCATACAGTTTTTTCAAATCGACCGTCACCACATCTTCAGCCTGCGCTTCACGGTTGACAGGGCGAAGGTCCGAAAAACGCATCCGGTAATACTGCACTACTTCATCGACTTCCTGGTCGGCCACCGTGACAGCGGACTTTACCAGCTCCAGGCCGTCATACGCCACCCGGTCTATTTCCGGCATGACCTCAACCCGGGCGACATAAAGCATACTGCCGTCATCGTTGAATTTCAAGTCGGTCACCAGCGGCGGTGCCGCCACCTTTATGACTTTTTCCTTTATCGCCTGGGGATAGGTGGTTTTAATGAGTTCGTCCGCCGCCGTCGCCTTGACCTCGTTGCCGTATATCGACTTTATCCGCTCCATTGGGGCTTTCCCCTTGCGAAAACCTTTCAGTGTGACTTTTTTACGGACCTCGGCAAACTGCTTTTCGATTTCCGAATTAACCGCTTCCGCCGGGATTTCCACCGAGACTTCCCTGACCAGACCGTCCAGTTCCTTCAAATCAATTTTCAAAGTCATCAACTCCGCCTGTTTATAAATTTACTATTTAAAAAATGCGAAAGGGGGGACTCGAACCCCCACTCCCAGAGGAACTGGATCCTAAATCCAGCGCGTCTACCAGTTCCGCCACTCTCGCTAATTTTTAAGGTTTACATTAAAATAAACCCTGAAATACAATCTAATAATATACAAATTTTATAATTCATAGTCAATCCTATTGAAATATAATTGAAACTTAATAGGCAGGTCTATTATCTTCACCAAGAACGCCACAGGATATAAAAGATCTTTTCATTGACAATTTTTCAAGTTGACTCACCACCCGTATTATTAACCCGCTAAAAAAACAAAAAACTAGCCGATATAGGTAGTAAAATTTACTTTTTTTAAATTGCTTTCGAGTATAAGAATTATTAGGCTGAAAATACATATATAATCTCTGAAGATTATAGGAAATAAGGTGTTACCATGTCAATCGACCCTTCGATTTTTAAAGCTTACGATATTCGCGGAACTTACCCCCGGCAGTTAAACGAAGATGTCGCTTATAAAATCGGCGCCGCCTTCGCCAATTACCTCAAACCCAAAACCGTTGCCATCGGACGGGATATGCGAATATCATCCGACTCCCTTTTTGAACACATCGCCCGCGGTATTAACGACAGCGGGGTCGATGTTATCGACCTGGGGCTGATCTCCACCGACGGCCTTTACTTTGCCGTGGGAAAATTCGGGTTTGACGGCGGCATCATGATCACCGCCAGCCATAACCCCAAAGAATATAACGGCTTTAAAATTTGCCAGGCTAAAGCCGAACCCCTGTCCGGCCAGATGGGCCTGAATCATATGCTTAAGATGTTACAGGACAACAACTACCTGAGAAAATCTCCCTCCCCCGGCCGCCTCATTCGCAAAAATATTATCAACGATTATATCTCCCATTGCCTGTCTTTCATCGACCCGGCCAAAGTCCGCAAATATAAAATTGTTATTGATGCCGGCAACGGCATGGCCGGTGCCATTCTGCCGCCGCTTCTGGAAAAACTGCCGGTTGAAGTTACCCCGCTCTATTTCGAGCTCGACGGAACCTTCCCCAATCACCCGGCTTCGCCCATCGAACTGGAAAACCTGGCGGATCTACAGAAGAAAATTGCCGAAACCAAAGCGGATTTCGGGGTGGCTTTTGATGGCGACGCCGACCGGATGTTCCTTGTGGACCGATTCGGCAATCAGCTCGGAGGCGATATTGTCACCTCGCTGGTCGCCAAATCCCTGCTGACTAAATACCCCGGAGAAACCATCCTGTACAACCTGATTTGCTCCAAGGCTGTCCCCGAACTGGTGTTAAAAATGGGCGGTCAAGCTATCCGAACCCGCGTCGGCCACGCCCTTATCAAACCATTAATGAAAAAACATAACGCCATCTTCGGCGGTGAACATTCCGGTCACTTTTATTTCCGTGATAACTGGTTCGCCGATTCCGGTCTGATTGCTTTTCTGGTCTGTCTGGAATTGATATCCATCGAAAACCGCCCCCTGGACCACATGGTCAAAGACATCAACCCTTATTTTCGTTCCGGAGAAATTAACAGTCGCGTGGAATCCATCCCCGACAAAATCGAAGAACTCAAAAAAGCCTTCAGCGACGGCCGGCAGGATACTCTCGACGGCCTGACCGTCACCTATGATGACTTCTGGTTCAACGTTCGCCCTTCCAACACCGAACCGCTTATCCGGCTGAATGTCGAAGCCGACAGCCCGGAAATACTGAAAAAGAAAACCGAGGAAATTTTAAAAATTATCAGAAGCTGATGGAGAAAAAAAAGAAAGCCAAAATCCTGGTGGTCGACGACGACCGCAACCTTCTCGACCTGCTGGTCGATACCCTCGAAGCAATCGGCTACACCCCCATCCCGGCTCCGGGCGGAGTCGAAGCCCTGGAAAAATTGAGCGATGAAAAATTCGACCTGATCATTACCGATGTCAAAATGCCCGACATCGACGGCATCCACCTTCTGAAAAAAGTGCGCCGGTATTATCCTGACCTGCCGGTGCTGTTTATAACCGGCGTCACCGCCCCGGAAATCATTGCCCGGGCTTTACCGGATGGCGTCCTGGCCAAGCCCTTCCGAATCTCCCATATCGAGGAACTTATCGAAAGTACCCTGAAACGTAAACCCGAAGAGCTGGGCATTCCTATCCGCAAGATTCTGATTATCGAACATGATGAAAAATACCGTAAAACCCTGATGGATACTTTAAACTACTGCTACTATGTCCCCTTTTCTGTCACCAGTACCAAAGAAGCCCTCAGAGAAATTGAAAACGGCAAGTTCGACGCCATGATAACGGATTTCCAGGTCACCAGCGGCAGCCCGGCGTTTATGAAGGAAATTCGCATGAAAAATCCCGATGTCCCTATTATTCTAACCGGTGACAGAGAAGCACTCCGCCAGGCCAATCATCAATTCAGCGATATTCAAATCGACGGTTATCTGGCTAAGCCGTTTGAAGCCGGGGATATAATCAGGCTCTTAAACCAGTTGTCACCGGTTAAACCCGGTCACAATAATCTTTACTAAATAATCTTCTGTAAAAGCGCCATTAAAAAAGCCCGCCGAGAGGCGGGCTTTTTGAAGTTTATGGTTGAGCTCAATTACTTGAGCAGGACCATCTTCTTGGTTTCCATGAACTTGCCGGCTTCGAGTTTGTAGAAATAGACACCGGAAGCAACATTCGAAGCGTTCCAATTAATCTCGTAGGTACCAGCGTTCTCAGAGCCGGTGAAGACATCGACCACCTGACCGGTTACGTTGTAAATGGTCAGAGTGTAATCGGAAGCTTCAGACAGGCTGAAGAGAATCGTGGTAGTCGGGTTGAACGGGTTCGGATAGTTCTGCTTCAGTGAGAACTCGGTCGGTACCAGGGTTGTGGTAACCGGCGCGGCATCCTTGGTCGCCATCTCAACACTGATGATGTTGGCGCTGGCGTTCAGGATTTGACCGGTGCAGGATTCGCCCGTATGGCTGTAGATGATAACATGGGTATTGCCATCTTCACGATAGTTATACAGCATGTCCATCTTGCTGGTCAGATTGACAGGATCAACCTGGCCCTGCAGGACGATATACACCGCACCCATTTCCGGACCATCAACGGAGATAATACCGGAATTGGTATAGGTCACCTTGGCGCTGGTCGGCAGCAACTTCGAGTACGGCATAGCATCACCGATGATGACACGAATCAGGTAAACCAGGTCGGATACCGTCAGGGTGAGACCGTCAGCGTTGACGTCGGAAGCGGCAATGGCGCCATCAGCATAGACTCCGAAAGCGCTCAAGCCCTTCACGAAGTAGTTGGTAAACATAACCGCGTCGGCAATGGAATATGCCACACCGTCGAGGTTGATATCACCACGAGCGTCGATAGAGTCGGCACAGATAATGTCAATACCACCGTTCAAGAACTTGATGAAGCGATACGGGTCGGTCTTTTGGCCAACCGTGTCGCAATAAATGGGAGCACCGTAAATGCTCGGCATTTCAGCAAAGAAATCGGTGATTTCAACGTAAGTGTCGACACCTTCATCACCATAATAATCCCAAACTTCAGACGAGATGAACAGGATGTCACCATCGACGTTTGAGATGGTGTTGTCACCGCAATCCAGCCAGATGAAGCGGATCGGCACGAACTGGCATTCGAAAGTCCGGTCGTTGGTGACCAGGAAGGTTAGAACGGCCAGTTCCGGCGAGGTGGTGTTAACACCGTCATTGGTAAAGCAATCCGGGTGGTTCGGGCCATCATTGTATTCCGCCATGGCGACGATGCGAATCATGCCGGACGGACAGCCGTTGCCACAGTTACCGAACGGACCAGTACGATAGGTGAAGAATTCCCATCCGCAGTCTTTCAACATTTGACCCATTTCGGCACCGATGAAGGTCAGAGCGGAGTTATCATACTGAATCAGGAAGTCAAAACCGCCCATCGGGTAGTTGACATAGGTATCATCCAGCATGGTTAGATCAACATCAACATACTGACCCTGGATTACACCCTTACCAGTCGGTCCGTGGACCTTTTCAATGGTAACCTGGTGAGCAACCAGGGTAATATCAAAGCTGCAGGTATCTGCGTTTGCGGGAGCGCAAGGCGGATCCAGATTAGCGTTATCAGTTACTACAATAGTAGCTGTGAAAGTTCCCGTATATTCCGAGGTAGTCATGGTCTCCCAGTGGAAATGACCGGTGGCCGGGTCAACCGTCGGAGCACCCGGGCCAGTGAAATCAAGCAGGCTGAAAGACAGCCCGTAGGGACCATCATCCGGGTCATCAGCAACTACGTCGGCATCAACAGTTGAACCCCAAGGCAGAAGAATATCATCCGGGCAGGTAATGGTCGGCGGATCGTTTTCCACACAAATGGTGAAAACCGGGGTGGTGTCAGCCTTGAGGCAGGAATCAGTCACCATAACGCGAACCGAATGTAAACCGACATCGGCGCCGTCGGTTGTCCAGGTTATCAGACCGGAGGTAGGATTAATCGTCATACCAGCCGGGAAACCGGGCAACAGGGCAAAGGTCAGCTTCTCACAAGCCGCCACGTCAGGGTCAGTAGCTGTAGCTGTATAGGAGTAGGTTTCACCCCAGTGCTTGGTGGCATTGGGAATATTGGCAACTTCCGGAGGATTATTGAAGTAAGTAATCGTCCCTTTAGTCGTGGTCGGGAGCACCAGAGAGGCATCCGTCTTCACAAACTGAGTCTGGATGGTACCGGTGGGATTGACATAATCAACCCAGGTCGCTTTATCAACCGAAACAACACCGGAGCAGGCACGATTCGTTTTGAAGAAGATGTTTGCCACATCATAGGTACCGGGAGTTAAGACATTACCTGAAGAAATATCAATAGCGGCTAAGCGCACCGTATCCGGACCGTCGGGATGAACCCTGGATAAATCAATCCAGCGATAATCGTTCAGCTTGGAGAAAGAGCCTTTCCAGTCAACATCGACATCGGAAACATCAGCGACACCATCTCCGTAGAGTTTGAAGACAATTTCAATCGCCTGTACCGGTTCCGTCACCGTAACCTGAACATTGAGATATCCTTCCGTACAACGATTAAAAGCGGTCTTGGATTCATATACCACTGTATCAGCAACCGAATACGAAAACGCAAAAACCACTAAAAAGGAGATAAGCAGCAAAGAATTAAATGTTCTTTTTTGCATCATTTAATGCTCCTTTAATAGTATAAAGGTCATCTAAGTTATAGGTATTATTCTTTGTTTTAAAGAATACTTACCTTGTAATACCGATATTTACCAGCTAAGGCCGGGTATCGGCACCCGCCAATTTCAAACCAAACCCTTTACTTTTTCCAAAATTTAATTAAAAACATCAGAAAAAAGATTCAGTTTAAAATTGAAAGTTTAAATAAAGGAGAAAAAAACAATTGGGTGTAGGACTCCCAATAAGGTTTTAAATCTCTTGAAACCTATAAATTAGAGGACTTCAAAAAAAGTAACCGTAAGCTTAACTTAAAGTTACTAAAGGTGCGACAGTTTCAAAATAGAAGCATCTTCAACACAACTATTTCCCTAGACGCCTAAATCATAATATAATATTGTCATTTTGTCAAGAACTTTTTTACAAAAAACTAATTATTTCCCAAATACTATAAGTTGTAGTATTAAAACAAGGTGACTTCCGGATGCCTTTAAATTTTAACTTCTCGTTTGATAAAAAGTGAATTCTTGTCGGCCTGATGTTACATTGAAATATGCGAACTAAAAACTGTAACTTAACCCTGATGAAAGCAAGAATATCTGGCTGTTTTCAGCCTTATTTTCATGCCACTCCCATTCGGCGGAAAATAATACATTGAAATTGAAACTCTTGTAAAAACTCCAATCAGCTATCAGATTCAGACGTTCAAAGCTGAAATTTGATTGCAAGTCGTTTTCATATTTTAAATTACGGCGACCCGTCAGCGACTCGGCCGTACCAAAAAAACACCCCGCCCGAATGATATCAATATCAGCCTTAAGACCATATTCAAGGTAACTCTCAGTGCTTTCAAGGTAATCCTTTTCCTGTTCAACCAGGTATTCGAATTTGGGACCAAACCATAAGCCTATATCCCCCAACTGTATACCAGCTTGAACGGTCGGCGAAAAACGGGTGTAGTCCTGATTTATCAGGTCCTTTTCATTGAAAAAGGCCAGTTCCAGCTCAAGTTCCTGCCGGGTGTAGAAGTCTTTTATCACTGTTATCTTATGCCGGCCGTCAAGTTCACAACGGTAGTAATCATCAAGATTATCAGGTTTATTATAATTACGGTGCTCCAGCCTTAAAAATATATCCAGCTCGTTTTTTTCATAAAATCCGAAAAACGAACCCTCGCAACCGGTGCTGAGATAATTAAGAGCCAAAGAATCGGGTACCTGGCGATGGAGCACGAAAAGGCTGAAATCCAGAAAGGAGAAATCGTCGAAGGTCTTGGCCAGGCCGGCTTTACCCCCCAGCCGGTAATGGTTAAAATTATAGGAAGAAAGGGTATCAAACCGAACAAAATCAAAATTTACCTGCCACCAGGAAACCAGCATATCATTAATTGACAGATTCAACCTGGCCCGGCTCTGACCATAAATATAGCTTTCTCCGGGCTTTTTATCCCCCCGGTAGCGACTTCGCCAGTCAAGCTCGTTTTTCCACTCAAGACTGTGGTTTTGCCACTTTATTTTACTGTCGCCGTATAACTTAACCCTAAAAAGTTCCGAGGTCTGCTCATAATTAGCGCGTAAAACCAGCCGCCCGAGACTGTCCGGAGCATAAGAAAGATTCAGCTGACCTTTGAAATCATCAAGAAAAGTGGTGGTGGTGGCCAGTCCGGCTTCAAGGGTATCCACCAGGAGAGAATCAAAAAAATATTCATGGGAAAGAAAATCATACCCCAACCCGGCTTTAAATTGAAGACCGGGAGCGCTTCGTGCTCCCGGTATTAGAAATATTAACCATAAGATTATGGCCGCGACACATAACCTGTATGTTTTCAAGCTTACCTCAAATGTCCCGCCATCAATTCCTGTTCACCAGTCTTTTCAACTGGCTTAAAATCAACTGGGCTGCTTTCAGCGAGGCCTGGGCCGGCTCGACCTGCTCCTGCTGGATATATTGGTACGAGAGGTCAAGTTGCTGATAGAGCTGGTCGAGCAGTTTCCCGGCGGCTACCGCCTGGTCGGTCGGAAGTTGTGTTGCCTGCTCCGCAATCCGGTCAGCTTCACTTTTTATACGCTCGTATCGGTTGGTCAGAAAATCCAGCCCCTGGCATTCCCGCTGGGCTTTCATCAGCATCTCGCGGGTCATCTGGAGCTGTTTAATCGCCGCCCGAAAACGTTTTTCCCCGCTGAGCTGTTCCGCATTTTTGAAAGCATTTTCCGCCTGATTCATAAATTTCAGCGCTACTTCAGAACCGCACTGGCTCATTTCTTCACGTGCATTCTGGAGCATAGCCGCAACATTTTCTCGGTGCCGCTCATAAAAACCTTCTTTTCGCAACTGGTCATTGAAAATATTAAGGATCTTTTCCGCGGCTTTATTAACCTGATTGGCCAGCTTCAAAGCCGGTTTATAATCGCCATTACGATAAAATTCCCAGGCTCTGGTCAGGTTTTCACCGGCCAGGTCATAGATGGCCTGAAGATTCGCATCGGCACCGACTTCCACCGCCTCCCGGGCTCGTTCCAGAAGGTCACCAGCCCGCTCCAGCTTTTGCAGTACCGCCCCCTCGTACTGCTCGGTCTGGCGGCTGTTGGAAAGAGCCAGGCCAGCCTGCTGCCTTGCCATACGGGTCAGTTTGAGTGCCGCCTGGTAATTTTCCAGAGTTTCTTCACGAAAACGGTTCCAGGCCATGGTTTGAATATCCTGGGCTTTCATAAAGGAGGCTGATGCTACCGGGTTGTTACTGCCCCTCACGGCTTCACCCGCCCGCTGTAACATCTGGTCGGTGCGCTCCAGCTCCATCCGGACAAAATTACGATAATTCTGGGCATTGACGCCCTGAGCCTGGAGATTAGAACCGGCCATCAGCACAAGTAGCATTGTAACAATTATATGAGCTGATTTTCTCATATTACATCTCCTTTCGGAGAAATATTAATCAAATTCAATGCCAAAGCTCCCCGTTTATTTATTGTGTTGACAGGTAAAGAGTTACCATTTACCATTTTAGTCCCGTCAGGTTTTTCCGTACCGCCCGGTACATATCACTGTCCCGAACGGCACAAATTATATGCTCCCATGTCGTGCTCCCGAAAAAACAACGTGCTCCCATTATTCTCTGATATCATGAACCTTCATCCGGCTGTACAGTCGTCTGCGGGTAATTTTCAGTAGTTCCGCGGCTTTTGTCTTATTACCGCCGGCTTTTTTCAGTGCTTCCAGAATCATTTCTTTTTCGGTTGCGGCCAGCCCGCTTTCAGAAACGCGTGCTCCCGAATTATCCAGAAGCGGAGCATTGTCAATTTCAAGAGTAAAATCTTCCCGGCTCAAGGGTTCCCCGGCGGCTAAAATAACCGCCCGCTCCAGCACGTTTTTCAGTTCCCGGATATTTCCCGGCCAGTCATAGCTCAAAAGCAGTTCTTTTATCGAAGCGTCAAGGTCGGGAGTGGGAAATTTCATATCCTTCAAAAAATGCTCCGCCAGCTCGATGACATCTTCACCCCGTTCAGCCAACGGCGGCAGTTCGATGGGAAAAACATTCAGCCGGAAATACAAATCCTCGCGAAAACGGTTATTCTTAATTTCTTCCCTGAGATTGCGGTTAGTCGCCGCCACCAGACGGACATCGATGGCTACGGCATCAACCCCTCCCACCCGGAACATCTGCCGCTCTTCAAGCACCCGGAGAAGTTTCGATTGCATTGCCGGCGACATCTCCCCGATTTCATCAAGGAATATCGTCCCTTTTTCCGCCAGTTCGAACCGCCCCCGTTTCCGGGCCACCGCTCCCGTAAAGGCACCTTTCTCATGACCGAAAAGCTCGGACTCCAAAAGCGTTTCGGTAATAGCCGCACAATTGACGGCAATAAAGGGATACTTATGGCGAGGAGAAAGGTTATGCAGCATCCGGGCGGCCAGTTCCTTGCCGGTACCTGATTTGCCCGTCAAAAGAACAGTACTTTCAGTAGCGGCTACCTGACTGATAAGCTTTTTCACTTTTTGAGCGGCAGGGGAGGAGCCGATAAAATCCGATGTTCCGGCTTCTTTGAGAACCTGTTCATAATGTCCTGCCAGAGCCGTAACTTTTTGTTTTTCAATAATTTTATTTATTATAAGACTGAGCTCATCGAGGGCAAAGGGTTTAAGCAGGTAATCAACGGCGCCCCTTTTCATAGCTTCCACAGCCGTCTTAACCGTCCCGTAAGCCGTCATCATAACGACTTCGGTCCCCTCCTTCTCAAGAGCCTTACGCAGTATTTCCATGCCGGAGATATGGGGCATGGATAGGTCTGTGACCACCACATCAAAAGCATGCCTTTCCAGAAGCCCAAGCGCTTCTTCCGGGTTGGTCGTGGTCAGAACCCGGTGCCCCTCGTCCTCAAGGTGACCGCAAATCAGCGATGTCATTTTCGGTTCATCATCGACAACTAATATTCTTGCCATATTCATTTACTCGGTTTATCAGGCAGATAAATTATCACTTCGGTTTTATGTTCCGGCTCGCTTATTATCTCAAGTTTACCGCCCATTTCAAGGATTATTTTACGGCTCAAATAGAGTCCCAGCCCGGAGCCGCTTGGTTTGGTGGAATAAAACGGTGAAAACATTTTTTTCATATCTTTTCGGGAAATACCGCGACCGAAATCAACAACCCTTATAACAATCCGGTCATGCGTTCTTTCAGCGGTAAGGCTCAATTTTACCGGGCGCCCGGCTTCAAGACAGGCTTCAGCCCCATTTATCAGCAGGTTCAAAATAACCTGTCTTAACGACCGCCGGTAACCGGTAACATGAAGCGCCGGGCTGGCTTCAGATTCGGTCCATTCAACATGCGAGTCACGGTACTTATCGGATATATGCTTTCTGATACCCGTCAGAAGTTCTCCCAGGTCAAACGTTTCGAGCTGGTCGGTCGGCAAAAGTTTCCCCCCGGCGCGGGCAAAGTCGAGATAACCGGTAACGATGCCGTCCAGTCGGTCAACCTCCTCAATGATATAAGCGGTTTCAGCGGCGGGATTTTTTCCGGCTAAGCGTTCCGCCGACGCCCGGATTATCATCAACGGATTCTTCAATTCATGCGCCACCACTGCCACCATCCGACCCAGAAAGGCATGACTTTCTCCCAGAAACAGCTTTTGCTCGGTTTGGTTAAGGCGCGCCTGAAGGATAAGAAAAACAACACCCAGAAAGAGCCCAGCCATAATTGACAGCCCGCTGGAATAATAAAGGTTGTTTTTCAGGGTTCTAAGGTCATCGAAATAATCCACGTTTGTTTCCACTCCCAGTACCGCCAGCAGGTAACCCTCCGGGTCAAAAAGCGGGGCAAAAGCCGATTTCAAATACAATTGCCCGGTTTGGTAAGCCGGCGTGGTCAGTGCCTGGGCGGTCAGACCGAAAAAAAGCGAATCAACATATATTCCATTAAGGTCCTTTAAAAAATAAACCGAATCCGGCTCCAGAACCGTGGTAAAAAGATAATGATAATTTTCATCTAGAATAAACACTTCAGCCAGGGAATCCGCGTAGCGAATTTCTTCCAGCGTAACGGCGATTTTATCATAGGCTTCCAGGTCCCCCAGCACCATTTTTTCCACTGTTTCCGGCGGCAGGGCCAGAGCAGCGGTGCGGGCCAGTGATAACAGGCGCAGACTGAGCTGGTTTTCAAGCATGGTTTCGGTGCGGTTGTAATAAAACCACCAGGCCAGGTTGACCAGCACAATCAACCCCAGGGTAAACAGGGCGATAATAACAAATCTTTTGGTGTTGCCAAACATTGCCATATTATTACAAATATGATATCTTAAAGCAACTTAAAGTAATTTCAAGGAATTTAAATAATGGTTATTGAACCCCGGAAGGAAAATTATCGCGAAGCGGTGCGCTCCCTGTTCGAGAGTATTCCGATCCATCGCCTTTTGGATATCCGGCTCAATGAAATCCAGCCCGGTTACGTTTCCGCCTGTTTAAAAAAACGTCCGGAGCTTCTGCAACAGCATGGGTACTTTCAAGCCGGGGCGCTTATCACGCTGGCCGACGCCGTGGCCGGAGCGGCGGCTTACAGTCTCATGGCCGAGGGTGAAAATATGCTCTCGGTGAATTTCGCCGTCTCCCTGTTACGCCCGGCCCGAAGCGATGAAATCAGGGGAGAAGGCCGGGTTATTAAAGCCGGGCGCAGACTTTATTTTTGTGAAACGAACCTGTTCAACGAATCCGACGAAACCCACGAAAAAATTATGACCGCCACCATCACTCTGGCCGTAATTTAAACCGCTCCTTTATTCTGCCTGACGGGATTCATCGGAGCAGTTTTGAAGACCTTGCGGGCAGGTAAATATACTGCTTGACAGACATACGAAAAAAGTTATAATTAAGCCGCGGTTTAGTAAAGTAATGACCCCATCGTCTAGTGGCCTAGGACACTGCCCTTTCACGGCGGCAACACGGGTTCAACTCCCGTTGGGGTCATTTTTTTATGTACTCTCTTTACTTATTTCTTATAAAGAGACATATTTGACCCGGTCATGAAAAAAAACAGTTCAAAAAACACTCCTGAATATATTCTCTGGGCAAGCCTTATTTTTTTCGTGGCAATGACTCTGCGGCTGATATTTCTTTTCGAGTTCCAAGCTGTGCCCATCTTTTCCCATCCCTTCATGGATATGGCTTATCACCACGACTGGGCAACGGCCATTGCCCACGGGGAGGAGTTCTTCAAGGGACCTTTTTTTAGGGCACCTCTTTATCCGATTTTTCTCGGCGCGGTCTATTTCCTGTTCGGCGATAATCCCTGGGTGATTCGCATCATACAGGCTTTAATGGGAAGTTTCAGCGCGGTGCTGGTTTACCTTGTTGCCCGGTGTCCTTTCGATAACCGCACGGCTGTCCTGGCCGGTATTATTTCAGCCAGCTGGGGTACGGTCATTTTTTACGACGCCCAGTTGCTTATCCCCACTCTGGTTATTTTTCTCGACCTGGCGGCGCTTTATTATCTTGTTAAAGCCCTTGAAAAGAATGAAAGCAAATATCTGGCGGCAGGAGGGGTTATACTTGGTCTTTCAGCTGTCGCCCGGCCCACCATCCTCTTGTTTGCCGGTGTCCTGGTTTTCTGGATGTTGTTCATCTGGCGAAAACAGGGCTGGCAATTTTGCTGCCGTAAACTGATTATATTTCTTTTTGCCCTGGTCCTGCCCATACTTCCGGTAACGATTTATAATTACGTTAAATCGGGCGAGTTTACCCTGATCGGTACCTACGGCGGCCTGAATTTCTATATCGGCAATAATCTTGAAGCCGATGGCGTTTCCGCCCGGTTACCGGAAGCCCGCCGAGACTGGTGGGGGATGATGGAGGATGCCCAGCGCATGGCGGAGTATGATGTCGGTCATAAACTGACTCCGGCTCAACAGTCGGATTACTGGACCAAAAAAACCCTGAAGGAAATCTTAGAACACCCGGGACATTTCATTGTGCTCACTTTTAAAAAATTCCTGATATTGTGCGGCGGGGTGGAGCTGGCCAACAATTTCGATTTGTATTTCTTCGCGCACCGGACCATGCTGATGAAATTTCTCATCTGGCGGGACTGGCTATTCTTTCCCTGGGGAATCATTTTTCCCCTGGCTGTCGCCGGTATGTTCCTGGCCTCACGTAAAGATTATCGGGTGCAACTGCTGCTGCTTTTCTTAATCGCCTATGTTCCGTCGGTGGTTTTGTTTTTCGTGACTTCCCGTTACCGTCTCCCGATGGCACCGCTTCTTGCAGTCTTTGCCGCCGTAGCGGTGACAACGTTCATTTATAAAAGAAGGAAATTAACCACCCTCAAGAAAACGGTAATTATCTCACTCGTTGTTGCCCTGCTGGTTTTCTGTAACGTTGATATTTTCAAACTGGGGCGGGAATCCGACATGCACGGCTTACAGACGATGGCCACAATTTATAAACAAGAGGGAAAAATGCTGGAAGCGGAAAGATACTATCGCCTGGCTATCCAAGCTGACCCGCACCGTTATGAACCGGTCAACGACCTGGCCATGCTGCTGGACGCTCAGGGACGAAGCACGGAAGCCGTTTCTCTACTGGAACAGGGCGTGAAATACATGCCGGAAGTGTTTATTCTCAAGTATAACCTGGCCTATCTGTATCTTTCACAAAAACGCTACGAGGAAGCCATTCCTCTTCTGGAGCAGGCCATCACTCTTAATCCGGTGTACGTTCCCTCATATAACAATCTTGGCTTCTGCCATATGCAACTGAGACATTTTGACCAGGCCCGTAAGGCTTTTGATGAAGCTCTCAAAATCGACCCTTTATTCGCTCTGAGTTATGAAAATATCGGCAAGATTTTTTATAACGAGGGTCAACTGGATTCCGCCCGGGTGTATTTCGGTAAGGCACTGAGCGCAGACCCGTCGAACGCGGAAGCCAGAAAACTCCTCGAATCTTTGAAGACTAAATAAATAGACTAAATTTAATTCCCGTTTTTAAATTGGCTTTTCAGATGTAAAAGCAGGAGCTGTTAATATATGTTGATTCTTGAGCTTTTTTAATTTTCGGTATAATCATCAATTCCCTTCTTGCCCCAGCGTGACTTTGTGCT
Source organism: uncultured Ignavibacteriales bacterium (assembly GCA_964618515.1). Taxonomy (GTDB): domain Bacteria; phylum Zixibacteria; class MSB-5A5; order GN15; family FEB-12; genus JAFGNW01. The sequence continues at coordinate 10,108 of CAZUAS010000035.1, read as the reverse complement.
TATTTTGAAAATACTTTGAAATAAAAAAGCCGAAAACCGGCGGAAAATGATAAACAGTTGATTAGAATAAATCTTGGAGGTTAAAATGGGTATTTTTCGTGTTCCTATTCCCAGAAACGAACCGGTTTTGAATTACGCTCCGGGCTCGATGGAGCGGGCCGGCGTCCAGAAGGCGCTGGCCGAGCTCAAGGCACAGCAAATTGAAATTCCGATGATTATCGACGGCCGGGAAGTCAAGACCGACACCAGAATAGAAATACGTTCCCCGCACAACCACCAGCAGGTGCTGGGTTATTATTACCAGGGGGGTGAGAAGGAAGTCAAGATGGCGGTGGAGTCGGCGGTTGATGCCCAGAAAGCCTGGGCGCATTTCCCCTGGGAACACCGGGCCGCTATTTTTCTCAAAGCCGCCGATTTGCTGTCCGGGCGTTATCGTTACCTGATGAACGCGGCCGCCATGCTGGCCCATTCGAAAAATATCTTCCAGGCGGAAATCGACGCTGTCTGTGAACTGGCCGACTTTTACCGCTTCAATGCTTTCTATATGCAACAGATTTATGACATTCAACCCGAAAACGCCCCCCAGATATGGGACCGCCTTGACCACCGCCCCCTGGAAGGTTTCATCTTTGCCGTGACACCTTTTAACTTCGTATCCATCAACGGCAACCTGCCGACCGCCCCGGCGATGCTGGGCAATGTCTCGGTCTGGAAACCGGCCTCGACCGCCATTTATACCTCGCATTTCCTGATGAAAATATTCCGCGAAGCCGGACTTCCCGCCGGCGTTATCAACCTGATATTCGCCCGCGGGGCATCGATTGGCGAAGCCGTTCTGAAAAACAAACATCTGGCCGGGATTCATTTCACCGGTTCGACCGGCGTGTTCCAGATGATGTGGAAAACCATCGGGGCCAATATCGCCAACTACCGTTGTTACCCGCGTATTGTCGGTGAAACCGGCGGTAAGGATTTCATCTTCGCGCATAACTCGGCCAATCCCGCCGAGGTCGCCACCGCCATCACCCGCGGTGCTTTTGAATACCAGGGACAGAAATGTTCCGCCGCCTCACGCTGCTACCTGCCCCAATCCCGGTGGCCGGAAATCAAACAGATTCTGGTCAAGCAGGTCGGCGAGCTGAAAATGGGCGACCCGGAGGATTTCACCAATTTCGTCAACGCTGTCATCGACGAATCCGCCTACCGCAGTATTGTCGCCTATATCGACTATGCCAGAGAATCGAAAGACGCCGAGATAATCTGCGGCGGCAGGTACGACGAGTCGAAGGGCTGGTTTATCGAGCCGACAGTGGTGGTAACGACCGACCCGCACTTCAAGCTGATGGAGGAAGAAATTTTCGGGCCGGTGGTGACCTTGTATATTTATGACGACGACAAGTATGCCGAGACCCTGCACCTGTGCGACCAGACCTCGCCCTATGCTCTGACCGGGGCGATTTTTGCCACCGACCGGCAGGCGATAGCCCTGGCCGAGCGGACCTTGCGCAACGCCGCCGGTAATTTTTACATCAACGACAAACCGACCGGCGCCGTGGTGGGTCAGCAGCCGTTCGGCGGTGGCCGGGCCTCAGGCACCAACGACAAAGCGGGAGGCATCCAGAATATGCTGCGCTGGGCGTCGCCGCGCTCGATAAAGGAGAACTTCGTCCCTCCAGTGGACTACAAATACCCGTTTATGGGGAAGTGATTAAATTACATAGACATAACGGAAAAGGCAGAGCCATATCGGTTCTGCCTTTATAACATTACTTCCCTCGTCCCCACGCTCTGCGTGGGAACGCAATCCTGAACGCTCTGCGTTCACAATCTTATTACCAATCCGTACTTATTTCTAATACGGACTCCAAATTACTGTAATTCCTCGCGCTGGAATAAATCCAATGAACCGGTTCTTCTACATATCCCTTCTTTACTGGATTATTATGAATATATTCCTCTTTTTGTTTCATCTTATCAAGGCTGTCAATCTGAACCGGATGAATTCCTTCCTGACATAATTGAAAATCCCTGTCTTTTTTATGTTGTAACTTGAAAAATCCTAAGAGTTTTAAAATATCTTTGTGATTAGACTCCTTGAAATAATCTATAATTTGTCGAGCGGTAAAGGACTTAAATTTCGATAGTATTTCCTGTACATCATCAGCCTGAATAACCATATGAATATGGTTTTCCATAATGACATAAGCATATAGAACCATCTTTTTATTTTTTTGAAGGTACTTTTAGGAATCTACAACGATATCTCTGACTTTATTAATTCCAAGGATTGGTAACCATTGAATAATAGTTATCGTGACGAAATAGGGGTATTTGTTATTATAAATCTTATATCTATCTCTGGTCATATCTTTATTAACAGAATTAACAGATGCAGAGCGTCAAAAACTGCATTCCAACGCAGAGCGTTGGAACGAGGGGAAAAATTGTCAGGAGCACGGGGCTCCTGACCTACTTTTACTTTCGACAAATATGCCGACGGCAAGGAATAGGCAGAACCACTTAAGATAAAAATAAAGCGGAACCGATAAAGGTTCCGCTTTTTTGAACTGACATCAGGCAGTTAACACTAACCGCCCTTCTTTCTATAAATCGGATAAATTAATTAACTGCATTTGCAAATGGTGCAGGTGCAGGGACTGCAGGTACATCCGGCGGCGGTCATGTTCCCATTTTGTTTCTGGTCACATTGGCCGGCTTTCATGCCAGCGCCATCACTTTTGCAAGCTGTTCCGCCCTTGCATTTATCGCCAGAGGCGCAGGCTTTATCGCATTTGCAATCTTTCCCGCACTGGCATTTATCACCGCAGGTGCAGGCGTCTCCACATTTGCAGTTGACTCCACATTGGCATAATTCACCACCTGAACACTTCTCTATACTGGTAGTACTGGCAGCGTTTGAGCCGGTGGCTGTTTGTGAAGAGTAAACTATGCCGGCAATAACAAAAGCTGCTATCGCCAACATCGCCAATATTTTTAATCTTCCTGTTAGTCTCATTATAAAACTCCATTTTTTAAAATTGTAACTTTTACGCATAGCGATTTTCACTCGCTAAAATGCACTGCTAAGACATTATCGTGGCTGATTAAGACATAAAAACATTATCAGCCGAATAATCTCAACACTGGAGAACTGTTGAATGAATATGAATCGCCAAATTAATGCGACCCGGTGGTTTTTTGATTATTTTTGAAAGGTCAAAAGGTGAAACGTGAGCTGATATGGTAGCCGGTTGTATTATAAATGAATAAAAATTAGAATCTGTTACAATGTTAGCATTCTCGCGGTCTATGAGGTAGGCAATTTTAGGACAGTCGGTACGACACTCACTTTTAGGGAAACCACAACATTTTTTAGAAGCTCTTTCTGGTTCAGGTGTTTCAGACTTCGAACAACAGGACGACGTAACCTCGGTGGCTTTCGAATTTTGATGACCTTTACAGGTGGAAGATTTTTGCTGGCAAAAGCAGGTATTTAAAACTGGCAGGGCAATAAAATTTAAATATATACATGTAAAGATTAAGGCTAATATTCTCATACTATATTATACGTCAGTTTTTCAAATAATAACCAGAAGTTTTGTGATATTATCAGGTAATTTTATATTACAAAAACAATCAACATAAAGATATTGTATAACATTAAGTACATTACCTGTAATGGCTTACATGACATATATCAAAATTGCAGGTGGTTTGAACGGTTATGAATTTGACATGGCTTGTTTCACCTGGTCATGAAGGGCGGCGCGGTAATGAAAGCCGCCGATAGCTGTTTGTCGCATGATACGGGAGAAGGCATCGAAGTCCGCCCAGTTCACCATGGCGACCTCGCGGATTTCATGACGGTCGCTGAACTTGAAATCGCCCTTAACAAAATCAGCCAGAAAAACCAGTGAGCGCCAGTTAACCCGTTCTTCATTAATAATCTCAGCGTCGGGCATCATTTTATAAAAGGTAACGTCGGTTCGCAAAAGAAACCGTTTCAGTTCAATTTCGCAGCCGGTTTCCTCGAACATTTCCCGATACACGCCCGCAAGGAAATTTTCGTTCTTATGCACTCCGCCCGAGGGCGCCCGGTAAAGGCCGGGGGGATAAAAATGCTTGGCGTTAACCACCAGTTTGTCGCCCTTGCGGATATACACCGTAACGTCATGATTGCGGCCGTCGTGCTGCGAGGCGCAAATCATTTTGAATTCATCAGGGTAACAGAGCACGCCGGTGTGCCAGCGTTCCGGTAAGCCGTATTCTTCGGCCAAGTGCTCGATGATGTCGTCACTGATATACATTAAAATAACGCTGTTATTTCCGTCTGCAAAGGCAGGGTGGTAACTTCGGGACCGGTTTCGGTTATCAGGACATTTATCTCGGTGCGGAAACCGCAGTCTTCGTAGTATATCCCCGGTTCGATGGAGAACAAATGACCCGGGGCGAGGCGGCGGCGGTCCTCGGTCTCGAGATTATCGATATTGGGGCCCGAACCATGTTCGGAAGTGGTTATGGAATGGCCGGTACGGTGCGTGAAATAATTACCATAGCCGGCATCTTCGATAACTTTCCGGCAGGCGTCGTCGACTTCGTAACCGTAAACATCGCGCCGCCCGATATGTTCCTTCAAAAATGCCACCGCCGTATCCCGGGCTTCAACCAGAACCGCAAAAAGACGCTTATACCGTTCGGATATATCCTCCTTTGCTCCTGCGAACGCCATCCAGGTAATATCGCCATAGATGCCCTCGGGTACTTTTTCTTTCGCCCACATATCAATCAGAATCAACTGACCTTTTTTAATCGGGGCACTGATTTGCGGAGTCGGTTCGTAATGCGGGTTCCCGGCGTTGGCATCGACCGAGCAGTTCGGCCCGAACTGCGTGGTCAGCTCGTTTCTTTCAAAGGCGTCCATAATAAACCGGCAGACATCGTACTCGGTGATGCCGTCACTTCTTTTCAGGGCTTCGGCGATAAATTTAAAAGCCGCCTCCTTTATCGTTATCAGTTTCGAAGCCGCGCGCCGGTGAGAGGCCGCCTGCGTACTGGAAAGGCGTGCTTGAAAATCGGCGACCAGATCCGCCGAGGATACAATCTCCATACCGAAACTTTTAACCAGCTCAATCGTCCCGGCATCGACCAGACCGATATAAGGTAAACGGCCCAGGGGGGAATATTCCATCGCGATACGTTTGTAGCCGCTGAGGAGCTTTTTCAATTCACTCTCGAGTTTCTTATATCCTTTACAGGGGATAAGTTCTCCCGGCAGGTGTTTGAATTTTTCCTTTTCGATAGGATTGACCAGTGCAGTTGGCCGGCCTTCGGCGGGGATAAAATAAAACGCGCGCCGGGTGATTATCCCCGTCAGGGACAAGAAAGTAACAGCGATATCGTTACGGCCATGGAAATCGGCCAGCAACCAGCCGTCGAGATTCTTCTCTTTAAGATATTTCTGCAATTGTTGAATATTTAACATAAATCATCCGTATAGAGGTTGTCGGTTTCGCTCTTAATATAACTTAATAAACTTGACAGCACAAATACCCGGTACTAAATTTTTATACTTACATGAGTAACAGGATAGTAATAACGGGCGGTCCCGCCTCCGGTAAGACGGAATTTTGTGAACGCCTTAAAAATATTCCGGAGCTGGCGAATTTCGGCTTTATCAGCGAGCAGGCCCGGCATTTTCTCAAGGAACAGCCGGACCTTCGCCATGATTCCCGCCTGCTGCACCAGAGAATTTATCATGCCCAGGTAACGTATGAAGAAAGTATGAAGGGCGATGGATTTATCACTGACCGCGGTACCGCCGACGCCCTGGCTTACCAGCCCGACCTTCTGGCGCATCTAAAAACCACCCTTGAAAAGGAATACCGCCGTTATGACGGTGTAATCCAGCTCGAATCAGCGGCGGCTCTGGGAGAAAAATATTTTACCGGGGATAACATCCGCCGGGAGTCGCTTACCGAAGCCTTGCAGATAGAAACCGCTCTTAAAGAAATCTGGGGCGGGCATCCGGGTTATCACTTCATTAAAGCCCATAAAAATATCGAAATCAAATTTGGTCATTTTTTAAAAATAATTGGTTTAATAATAAGAAAGAATATTGAATGGACACGATGAAATATTCGTTATTTAATAAAAAAGAAGGATACTCATGAAACCCAAAACATTCATTCTGATTTTATTAGTAACCGCCTGCCTTACCGGTGCTGTTGCAGCCCAAACGGATTATTTCAATACCTTCAAGAGCGACTATGGCCTTGTGGACCTCGACCTTTTGAATAATCCCGGCGAGGTCTGCACGGTACAGGATTTTGTTTACAAAAAAGATGTGGCCACTTTCACTTTCGAGGAAGGGATAATCTATCTTTTGCGTTATATCCAGGGCCGGCCCACCACCGCCATTTTCATCGGGAGGGGGAGAGCTTATATTGAGATACCCTCGCACCTTGAGAAAAACAATCTGCGCTGGTGTTCTGGCGACAGCGTGGTTAACGAGAAATTCGAGGTCTGCCTTATCCGGATGGGGGATGATTTCGATTTAAAACTGCGGGAGAAATATACATTCGAACAAAAGCAGCTTTCCTGGAAGCACTTCAATATTGCCAAAAAAGCTCAGGGTGAGTTCTTTTTCAAACCCCATCGTGACCACGAGTACGACAACTACTTTCAACTGTTACGGTCGATTTACGAGCGGAGGGAAGACGGCTATTTCTGGGTGGATTTCAATCGTTATGTATTCAATTTTGACCCCAGCCGGCCCGAGGAAGTCATTGTTGCCTACGAACACGAGGGCGGGGATATTATTATTTCCGAGGCTGCAGTGTTCCAGCGCCGGGAAAAGGAAACCTATGACGACAGCCGGATATCCGATATCACCTACCCGACTACCATGCTTGACCGGGAAGGAACAATTTATATGGGCGGCCTGGACGGCAGGCGCATCGACAGTACCAGGATTAATGTACGGGTTCTGGTCAACGCCGACAGCCTGCGTTTTGTCAGCCTTTTTCTCCATTATAACCTTAAATGCGACTCCATATATTATGAGAACCAGCCCTTAAGCTACTGGCGGCGCAACGACTTCAGCTTTATCGGCGCTATCCTGCCGGCTTACCGCTATAAAGGTGATACCCTTCATTTCACCTTCCGATACAGTGGCCGGGATTATCGCACTTTCCTTCCTTTCGTGGAAAATCCGCAAGCTACTCCGCATAACCTGACTTTCTACATACCCGGCGGTTACAACTATCTCATGCCTGGCATGAGTGAATATAAAGCGGGTGCCGGCAAAGAACATATCATCACCGTCGAACCGACACAACCGTTCCAGAATTTTTATTTTCAACCCTATGCCTCCGGCTACGACACCATCCCGAAGATAACCGACATCGGTTTGACTTTGAACTTCTTAAACTCGAAAGAAATCAATAAAAATCGATTTAAATGTTATCTTCCCGACAATACCTTCCAGACTACCATTCTCACCGCCTTTGATTTCTTCAGCAGTCATCTGGGTATGCCACCGGGAACCTTTGAGGTTTTCATTTATCCCGAGGATACTTTACGTAACAATTTGAGCATGCCAGGACTGGTGGAAGTTCCCCAGGTTTACTGCGCCGTGGAAGGTACCGGTGGCCTTTACACCGAGGCCGGCTATCAGATCGCCCGGCAGTGGTTCGGGTCTCTGATGCAACCGTACAGCTACCGTGAGAAATGGCTGACCGACGCTCCCCCGGCTTATCTAACCATTATGCTACTTCAGTCGGTTTTTAACGACCCCACCATCTCATATACGGAGCTTTTGCACCTGAAAGACCGGTTGCTGATTAATGCCAGTAAAAACGAGGATTTACCGCTGGCCGCCGTAAGAAGACTGAATGAACAAATACGTCTTAACAAAGGCGCCTGGATTATACATATGCTCCGGTTTTTAATGTATGATCTGGAAACCCATTCGGATAAAACATTCTGGAGGTTTCTCCACGATTTCTCGGTCATGGGGAACAACCAGCCGTTTACTAACACTGATTTTATCCGGCTGGCGGAAAAACACTACGGGCAACCGCTGGATTGGTTTTTTAAAAAATGGCTTTATGATTTGGGGGTTCCCGAATACGAAGTGGAATATACTTTCATTCAAAAAAGCGACGGCTTCTATGTCGAGGGTACGGCCGGGACTAAAAATATGGCCAGTGATTACAATATGCCCGTTATCATACGGGTCGAGGATACCGGTGGCCAGTCTTCCTTTCATCGCCGGACAATCCCCGGAACGGGCGGAACCTTCTCCATCGGCCCGCTCGCAACGGAACCGGTGACTTTTTATTTTAACGAGTTCTTCAGTGTCCTCTCGAAGGATAAAGTCAAAAAGAAATAATTCGCTTTTTTCATAATGGTAAGCGGGATTTATACAGGAAATCCCGCTTTTACTTTTTCTTTGTAAGCGAACGACCGCCTGTTGTTCAACGACGCCGGCTGATTACATTCGCATTGTGAAATCAGGTTTATTTTCTTATCATTATTAAAATGATTCTGGAACAAAACAAAAAAGAAAAAGAACGAGCCCTTCTGATAGGTCTGGCCCGGGATTATCGTGACCGGAAAGCCGTAGCGGCATCGCTTGACGAACTGCGTCGCCTGGCTTTTACCGCCGGGGCTGAGGTTATGGGACAACGTATCCAGATTAAACCCAAACCCAACCCGGCTTATTACATCGGCCGGGGACTGGTCGAAGAGCTGAAGGACCTGCTTGCCGCGGCCGGGGGAAACTGTTTGATATTCGATGACACACTCAATCCCGCCCAGCAGCGAAATCTGGAAAAGGAACTTCAGTGTAAAGTAATCGACCGGCCGATACTGATACTTGATATTTTCGCCGGACGGGCGCGTACCGCCGGCGCCCGCCTGCAGGTGGAACTCGCCCAGCTGGAATACACTCTGCCCCGCCTTACGGGTGCCTGGGTACATTTCTCCCGGCAGTACGGCGGTATCGGTTCGAAAGGTCCCGGTGAAACCCAGCTGGAAAGCGACCGCCGCCAGGTCCGTACCAAAATCGCTCAACTTAAAAAAAGACTCGAAAAACTGGCTGTTCAACGAGCTATCCAGAGAAAAAAAAGAAGCGACCTTTTTAAAGTCGCCCTGGTAGGCTATACTAACGCTGGTAAATCGACTCTTTTTAATATCCTGACCAGAGCCGATGTTGCCACGGCGGATAAACTTTTCACCACCCTTGATTCCACCACCCGGGTCATGTCGGCCGGTTACCCGTGCCAAATCGTTTTTTCCGACACGGTCGGTTTTATCAAGAAACTTCCGCACCAGCTGGTAGCTTCCTTCAAGTCCACCCTGGAGGAGGTTTCTCTGGCTAATTTACTATTGCACGTAGTTGATTGTACGGAAGAACATTACGCCGAGAACATCCATCAAACCAGACAGGTTTTGTCGGAAATTAAAGCCGATACCATCCCCTGCCTGATGGTATATAATAAGCTGGACAGCTGTCCTCATTTCATTCCGCCTCCCGACATCGAACATAAAGTGCTGGCCGTTTCCGCCCTGACAGGTACCGGTCTGTCGGCCCTAAGGTCAGAAATTGTCGCCATTTACAACCGTATCTTTAATCGTCAGGTTATAAAAAATAAATAATATTTCAATAATTTCTGCCGATACTCATAGATAGTATTATGAGCAAGAAAATTTTGATAGTTGACGACAACCCGAACATGTCATCGCTCCTGCAGGAAATGCTGGAGGTTTTTGACTTTGAATCGGTACGCGCATCGGACGGCAACGAGGCTTTGAACGAACTGGAAAAAGGCGATTTTTCCATGGTCATTACCGATATGCGCATGCCTAACATGACCGGGCTGGAACTCCTCGAAAAAGTAAAAAGCCGCTATCCCAAAATGCCGGTGGTTTTAATTTCCGGTTACTGCGTTAACAACCTTGAGGATGCCCCGCAGAACCTTCGCGCCGACGGCTTTCTCGGCAAACCCCTGATGATGTCCGATATCGAAAAACTTCTGAACACTCTTTTATAAGTCCTCTTTTTAACTTTATCAGCTTTACATTTTTCCTTATATATTCATTGCAT
>CAZUAS010000034.1:0-27168 GCA_964618515.1 uncultured Ignavibacteriales bacterium | reverse complement strand
GCTAAGTAATGATTTATAAAAGATTATGAGAATATCAGCTTTAGAAAAATACGGTCTCAGATGCCTTTTAGTACTGGCTAAAGAAGGTCCGGAAAAACAGCTGTCCAGTGCTGAGATTGCAGAAAAAGAGGGATTATCTATTCCCTATTCTTCCAAGCTCTTGGCAATTCTTCGCAAAGCCGGTCTGGTTCAGGCCGCCAGAGGTCGTGGCGGTGGTTTTAGTATTACCCGAAGAGCCGACAAAATTACTCTTTTTGAAGTCCTGACCGCGCTGGGCGGTCCCCTTGTAGAACCGCATCATTGTTCCAAATACGCGGGTAATTTGAAAGAATGTGTGCATATCGACCGCTGCTCGGTTCATGACGTTCTGGACAACCTTGCGGATTATGTAGAACAATTTCTCAACGACACAACCTTAGAAGACATCATAAGGGCGGATAAAACGGGTTATCTGAAAAAGGCTGATTACAAAATAATCTTAAGCAATAACAGCCTTCAGGACAAGCTGACAGGCTGACTGCCTGTATGTCTGTACTGTTAAAGTAATTTTAAGGATAAAGGAACTTGACAATGACTGAAAAGAACAAGACCCTTTTCGAATTCAAAGATATACATGTCCAGGTAGAAGGTAAAGAAGTGGTCGCCGGCGTTTCCCTGAGTATCCAACCCGGAGAAACACACGCTATCATGGGACCCAATGGATCGGGCAAATCTTCTTTGTCGAACGCCCTGATGGGGCATCCGGCTTATGAAATCACCCGGGGCGAGATATATCTGAATGGTCATAATCTGAAGGACATGAGCGCCGATGAACGTTCTCGGGCGGGCCTTTTCCTGGCTTTCCAGTACCCGCTGGCGATTCCCGGTGTTACCGTAGCAAATTTTCTTCGTACCGCACTTCAGTCTCATCGTGGTAAAGAAGCTGATATGTCGGACTTCCGCAAACTACTTAAAACCGAGATGAAAGCCCTGGCTGTCGATGAAGCTTTTGCCACCCGGTATTTGAACGACGGTTTCTCCGGCGGTGAAAAGAAGCGGATTGAAATTCTTCAGATGGCGATTCTCAATCCAAAAATGGCTATCCTTGATGAAACTGACTCCGGGCTGGATATTGACGCTTTAAAGACCGTTTCAGACGGCATAAACCGCTTTCACAACGAAAACAACGGTATTCTCCTGGTCACTCATTACCAGCGAATGCTCAATTATGTCAGGCCGGATTTCGTACATGTGATGATGAACGGTAAAATCGTTAAATCGGGGGGGCCCGAGCTGGCTTTAAAACTTGAAGACCTGGGTTATGAATGGGTCAACGAAGAAGCCAATCATAAAGCGGGAGTGTAATTATGTCGGAATCACTCGATAAGCAGAAAAAAGATCTGTCCCGGCTCAACAGCGACTACGCCACGAAATACGGATTCCGCGATCCGGTGGACTATTTCCACAAGGGCGCTAAGGGTCTTTCCCACGAACTGGTGGAGATGATTTCCAGAATGAAAAAAGAACCCCCGTGGATGACAGAAAGACGCCACGAGGCTCTTGACATATACTTGGCCAAGCCAATGCCCCAATGGGCAAATACCCGGCTTTTAAATGAAATCGATTATGACAATATCTATTACTTCATGAAACCGGTGGACCAGCAGTCCACCAGCTGGGACGATGTCCCGGAATATATAAAAAAGACTTTTGACCGCCTGGGCATTCCCGAAGCCGAGCGGACCTTTTTAGGCGGCGTCACCGCCCAGTATGAATCCGAGGTGGTTTATCATTCCATGCGCGAAGACCTTAAAAAACAGGGGATTATCTTCCTTGACATGGACGGCGGTTTAAGAGAACACGAAGACATCGTTAAGAAATTTTTCGGTACCGTGATACCTTCGACCGACAATAAATTTGCGGCATTAAATACCTGTGTCTGGTCGGGCGGTTCTTTCATCTATGTACCGCCGGGAATCGAAGTCAAGGTGCCCCTTCAGGCTTATTTCCGCATCAACGCCGAAAATATGGGCCAGTTTGAACGAACCCTGATTATCGCCGACAAGGGCTCCCGGGTTCATTATATCGAAGGTTGCACAGCTCCGGTTTATTCGACCGATTCTTTGCATTCGGCCGTGGTGGAGCTGATTGCCCTGGAAGGGGCTTATATCCGCTACACCACTATCCAGAACTGGTCGCGGAACATTTTCAACCTGGTAACCAAACGGGCAACCGCACATAAAAACGCCACGGTGGAATGGGTCGACGGCAACCTTGGTTCCCGGCTGAGCATGAAGTATCCCTGTATCCAGCTTATCGGTGAAGGCGCCCGGGGTGAAATCCTGTCCGTGGCTTTTGCCGGCCAGGACCAGCATCAGGATACCGGGGCGAAAGTCATTCATGCCGCTCCGAACACCTCTTCGCGGGTAACTTCTAAATCCATCTCCAAAGATAACGGTCGGGCTTCCTACCGCGGTCTGGCCAAAGTTCACAAACACGCCGTCGGCTCCAAAATATCCGTTGAGTGTGACGCTCTTTTAATCGGCCGCTACGCCCGCAGCGACACTTACCCGACTATGGAAATCGACTGCGAACAGGTGCGGGTGGAACATGAAGCCCGGGTATCGAAAGTCGCCGAGGAACAGCTTTTTTACCTGACTTCGCGGGGCTTGACCGAAGACGACGCCCGCCTGCTCATCGTCAACGGTTTCATGGAACCGTTTACCAAAGAACTACCTCTTGAATATGCGGTGGAATTGAACCGCTTAATCGAATTGGAAATGGAAGGTTCGGTGGGTTAAAATGAACAGAAAAAATTCCAATTACATGATACCGGAAATATCCCCCGAACTTGAACGGGGCTCTCATTGGCTCAAAGAAAAAAGATATACTTTCCGGGAGAGTTTCAACAGCACCCCGCTTCCCCCACGGGGACTGCACCTGTGGCGCTACACCGACCCGAATGAGTTCATTTTTGAACCGGAAAAGATAAGTGACACTGTTTTTCATGAAGATTACGATGAAATTGAAAGAATCGAACGGCAACATCTTGAAGACGGCAACCTGGCGGCGCTGGTTTCAGATTTTGCCGGACGGGAAATAAACTGTTACGGAATCGAAACCCTCGTCAAACGAGGAATTGTAATCACACCCCTTTCAGAGGCGTTGAAAACCCGTTTTGACCTGGTAGAACGTTACCTTTACCAACTGGTAAACAACCACACCGGGAAGTTCGAAACCTTAAACAGCGCCCTCTGGAACGACGGTATCTTCATCTTTATCCCCGACAATGTAAAAGTGGAAAAACCGGTTCACCTGCTGCGCGAAGCCGGGCAGGCTGATTCCAACCAGTTTCACCGCTTGCTGGTGGTGGCGGGTAAAAACAGCGAACTGACTTTAATCGACGAATACGGCGGCGGTGCAAACAACGAAAACAACGGCGCCAGTTATGTCAACAGCGCTGTAGAGATCTTTGGTGAAGACAACAGTAACATTCGTTACGTTTCCCTGCAACGGCAGGGTACCAACGCCCGGCTTTATCTGTCTCACCGGGCCTGTATCGAAAGTAATGCCCGCATGTACACCATCCCCCTGACTTTTGGAGCCGCTCTTTCGAAACAGAATTTCGGCGTAATTCTTAATAAACCGGGGGCGGAAAGTCACATGTACGGTTTGCTCTTCGGTACCGGTCATCAACAGTTTGACAACCATACCTTACATCACCACACGGCCAGCCGAACCCTGTCGAACATTGATTTCAAAGTAGTTCTGCGCGACAAAGCCCGTTCTGCTTATACCGGTCTGATTCGTATAGAACACGACGCTAAAACCTGCGAAGCTTACCAGGAAAACCGCAATCTGCTTCTGAATAAGGGTACCCGGGCGGAATCAATCCCTGAACTTGAGATATTAAACGAGGATGTCCGCTGCACCCATGGTGCCACCGTGGGACCGATTGACCCTCTGCTGATTTTTTTCCTGCAGAGCCGCGGGATTCGTTACGACGAAGCAGTCCGGATGGTCGTTACCGGTTTCATCGAAGCGACCTTAAAAATTCTGCCGGCCGATATTAAAGACCGACTGGTCGGTTTCGTCACCCGGCGCCTGGAGGATATCTGACATGGCTGATTTCGTAAAAGTCGCAACCACAGATGAAATCCCCGAAGGCCGTTTTAAAGCTTTCAAGGTCAAACACCATAAGTTCATTGTCGCGCATATAACCGACGGTTATTTTGCGGTGAGCGACGAATGCACCCATGATTCGGCACCCATCAGTGAAGGGGGACTTTACGGCGACGAAATCGTCTGCCCCCGGCACGGTGCCCGTTTTGATTTAACGACGGGTGAGGTTAAATCCCCTCCGGCGGTAGCGCCGCTCGATACTTATAAACTGAAAATTGAAGGAAATAATATTTTAATTTTTCTAGACTGAGGGCTCTTTTCAATAAATTCGGGTACAATATGACAACAAATTTCACAAGGAACAGGACCGCGGTAGGTGTCCCGTTAAGCCGGTTTGACATCGAAAAAATCAAAGCCGATTTCCCCATCCTGAATGAAACGGTCAACGGCAACCGGCTGGTTTATTTGGATAACGCCGCCACCTCGCAAAAACCACGGGTGGTCATTAACGCCATTATCGAGTATTATCGCAAGACCAATGCCAATATTCACCGGGGTTTGCACAAGCTCGCCGAAGACGCTACCCGTGCTTATGAAGCCACCCGGGCGCACACAGCCTCTTTCATTGGCGGCGTAGCCAGCGAAGAAATTATCTTCACCCGCGGAACGACCGAATCGATAAATTTAGTAGCTTATACCTGGGGCGAGGAAAACATCCACGAAGGCGATGAAATCGTTATCACCGAAATGGAACACCATGCCAATTTCATACCCTGGTTCATACTGGCTAAAAAGAAAAAAGCCGTAATCCGGCGCATCCCCATTACCGTCTGCGGTCATCTGGATTTGAACAATATCAATGAAATCATCAATCCCCGAACCAAACTGGTAGCCGTTACTCACATGTCCAACGTCCTGGGAACCATTAATCCCATAAAAGAACTGGCGGCTAAAGCCCATGCCCGAAAAGCCCTGTTTTTGGCTGATGGCGCCCAGGCCGCCCCCCATATGCCGGTCGATGTAAAAGACCTGGATGTCGACTTCTATGTCTTTTCCTCGCATAAGATGCTCGGACCCACCGGTGTCGGTGTCCTGTACGCCAGGCGTGAACTTCTGGAAAATATGCCGCCTTTCAATTTCGGGGGCGAGATGATAAGTGAAGTCAGTTTCGACCGGGTTACCTGGGCGGATATTCCGCACAAATTCGAAGCCGGGACGCCTAATATTGCCGATGTCGTGGCTTACCATGCCGCCCTGACTTATCTCGAAGAAATCGGAATGGAAAATATCCACCGCCATGAAATGGAGCTGACCGGTTACGCCATAGAGAAATTATCCCGGATTGAAGGAATTGAGATTCAGGGACCGCAGGACGTCACCCAGCGCGGGGGCGCCATCTCCTTCACAGATAAAGACCTGCACCCCCATGACATCAGCACTTTCCTCGATTCCAAAGGTATCGCCATCAGGGCCGGTCATCACTGCGCCCAGCCTTTGATGAGAGTCCTCGGAAAGATTGCCACCGCCCGCGCTTCGTTGTATATTTACAATAACGAAGATGACATTGATATACTATATAATGCCCTGGTTGAAATGAGGAGATATTTCGGATTATGAGCCAATCGCTGGATGATTTATACCGGGAAATTATTCTCGACCATTACCGTTCCCCCCGGGGGAAAAAACCGCTCGCTCATTTTGATATTATTTCCGACGGGCACAATCCTTCCTGCGGTGACGAATTGTCCCTGGAAGTCGAAATGGACAAGGACCATAATACCCTGAAAGACATCCATGTCGACTGCAAAGGGTGCGCCATTTCGACCGCTTCGGGGTCAATCCTGGCGGAACTCATCAAGGGTAAATCCCTCGAGGAAGCCAAGCAGATTGCCGAACTGGTCAAAAAGATTTTAAAAGGCGAAGAAGTTGAGGTACCTGATTCGCTGGGCGACCTGGACGCTCTTAAAGGCGTAAGGCAGTTCCCGGTACGTATTAAATGCGCCCTTCTAGCCTGGGTAACCTTAATCGAAGGTTTAAAAAATTACGAAAACGGCAAAACCGATAAAGCTGTAGTCTCCACCGAAGATGATGAAAATAAAAAGTAGTTGAGCATCAAATCATGGCCGTCCCGACCAAACAGCAGATAATCGAAGCCTTGAAACCGGTTCAGGACCCGGAAATAAGGATCGGCATTGTCGACCTTGGTTTGATTTATGATATCGATATCAATGAACAGGGTGAAGTTAAAGTAAAAATGACCCTGACCACGCCTGCCTGTCCTTATGGCGATTTGTTGATATCGATGACCAAAAAAGTAGTCAGCCGGATGGAAGGGGTCAAAAAAGTGGACATTGTTTTAGTCTGGGACCCGCCCTGGAACCCCAGGGAAATGGCTTCCGAGCTGGCCAAAGACCAGCTCGGCCTCTGGTAAAAAATTGCATCCAACAAAAAAGCTCCCCTTTTTCCAGGGAGCTTTTTTATAATTTCCACATATTTATCACTCTATTTTTTTTGCTTTTTTTCAAGTTCCTTTTTTTTAACGTTAAGTACCTGCTCTTTAACCTTTAAGGTCTTTTCACCGAACAGGGCAAAGCGCAGCCAGGCATAGCCGAATTTCAACAACTCGACATCGTCCTCTTTCAATTTTTTCTGTTCATTCGGAGCCACTTCGAATTTAGCGAAAAAACTGCTGCCAAAAAGGAAATCCCTAAATCTATCGATATTATAGCAAACCATGAAAAACATTTCCATTTTTTCCGGGATAAGCACACCACCTTTCTGGAAGAAACGGTGCAGGGTCAGGTCTTTGAAAAATTCCCCCATCTCATTGTATTCGATAATACCCTGGTCACGGAGCCATTCGCCGACGGTCATGAGATTGTCTTCCTCAAAACCCTTGCACACAGCCTCTCTGAGCAGAAAATAAAACGGTTTATTGATTCCCTCGGCTCCCTCGCCCGGCGAAGCTTGGCCCAGCGGGTACATCCTGCAGGCCCAGGGGCGGTCGGTATAAACACTGCAACCGTCAGCGGTGACAAATGGACAGCTTTTTTTATCGTCATCTTCCATTTTCAAAAGCAGTACCGGGTACTTGAGATTCTTATCAAACGGGGTGATAGTGTATTTCTTCAGGAATTCCTCAGATTTAATACCCAGGCGGTTTTTCAGGCGGACAATATCGTATGGGGTCAGAAAGATATTAACGTCACCGCAACATTCATTAAAACAGGGTACCCCTTTATGACAGCGAAACTTGAAAGTACTGTTTTCGTCAAGACGAGGGTATTCTTTTAAAATGGCTTCTTTCAGTTTTTCGATTTCTCTCATAACGACCCGCTATTCTATGATGCCACTTTTTAAAGCGTCTGGTGAATAAACCGGCAACGGCCCGGCTTCGCCGGTTTGTGGGTGGTAACGGTATCGATAAGATACTTTCTGTTGAAACTGCTTTTGCATCCACTCCCAGCCCTGTATATAATAAGGGCACTCATCGTTAAAACAAACCAGTTGCGGTTCGGGTCCCCAGGATGAATCGGGAGAAGCCAGCCATTTGGACAGGGGCTTATCGCAATAAGGACAATAATATTTTTTCTCTTCAATATTCATGTTCATCACTGATAAATATAAATCTAAAATTAGTAAAAGCAACCTCCTGACAGCCGTTTTTTTAATAATTTTCAGCTGACAGGCAAATAAAAGCCCCCCGGATATATCTTCCGGGGGACTTTATATATGACTCGTGAGAAAAAGCGAATCAAACTAAAGACCGGTCATCAGCCGCCCAGCAGCTCGTGGTCAGCCGGTTCGGGATAAACGTGTTTGATTTCACGTTTAATCATTTCCCATTCACCGGTATTGGGGTGCCACTTGCAATTGGCGAAGACGTTCCAGTCCTTCTTCATGCCGGGGAAATCCGCCCTGAAGTAATAACCGGGCCAGCGGGTCTCTTCACGGAACAAAATTGTTCTGATGTGAGCTTCCGCCTGCCAGGTACGATGGATGTTTTCCCAGCAGCGCATCAGTTCGTGCAGGTTCTCAGCCGCCAGTTTCTCAGCGTCTTCCTTGAGAAAAGCGATCAGTTCGAGGCCTTTTTCAAGAAGGCTCTTGCTGGTGGTAAACTGGGTACTGACACCACCGGCATATTCATCCATAATCTTCTGGAGACGGAACATGTACATCTTGGGCTTGATATAGTTGACGTTGATATCCGGGTCGGAGGAAGCGCCCTTGTGCTGTTCATACAGGTCGAGCGGGAGGAGGATACGATTTTTGAGCTCTTCAATTTTATTATTATCGAAAGTCGGCTCGGCGGGATTTTCAACGGCATAGCGCACCGCCGATTTAGCGGCAATACGACCCTCGGCATGAGAACCAGAGGAGAACTTATGCGAGGAAGCGCCGGATGCGTCACCCGCAGCAAACATCCCCTGCACCGTGGTCATGTTGGCATAACCCCAGAAATATCCTTCGGGAGCAATATCTTCCGGACCGCTGACCCAGGCTCCGGAAGCGCCGGAGTGCGAACCGATAAAATACGGCTCACAGGCCGCAATCTCGGAAGGCTTTTCTTCCGGAGCGGTATTGGTGGCCGCCCAGAGGATAGCCTGTGAAATGGTCATATCAAGGAAGTCTTCCCAGGCCTCGGCTTCAAGCTCTTTAAGCTTTTTCTTGCGTTCTTTTTCATCAGGAACAGCTTTGGAAAGATTGGCAATGGCTTCTTCTGTCCGCATGTAAATCGGGCCCTTGCCTTCCATGACGTCGAGCATCATCAACCAGTTACGCAAATTGGCCGGAACCGGTTTGACCAGGCCGTAAGGTTTCCACTTTTCAAGTTCGCTGCGGCGGGTCTCCATATAGTTCTCTCCGAGGCCGTTGGTGGCGCGGGATTTGAACAGGAGGAACCAGGCGCCGACCGGACCGTATGCATCCTTGAAACGAACCGGGATAAAACGCACTTCCTGACAGGTCATCTCGGCACCGCCCTTGATGGTGAAATAAGCACTGGCACCGGAGTTAAACGGCGGATACCAGGAACGTCCCAGACCCTCACCTGAAGACCGCGGCTTAAAGACGTGTACGGCACCACCCATCGCTACCACGGTGGCTTTGGCTTTGAAAACATAAAACTTGTTTTCGCGGACACTGAAACCAACCGCCCCGACACACTTGTTGTCCTTGACCAGCGGTTCGGTGATGAAAACACGTTCGTAATATTCACCGCCGGCGGCTTTAAGAGCGTTCTTGGCCGCTTCGGCAACGATAATCTTATAGGATTCGCCGTTAATCATCAACTGCCAGCGACCCTCGTGAACATAATTACCCTGTGCGTCTTTCCAGATGGGGAGACCCCATTTTTCGAATAAGTGCACGGTGGAATCGACATGGCGGGCAATATTGGCTACCAGGTCTTCACGAGTTATACCCATCAGGTCGTTTCTGACATAATCAACATAATCTTTCACGGTATTCTTGCCGCCGCAAACATCGACATACTGGTTGATAGCCGAAAGACCCATCGCCACCGCTCCAGAACGGTCCATCGCCGCCTTGTCAACCAGGGTGACTTTCAATCCGTTTTTCTTAGCCCAGTACGAGGCTTCCACTGCCGCACCACAGGCGGCCATCCCGCCACCGAGGATAAGAACATCGGTTTTTACTTCAACCGTTTCAAATTTAGCCATAAGTTCACCTTTCCTTTCTTACTTAACCATCGGGAGTTTACGTTCAGGACATCTGTTGGAATCGGGCTCGGTGAACAGAAGCGGGCTTTTCAAATCGTCGGTTTCCGTCTTGAAACCGCCGTCCGGCACCGCCGTACCTTCCGGAGTCGTACGAATAGGGAATTTGAACCGTTTCAGAGTGCCATTGCGGAATTTGACCGTCCACATGATGGAATCGGTACTCCGCATCGGGGTGACACTGGCGCCCATGGGGCAAAAATCGGCATAACCGCGGACTTCAATCGCCTGAGTCGGGCAAATCTTTACGCAGCTATAGCATTCCCAGCACATTTCAGGAGCCTGATTGTATGCCTTCATGAGTTCTTTATTCAAGACCATGAGGTCATTCGGGCAAATGAATTGGCAGGCCGTTTTGTCCAGTGCCTTACACCCATCGCATTTACTTGGGATAACAAAACTAGGCATTAAGACCTCCTTAAAGAGTTATTATAAATTTTCGGAAACATTAATTTTTCTTGTTCACCTTGGCATCGCCGGTAGCATGACCGTGTAATTTAACCTCAACCTTTTCATCATCCTTCAAACCGGCATAATATTCACGAAGAATATTCAGCACCTCGGGACGGCTGAACTCCACCGGTACCTCGCCACCCTCGGAAAGGGCTTTACGCAACGCCGTGCCGCTCAAAAACAGACGGTCTTCTTTGGCATGCGGACAGGTCTTCATGGAAGCCATGCCGCCACACTTGTAGCACCAGAAGGTCCAGTCAATTGGCAACATTTTACACTCCAGGGCCCCCTCCCAGAGATTAAAGAAAATTTCCTGGGCATCGAAAGGACCGTAATAATTCCCCACCCCGGCATGGTCACGACCGATAATCATATGCGTGCAACCGAAATTCTGACGGAAAAGAGCATGCAGCAAACCTTCGCGGGGACCAGCATAACGCATATCCAACGGGTAACCGCCCTGCACTACACGGCTTTTGTCGAAGTAATGTTCCACGAGCGTATCGATGCACTTCACCCGCACATCAGCCGGGATATCCCCCGGTTTGAGTTTGCCCACCAATTGGTGAATATAAAGACCGTCGCTCACCTCGATGGCAATCTTGGCCAGGTATTCATGACTGCGATGCATTGGATTACGCAGTTGCAGAGCGGCAATGGTTTTCCAGCCTTTTTCTTCGAAAATTTTGCGGCTTTCCGCCGGACGCTGATAAATCCCCTTGAATTCTTGAGGGAAGTAGCTCTCCGAGAGTACCTTCACCGGACCGGCAATGTTCCAGTCTTTCTGTGCCATTACCTTCTGAACACCGGGATGTTCCATCTCCGTCGTAGCGAAAACATGTTTGCACTCGAATTCCTTGTCAATCTGGTAGGATTCGGTTACTTTCATGGTTCCCATGATTTCGTTCGTTTCCCCGGAAACCAGACATATTTCCTTCCCAGCAGGAAGTTTTTCATCATGCGACAGCGTGACCGGGATGGGCCAGAAAATACCATTTGTCATTTTCATGTCCTTACAGACACCCTTCCAGTCATCATGTCCCATGAATCCTTCCAACGGTGTAAAACCACCGATACCAAGCATAATCAGATCGCCGGTTTCACGCGTTGTCATGACTATCTTTGGTAACCCCTGGGCACGTTTCAGCTCTGCTTCGCGCTCTTTACCTTCGAGAAGAAGAACTTTCAGCTCAGCACTCCCGTGGGGGGAAATTAATTTTGTTTTAGCCATAAACAATCCCCTGCATATTTAATTTTTGTATTAATTGCTTATTCAATTTGTCAAGAATGTAATTTTTTTCACATGCTTATTCAATTTTCAATAAAAAATCAATTCATATTCCAAGATTATAACTACATCAAGGATGCTTTAAAAGTAATTTTTTTCACAAGCCCTGTCAAGCGAAAAATAGCTTACGGTTCTTTTTTTTAAGACTTATAAAAAACTTTATAAAAACTTATCCAATTGTTGTACATAGTGTTATGAACTTATCCTTAGGGGCTGATATTTCTTCCTGCCATATTTTACTTTATCGGGGGGGATATGAAATTATATTAAATTACTAATATTTTTTGTCCGGGACACCCCAGAGTCAAAACCCCCTATTTTTTTTCTCACTTTTTTTCTTCTTACTTTTCTTTATCTTTTTTCAATATTGTGAAAAAAATCAAATTGCCTTATCCATGAAAAAATGTGGTCGAGACATTCTTTAATTTGTTATATGGCATTGTATTACTTATTAAATTTTCATCAAACCATATCAGTCAACATGTAATTGTAATAAATTAGTTTAAGATTGTGAAAAAAGTAACAAAAAACTTGACACCCCCACCACTCTAAACTATTATTGAACGTATTGACTTATATTAAATAAACAGAATTTTTCCTCAGTATGTAAAGTATTAAGGAGTTTTTTATATGGCCGAGGCACAGCTGATTAATCCTGATTTACAACTGATTCGGGAAATAAAAAAGGGTGGCGGTGAAACATTAAAAAAATGTTATCAATGCGCCACCTGCTCCGTAGTTTGTAATCTTTCCCCGAATGACCATCCCTTCCCACGTAAAGAAATGATTCTGGCGAGCTGGGGCCAAAAAGAAAAATTAATGAAAGACCCTGATATCTGGATGTGTTTTCAATGCAATGACTGTTCAATTCATTGCCCCCGTGGTGCCCGGCCCGGTGATATTCTGGCTTCAATTCGCGCTTATATATATAAATCCTTCGCCTTTCCGGCTTTTATGGGTAAAGCCCTGGCCAGTCCCAAAGCCCTACCCGTGCTACTTCTTGTGCCCACATTAATCCTGTTAGGCTGTATTCTGGCTTTTGCCCCGACTTCACCTGAAGGTGGTTACCTGTTCTTACAGCAAAACGAAGTTGATTTCAATATTTTCCTGCCGCACAGTGCGGTAGACGCCTTGTTTGTCCTGGGGAATATTTTAATTTTTATTTTTGCCGCTGTCGGCTTTATCAGATTCTGGAAAGGTTTACAGGTTCCCGGGCAGGAGAAAAAACTATCATTTATCACCGCTCTGCTTTTGACAATTAAAGATATCATCAGCCACAAGCAGTTTCATCAGTGCCAGACCAATAAACACCGTTATATCGGCCACTTGCTTCTTTTTTATGGTTTTATCGGCGCGATGGCCACTACGGGAGCGGTATTAGTATTTATTTTCATACCCCATTACCTCTCTCTTTTGGGTCTGGAAGAATTATCGCCATATTTTACCTTGCCGCTGGATTTACCTAATCCGGTGAAATTTATCGGGATGTTCAGCGGGCTGGCCTTGATGGCCGGCAGTATCCTGCTGGTGGTCAGACGGCTGACCCACCGTGATATTGTCGGCGCCAGTGGTTACACCGACCAGCTGTTTTTGTATATCATGTTCTTCGTGGGACTGACCGGAATGCTGTCATGGCTGACGCGTCTCACCGGCATACCCATGCTGGCTTATGTAAATTATTTCATTCATCTGGTGGTGGTTTTCTTTTTACTTTGGTATATGCCTTATTCCAAATTCGCCCATATGATTTACCGTACTCTCGCCCTGGTACACTGCCGGATGATCGGACGTACCGCCAAAGTGTAACCGTCAAGGCCGGTGCATCTTGAGAATAACCCGGACGAGATCACAGGCATGGGGATAGACCGGGCAATCTAATTCAGAATTATCCTGATGTCGATAAATCTTATATTACATTCGACTTTTTTAGAAAATTTTCAACAGCCTTGACCGTTAGTTGCATATGTTCCGAAGTATGGGCGGTGCTCACAAACCAGGCTTCGTACCCCGAAGGTGGGATATAGATGCCATTGTCCAGAAGGGCATGAAATAATTTCGCATACCTTGCCATATCTGATTTTTTAGCGTCTTCAAAATTATTTATCTTGTGTTCGCTGAAGAACAGAGTGAACAGGCTTTCCACTCTGTTAATCTGTACTTTGATATCATATTTTTCAAACAGCCCGGACAACTGGTCTGTTAAATCCTCGGCATAACGTTTGATATATTCATAAACGCCCGGTTTAGCCAGTTCTTTCAAAGTGCTGATTCCTCCGGAAGTCGAGAGCGGATTGCCCGAAAGAGTCCCGGCCTGGTAAATATTACCCAGGGGCGCCAGGCAATCCATCAGTTCCTTGCGCCCTCCCACAGCACCGATCGGCATGCCGCCGCCGAGAATTTTACCCAGGCAGACAAGGTCTGGTTTAAGGCCAAAGAATTCAGCCGCCCCGCCCGGAGCTAATCTGAATCCGGTGATGACTTCATCAAAAATGAGGATACTGCCATTGTTACTGGTTTTTTTACGCAGATGTTCAAGGAAACCATTCGCGGGCGGAACAACACCCATATTGGCGGCAACCGGTTCGACAATCACCCCGGCGATAGCGGAACCGTACCGCAGAAAACAATCATCGACCGCATTAAAATCGTTATAAGGAATTGAGGCCGTAATCCGGGCGATGTCCCTGGGCACACCAGCGCTGGCCGGCAGACCGCCGGTGGCCAGACCGGAGCCGGCTCTTACCAGAAACAAATCCGAATGGCCGTGATAACCACCATCGAACTTGATTATGACCTCGCGACCAGTAACCCCGCGGGCGATACGCGCCGCGGTCATGCAGGCTTCGGTCCCGGAACTGACCAAACGCAATTTTTCTATATGCGGCATACGCTCAATAACCAGCTCGGTCAGTGCAAGCTCTGCCCGCGTCGGTACACCGTAGGAACAACCGCGTCCGGCGGCTTCTCTAATAGTCTTCACTACTTCAGGAAAAGCATGACCGAGTATCAAGGGTCCCCAGGACATGACATAATCCAGATAACGGTTGCCGTCGATATCCCAAAGCCACGCTCCTTCACCTCTATCGACCAGGAAGGGAGTGCCGCCGACCGACCCGAATGCCCGCACGGGACTGTTTACCCCTCCGGGTATAACGGCAAGGGATCGCTTAAAAACTTTTTCGGAATTCATGGTTTGTTTTCGGGTGTTCATAAAAGTCATTAGGCTTCCTGCAACCATCGAGCCACTTCAAGGGCGTGATACGAGATGATAATATCTGCTCCGGCCCGCTTGATGGCGGTCAGAATTTCCATTATAAGTTTTTTTTCATCAGCCCATTTATCAGCCCCGGCCAGTTTCGCCAGGGCATATTCACCACTGACATTATAAGCCGCCAGGGGGATGTTGAAAGTCGCTTTGGCACGGGCGATGATATCAAGGTAAGCGAGCGCCGGCTTGACCATGACAATATCAGCCCCCTCGTCAATATCCAGGGCTATTTCCATCAGGGCTTCATCGGCATTGGCCGGGTCCATCTGGTAAGTTTTACGGTCGCCGAACCGGGGGGTGGATTGCACGGCTTCGCGAAACGGCCCGTAAAAAGCCGAGCCGTATTTTGCTGCATAAGACATAATAACCGTATCGATATATCCGTATTCATCCAAGGC
Organism: uncultured Ignavibacteriales bacterium; assembly: GCA_964618515.1. Taxonomy (GTDB): domain Bacteria; phylum Zixibacteria; class MSB-5A5; order GN15; family FEB-12; genus JAFGNW01. The sequence continues at coordinate 11,922 of CAZUAS010000034.1, read as the reverse complement.
CCGGCGGATAGCGCCTACCCGGCCGTCCATCATATCCGACGGCGCCACCATATCCGCCCCGGCTTTGGCATGGCTGACGGCCTGCCGCGCCAGTACTTCCAGAGTAGCATCATTATCAATCCGTCCATCTTTTACAATACCGCAGTGGCCATGGTCGGTATATTCACACAGACAGACATCGGTAATAACCAGAATTTCAGGATTAACCTCTTTTATCTTTTCGACCGCTCGCTGTATTATACCGTCCTTTTTTAGCGATTCCGAACCCGTAGCATCTTTATGCCGCGGCGTTCCAAACAAGAGTACACCCGGTAAGCCACATTCATATACCTTCTGCGCTTCTTCGGCTATCTTTTCCACCGGGTAATTGAAAATACCCGGCATACTCTCAACAGGTTCAGGATTTTTAACCCGTTCGCTTACAAACAGCGGATAAATAAAATCAGCCGTATGCAAACGGGTCTGTTGCATCAGTTTTCTCATGGCGGCACTTTTGCGCAGCCGTCGGGGTCGTGACTGGGGAAATTTCATCTTCTCCTCACAAACGGATTTTTCCGATAAAAGGCCAATAGTTCTTCAATGATACCCGCCACGGTGTGGATTTTAGCCTCCAGCATTACTTCCAGATTATAAGAACGGATAACCTGTGAGGTCGATGGTCCGATGGAAACAATTTGCGAACGTTCCACTATTTTTTTACAGGTGTTCTCACCGGCTAAAATCCGGCACAGCCCTTTGACGGTCGAACCGCTGGTAAAGATAATCAAATCCGGCGGGTAAGATACTAATTTTTCCTTCATGCCATCCAGCCAGACGGCATATTTGGTTTCATAAACCGTCAGCGGAAAAATTCGGGCGCCTTCGACAGCGAAGCTCCTCTCGACCGTATCATCGGCCAGGTTACCCCTGACTCGAATAACGGCGGCCGTCTTCATATCAAATTCACGCGGCATCTCGTCAGCCAGGCAAACCACCGTAGCTTCAGAAGGAACGAAATCCGCTTTTATGCCATACTCCGACAAAGTATCCGAAGTACTTTCTCCGACCGCGGCTATTTTATAACCAGCCAGGTTCCTGATATCGCCGATTCGTTCATGGTATTGCTTTAAAAAAAAATGCACCCCGTTTTCACTGGTGAAAACCAGCCACCGCTTTTCACCTTCTATTCTTTTAAAATTCTCCCAGCCGGGGTCGTCAATATATTCGGCGGTGGCGATTGTCGGATACGGCAGGGGTTCGGCGCCAAGGTCGCGAAGTTTCCGGTAAAATTCCTGAGCCTGAACCGCCGGTCGGGTTACCATTATGCGCATACCGAAAAGGGGCCGGTTTTCAAACCATTCGAGAGTATCATGCAAATTAACCACGTCGCCAAAAACAAACAGAGCCGGGGGATTAATATTTTCTTCTTTGACTTTCCCGGCAATATGCTCAAGGGTCGAAATAACCGTATGCTGGGTCGGAAAGGTAGCGCGTTCAATAACCGCTACCGGGGTGTGCGGCGCCATGCCGGCGGTTCTTAACCTCGCGGCAATTTCATCGATTTCCTTCACTCCCATATAAATAACCAAAGTGCCGTGTCGGGCTTGCGCCACCCATTCCCAGGGTACCGAGGGTAGCTCTTTTTCATCAGCCTTATGACCGGTCAGAAACATGACAAACGATGACTGGCGGCGATCGGTAACGGGAATTCCGCTGTAGGCGGGGCCGGCCACACCGGCGGTCACACCCGGAACAATTTCATAAGGAATGTTATTTTCTTTCAGATAAGCGGCTTCTTCACCGCCCCGGCCGAAAACAATCGGGTCGCCGCCTTTAAGACGAACCACCTTTTTATTTTTCCGCGCCAGCTTTACCATCAGCTCGTTTATTTCCTCCTGGGGCAGGGTATGCCTACCGGCTAATTTACCGACATAATATTTTTCGGTGCTTTCCGGCAGAGTAACCAAAAGTTCCAGGGGGATAAGGTTATCATAGACAACCGCTTCACAGGTCTGCAAGAGACTTTTACCTTTCACGGTAATTAAATCCGGGTCACCGGGCCCGGCTCCTACCAGGTAAACGATACCGGTTTTACTATTTTCCAATTCAGACATGGATTAACGCTCCAGCTCCCTGGGCCAGCAACCGTTGAACCACTTCGTCAACCAGCGTATCATCGGACTGCGCCGCATCAATTTTATGGGTTACATATAACCGTTTTGTCCCGCTTTTGTCAAGTACGACCGCACTCAGGTAAATTTCCTGTCTTATCCGGCGCGCCCAGCCGCCCACGGGGGTGGAGCAACCTGCTTTAAGGTGCGACAGCAACATCCGCTCGATATTCAGAATCCGGCGGGCATCGGCATTGTCAATAGCCTTCGTAATTTCCTTGTTAAATTCATCATTTGCCCTGACCTGCACCAGGAGCAAACCCTGTCCCGGCGCCGGTACGAATTCTTCCGGAGGCAAAACCGTGGTTATATAATTTTCATAACCCAGCCGCACCAGTCCCGCCCGCGCCATCACCAGTGCATCATACCGGCCTGTTTGCATTTTCTTTATCCGGGTTTCGATATTACCCCGGATATCGACACCTTTCAAATCGGGGCGCACAAATAATAACTGCGCCCGACGCCTTGGGGAACTTGACCCCACCTCCGCACCGGACTTTATATCCTGTATTTTCTTGTTATCTCTCGACAGCCAGACATCTTCACAGGGTCCGCGTTCAGGAACCGCTCCGACAGCCAGGCCCGCCGTCATAACCGAAGGTAAATCTTTAGCGCTGTGCACAGCGATATCGACAGCTCCCTCGAGCAATGCCTGTTCAATTTTTTTGGTAAATAAGCCGGTGCCGCCGATTTTTTCCAGGGCCGTTGTCCGGTCGGTATCACCGGCGGTTTTAATGACGACAGGTTTAAATTCGATATCAGGATATTTATCACGAAGTAAATCGGCCACATGATCTGTCTGCCAGAGCGCCAGTTTACTGCCCCGGGTGCCGATTCTTATTATTTTATTTCTCATTTACTCCGCATCAGTTCCGGTAATCGGGTTTTCAAGCAAACGGTCCAGTTCTTCTTCGAGTTCACGGTCATTTTTCTCATCCAGGAGAGTTTTCCAGTCAGTATTTAAAAAACTGTTAAAGCAATCAGCTCTTCTGGTGGGTTCACCCGGCCAGCGCTGACCTACTTTTTTGCGGAAAGTCGCCGCCAGACGGGCAATCCGGCTCCAGCGTTCCGGAAAGACATCCTCAAGTATAAGCCGGAGATAACCCGACATGAAAGGAGCCTTGCCGTCAGTGGAAACTGCGATAGAAAGACAATCCCGCTTTATGACAGCCGGGAAAATAACATCACACAAGGTCGGGTTGTCGACCACATTGACGGGAACGCCGGCTTTACGGCAATCTTTTGACACCTGCTCGTTAACAGCGTTATCATCGCTAGCCGATATTACCAGGCCATAGGTTGCTCCCTCGGGTGATTGATACTTTCTCTTTTCCAGTTTCAGTTTGCCTTTTTCAGCATAAAATTCAATGCGTTTATCGAGTTCGGGAGCTATCACCGTCAAGTTAGCATCGTAATCCAGCAGGTTTTCAATTTTACGCAGGGCGACTTTGCCACCGCCCACCACCAGGCAGGTCCGGTCTTTCAGGGAAATATTAACCGGCAGATATTTATTGGGCATTTTCACTCCGTATGTGTATGTTGGGAGGTCCTTACTTTCACCTGTAACAGACGTTTAATCAAACGACGGGAAATTTCCTCACATTCCGATTTCAGTTCCCCGGGCAATTTATCCATCAAATCTGCGATTTCCTCGCGCCGGATATCTTCGAAGGCTTTTTCCAGGCCATTATAAACCGGCTCGTGTTTAAGATGTTCAAACCAATATGTAAATTCCCCCAGAAGTCGTTCAATTATCTGCTCGGCTTCGGGCACCGCTTCTTCCCGTATCTTTTGCCCAGCTTTGACAAATTCCCCGATATCCTCAAGATCATACAGTTCCAGAGCCGGATGATAATTCTTTTCAATCTCAATATCGCGCGGTACCGCCATATCCATAATAAACAACCGGTGTTGGGGGTAATTTTTCAGATATGCATCCATCATCGTCCGGGTAATGACAGGTTCCCTGGCGCCGGTGCAGGATATGACCACATCAGCCCGTGGCAACAACTCCGGCAACATCGATAAAGGATGACCTTCGCCGTTATATTTCTCCGCAAAAGCCAAGGCTTTCTCTACGGTTCTGTTGGCGAAAATGAATTTGCCGTGTTCGATATTTTCCAGGTTGCCTGCGGCCAGGGCGGTCATGCGGTTGATACCGATAAATAGTATGGATGGTTTTTCAAGTTTATCGATTCTGGTTTTAAGCAGGTCCACCGCCACACTGCTGACTGAACAGGCACCGCGCCCCATTGCCGTGTCGGAACGAACCTGCTTACCCGCCCGGAAAGCCTGGTGAAAAAGACGATGAATAATTTTACCGGCGATATGCACGGCACAGGCGGAACTGTAAGCATCTTTTATCTGGCTCAAAATCTGGTTTTCTCCCAGCACCATCGAATCGATTCCGGCGGCAACCCGCAAAAGATGTCCCGCCGCATGCTTGCCTTTACGGATATAAAACAACTCTTCCAGCGGTGAAATATCGATATTTTTCCATTTTTTAAAGAAAAACTTAACAATTTCAAACGGAGGCGGTATCTTTTCCACCACGAAATAAAACTCGACACGGTTACAGGTGGATAAAATCACCCCTTCCATCACTCCGGGTACAGTTCCTAAAAGAGAATGAGCCGCGGCTATATCGTCGTGGCCTAATTGTAACGGTTCTCTCTGCTCAAGAGACGATGTTTTATAGTTGATCCCGCACAGAACCAGCTGCCAGTTTATTTCCGCCATTTATCAATAACTCCTGTTTAAATCATAAAAGCGACGCCTGGGCACCGCCCCCAATCACATGAACTTTATGGAAACCAGCCTGTTTCAGGATTACCGACGCCTGGTAAGCCCGGGGGCCTCGCCGGCACATGATAACAATCTCTCTGGTACGGACCAGTTCGTCAAGACGTTTTTTTAAATCGTTCAATGGTATATTAACATGCTGAACATTGTTTCTTCCTGCTATCCGCCAGGGATGAGCTTCGATCTCCTCCGGTTCACGAACATCAAGAGCTATAACATCCGTCAAACCGTTATGTTCCATAAAGCCGTCAAAGTCAAACGCTGGTTTAAGAAAGCTGGTGCCGCCTTGTTGAGCAATGACCATCGTTGCCAGCTGGTGTAACGGATCCAGGGCTTCAGAATACGGCGGGGCATAGCCGTGTTCAAAATGCAGAAGGTCCTCGACTGCAGCCTTACGTTGTAAAAAAGCGGAAAAAACATCCACGCGGCGACATATATCGCCCTCGCCGACAGCCTGTAAACCCAGCAACCGGCCACTTTTTTTTTCATAAACCAGTTTGATAGTAAAAGTCTTTACTTCGGGGTAATAGTCAGGTTTATCCGGGAACGAACCCAGGACCGAACCGGTGTCAAGACCATCCCGGGCGGCGGTCTGCTCCGATAAACCGGTAATACCGACATTCAAATCAAATACTTTGACCAGAAACGAACCCACGACGCCGGGAAATTCTCTTTCGTTACCGCAGATATTTTCGGCTATGACCCAGCCATGACGATTAGCCAGAGAACCCATCGGCAGGAATATTTTTCCCCCGGTAATAAGATGTTTCACCTCCACACAATCACCACCGGCATAAATATCCGGATCTGAGGTTTGTAGACGGCTGTTGACCTCAATACCGCCGGTCGAACCGATTTTAAGACCGCATTCCTTCGCAAGAGATGATTCCGGGTGCACCCCCACACAGATAAAGACATAATCGGCTGACAGGACGGCTTGATTTTTAATATGTACTTCCGGACGGTTGTCCTGACTTATACCTACTTTTTCCACTTCGGCACCGGTCATGACCGTTATTTCTTTTTTCACCATTTCATGCTTGACCAGTTCGGCCATTTCCCGGTCGAGGACAAAAGGCAACACCTGCGGTTCTTTTTCCACCAGGACGGTTTCGATGCCCCACATGCTGGCCATGGCTTCGACCAGTTCACATCCTATAAAACCACCGCCGATTATAACCACTTTCTCAATCTGCCCGGTCTGAACCATCTGCCGGAAATGAATAGCGTCCTCGGGACGTGTAAAGGAGCGGACCACCGGCGAGGTCGGATACGGGAACGGCGGCCGGTTGGGAACAGATCCAGTGGCAATTACCAGTTTTCCATAGCCTTGCACAAAGATGTCGTTACTGACGATATTTTTAACCGTTACCGTTTTTTGAGAGCGGTTTATGTTTAAAACTTCCGACAACACCCGGACTTCAAAATTCTTAGAATTCAGAAAAAAATCAGGTGTGCGGGGTACACTGTAGGAAGTATAGGTCAATTCATCGAAGCTGTTTATATCACCCGAGGCGAAATACGGCAGGCCACAGGTACCGTAGGAGATACGACTTTCTTTCTGAAAAAGAGTAATTTTATGGCCGGGCAGCCGGCGCGCCAGCACCGCAGCTGTCTTGGGCCCGGCGGCCACTCCCCCGATGACCACGATATCCGATCTGTCTATTTCATTCACCATAGATAAAGATGGGGTTGTCTTTTGAAAACAACCCCTTCCTTTGCACTAAAAATTTATTTTTTTAAACTAACAAATACGAATGCAAAATCAAGCGCAAACTTCGTTTTTTCTTCAGGCTCGAACCTCCCCCCGCACCGATAAAGCAATCTTGTAAAGGCCGGTAACCAGCAACAATCCCATGGCGTAAACGCCCAGGGAAATCATTAATTCAGTAAAAGTAGGCATATATTCCGTAACATTGCCCAGAGGGTTGGGAATAAAACCGCCGACCACCATGCCCATCCCCTTATCAATCCATATGGAAACGAATACCATCACACAGGCGAGTATCAATGTTCCTTCACGGCGCCGGGTGCCGGGATTGATAAGCAAAACCAAGGCTATCAAAGCGAGGATTTCGGAAGTCCACATCCAGGGTACCAGGTTGTTTTTACCATCGAGACCCAGAAAGAGATATTCGAAATGCATCAGGTGTTCGGGGATATCGCTGTACAATGACGTAAAAAATTCCATCAGGATAAAAAACACGTTGGCCGCCATGGCATAGGTGGCAATCAGCGCCAGCTTTTGAATCGGTTCTTTACCGGGGTCGAAACGGGTATATTTCCTCAGCAACAAACAGAGCAGGATTAAAAGCGCGGGACCGGACGAAAAGGCGGAAGCCAGAAACCGGGGCGCCAGAACCGCCGTCAGCCAGAACGGCCGGGCCGCCAGACCGGCATAGAGAAAAGCCGTTACCGTGTGAATACTGATAGCCCAGGGAATCGAAAGGATAATAACCGGTTTTATCCATCCGGGCGGGGCAATGGCTTTACGTTCGGCATCGAGCACCACCCGACTGATGATAATATTTAAAAGCAGGTAGCCGCCCAAGGCAACCGTATCCCAGAACATCAGCGAATGCGGCGTCGGGTGCAGAAATACATTCAGAATCCGAAAAGGCTGCCCCATATCGACAAAGATGAACGTCATGCACATTATCACCGATGCGATGGCCAGAAATTCTCCCAGGATCGTTATTTTTCCAAAAGCCTTGTAATTGTGCAGATAATAAGGCAATACCACCATTACCGCCGAAGCCGCTACCCCGACGAGGAAAGTGAACTGGGCGATATAAAAGCCCCAGGTAACATCGCGGCTCAATCCGGTCACCCCCAGACCGTAATGGTACTGCCGGAGATAGAATAAAAAGGCGACGCCCATTATCACCATAATTGATATGACCAGAGTCCAGTAAGTCTTAGTTCCTTTTAATGCCTTTTCCAGCATAAGCACCTCATATTATATAATAAATTTCCGGCATTGTCCCCAGGGAGGGCTTACGACGGATGGTATAATTGTTGCGTAACAGTTCCCTGACTTCGGATTCGGCATCTTCCAAATCGCCGAATGCCATGGCTTTCTCGGGACAGGCTTCGACACAGGCTGGCATGAGTCCCCGGGCCAGTCTTTCCTCACAGAAGGTGCATTTTTCCACGACCCCGCGGACGCGGGTGGGAAAATCCGGTTGCAGCTCTTTAATGAAAGGCCGGGGGTCGCGCCAGTTGAAACTGCGCGAACCGTACGGACAGGCCACCACACAATAACGACAGCCGATACAGCGGTGCCAGTCCATCATAACAATACCGTCTTCCTCTCTTTTCCAGGTCGCCTGGGTGGGACAGACCCGTACACACGGCGGGTTGTCACAATGATTGCAGAAAACCAGAGTCGGGGCATGTTTCAGTTCCTCGTTGATGAATTCATGCTCCTGTTCATGAAAAGCATGCTCGAAAGACTCCTTCCAGATCCACTTGATTTCATCCTTGGGATTGCCGAAATCGGGCACATTGTGTACCTTATGACAGGCATCGATGCATTTCGTGCATCCATCCTGAGCGATACATTTTTTCAAGTTAATGACCATCGCCCAGCGTTTGGCGGTCAGAGGATTTTCCACCGAAGGTTGTCGGCCGGTTTCGCTCACCAGCAGCGAATCCTCACCCGTAAAGGCTCTGGCTGCAGGAGTGCCGGCCAGTCCGATGGCTGTCAGACCGGTAAACTTGATAAATTTCCTTCTGTCAATCTTCATCGCTTCAACTCCTTCGGGTCAATATGACAATCCCAGCAGTACGGTGAAACACTCAGGTAATCATGGCACTTGTCGCAGAAATTTTCCTTACTTTGATGACAATTCATACAGGTGTTGGATAGACTCATTTCAAAAGTCCGGCCATCGGCCGCCCGATATACCCGAATCCCCTCTCTCACCACCTGGTCCCGCCAGGTATTCAAAAGGTCCATGTGATAAGCCCGGATGTAAGCTGAGTCGGCCACGCAACGCCCGGTGTCGACCGGATATTCGAGCTCCGGGACATAATTCGCCTTCCCCCTGGCGACGTTATACCAGACGGGAAAGGTGATTACAATCAGGAAGATTATCACACCAGTAATTACTTTTCCGGAATCATACATTTTCACTGCCCTCCTTTTCCGGGTAAGGGGTTCCCCTCAGGTCAGTAAGGCGCTCATTTTCACCAGTCATAACCAGGGCGTTGCCGACCATTTCATGAATTCCGCCCACCTCGACACCCGGCACCCAGTACTCAAGTAACGGCGGCAGAGTGGCTTTATCGATGGCACAGATACATAAAAGGATATTAACATCGTTTTTCTCATGCACGAATTTAACGGCATTGGCACGTGGTAAGCCGCCGCGCAGTCGCATCTCCATGTTTTCATCGGTCCCCAGCCCGGAACCGCTGCCGCAGCAGAAGGTTTGTTCCTTGATGGTGTTTTCGGGCATTTCGATAAAGTTGTTACAAACATGGTTTATGACATAACGTGGTTCCTCGATGAGTCCCATCGCTCTGGCGGGATTGCAGGAATCATGGAAGGTTACCCGCCAATGGTCATTGCGCCCGGGATCAAGTTTTATCTTGTTGTGGCGAATCAAATCCGAGGTAAACTCCATGATATGTACCATCTTGGTCGTACGGGCATGTTCGAATTTAGTCCCGGTTACCGGGGACACCGGCACCTCGAGAAAATCCGCCGGGCCGTTGAGAGTGTCCATATACTGATGTATTACCCGCCACATATGACCGCATTCGCCGCCCAGAATCCATTTTACCCCAAGGCGTTTGGCTTCCATGTAAATTTTGGAATTGAGCCGCTTCATAGTTTCATATGAATGAAACAATCCGAAATTGCCTCCCTCAGACGCATACGAACTCCATGTATAATCAAGCCCCACCTCATGGAAGAGCGCCAGGTAACCCAGCAGGGTATAATAGTGCGGGGAAGCGAAATAATCCGCCGAAGGAGCCACGAAGAGAATCTCCGCCCCTTTCTTGTTGATAGGCGCATTTACCCGCACCCCGGTCAGTTCTTCCAGTTCATCGACCGCAAATTCGATACTGTCTTTAAAGCCGTGTGGCTGGATTCCCAGGTGGTTGCCGGTACGAAAGCAGTTGGCTGCGGGGGTACAGATCCAGTCGATATTCAAACCGACCAGGTTCAAAAGCTCCCGCGCCATCATCGTTATTTCCGCTGTATCGATACCATAGGGACAGAAGACGCTGCAACGCCGGCACTCGGTGCACTGGTAGAAGTAGTAAAACCATTCTTTAAGAACTTTAACGGTCATTTTGCGCCCGCCCGCCAGACCGCCCAGAATCTTTCCGGCGGTGGTGAAATCGTTACGATAGACGGAGCGGAGAAGTTCCGCTCGAAGAACGGGCATGTTCTTGGGGTCACCCGAACCGATAAAATAATGACACTTATCGGCACAAGCGCCGCAACGAACGCAGATATCCATGAATACTCGGAAAGAACGGTACTTGTCAAGACGTTCCTTAAAGCCCTTATGGATAATCTCCTGCCAATTATCCGGCAATTGCCAGTCTTCTTCGGTCGGCTGCCATTTTCTCGGGAAAGGCAGATCAAGATATTTCAGTTTATCGACCGAGGCACTGTAATTAAAGGTACCCTTGCGAAATTCCACCGGCGTGTCCATCCACCTTTTCCGGGGCGGTTTATATTTAATCGTCTGGATTAATTCTTGAGGTTTTTTGGTTTTTTCCTCCATCTTTACTCCTTCTCCAGAGGCATCTCAGCCGCTTTCATAACGTCCCGGAACTCATCCTCGTACTCCTCGTAAGTGTGCACCTTTACGGGATAGTCCCAGGGATTGATATGCCGTTTAACCCGATTGGTATTGGCCAGATTCCGGGTTGGACTGAAAAACACCCCGGCCATATGCAGAAGTTTACTGAACGGAAAATAAATGAACAAACAACAGACTAGAAACAGGTGCATATAAAACAGAGTGCCGACACCCGCCGGAACCACCGGCGCCAGGTTCAACCAGCCCATAGCCATTTCCTTGATGCTGACGATATCCACCTTGGTAAAATATCTCATTAAAATACCGGTTACAGCGATACCTATAATAAGAAAGAGGGGAAAATAATCAGCCGCAAGGGAAATATAACGAAGTTTGGAGTCCACCAACCGCCGTAACAAAAGGAATGTCAGGGCGGCCAGGAAAGCGATATCGGTAAGATAAATAATCGGTAATCCGACCTGAAAAAAACCATCGAGATTCTGCACCGCCATTACCCAGGCCGGCACCGGTTCGGCAAAAAATTTAAAATGCCGGACGAAGATAACCAGAAAAGACCAGTGAAAAACCAGGCCACCCAACCACAACCACTTGGTGGAACCGTACACCAAGCGCGGACCTTCTTTCAAATTCACCTTGGTGTTGCGAAAGAGCGACCGGAAGAATAAAACCTCCAGCATCATCCGTCCCAGCACGCCCCAGATATTATGGGGACATTCCAGGTTGCCGGCTTTTATCCAGGGCAGGGATTTCTGCTGACCGCAGGTGGTGGGAATGCGAAACGGTACCGGAGAACGCGCCCACTTTATTACCCGGTAGAGCATGCCGAGAATAAAAACAATGATTGTCGCGATGGGGATTATCACCCCGAATAAATAGCGCCAGCCCACGACATCGACACCAATAAAAACCAATAACAGCAGAACAAAAACAGCCGCCAGGGAGAAGAAAAGATGCATCAGCCGTCCCTCCTGCATATATTGTCTCTTTCGCCACCAGTTTCCCTCGAATTATTCTTCATTTATCGATTCCCTATCAAGCAAATTGGTTCTTTCAAGAAGTTTATAAACCCTCATTTTGGCTTCATTGGCCTTGATTTCGTAAATTTTTTCCCGGCATTTCATATAGACGTCAAAACCAAGCAGGCACAGCCTGTCAACGCGCCTGTCGAAGTCCGCCAGCTCAGA
>CAZUAS010000033.1:0-27427 GCA_964618515.1 uncultured Ignavibacteriales bacterium | reverse complement strand
GTCCTGGCTAACACTTATTTTAAGAAGTTACCGTAAACTGCGGGAGTCGAGGTAGGCATGCGTTTTTCGGAACCGGAAAATTTTCTTATTTTAATAGCCGTATTTCTGCTGGCGGTTTTTGTCTTCTGGGCGATCAGCCGTAAGAAGAAACTTTTGAACCGGTTCGGCGATTTACCCCTCCTGATGAAGAACGCCCCGTATATTTCATTCGCCCGCCAACGTACCCGGGCATCGCTTGTAATTCTGGGACTTGTATTTTTAGTATTTACCCTGGTACGGCTGCAGTTCGGCACCCATCTGGAACTGCTTAAGCGGGAAGGGATTGATATAATAGTGGCGCTGGATGTTTCCAATTCCATGCTGGTACGGGATATGAAACCCAACCGTCTGGAGAAGGCTAAACAGGAAATTCGCAGTATTATCGACCGGCTCCGGGGCGACCGAATCGGCCTGATTTCTTTTGCCGGTGAAGCTTTCGTACAGTGCCCTTTGACACTCGATTATTCCGCCGCCGCCATGCTTCTGTCGGTCATGGACAATGAATCGGTCTCGATTCAGGGGACTTCGCTCTCGTCAGCGATTGAAAAAGCCGTTCAGTCTTTCTCTCAGAAAGAAAAAAAGCATAAGGTGTTATTGCTTTTGACCGACGGCGAGGACCATGAGGGTAAGGCGGTTGAAGCCGCGGAAAACGCCCGCAAGGACGGAGTGAAAATATATACGGTCGGCATCGGCTCCACCGCCGGTGAACCGATTCCGATTCTTGACCGGAACGGCCAGCAGGTCGGCTTTAAAAAAGACGAAAAGGGCGAGGTTATCGTTTCCAAACTCGATGAATTTACTCTCCAGAAAATAGCCCTCGCCACCGGCGGCAAGTACTATCATGCGACTGCGGGAGAGATGGAACTGGACCGGATATTCGAAGAAATTTCCCGGATTGAAAAAAAGGAACTCGAAGGTACCCTGGTCACCAGGTATGATGACCGGTATCAGTGGCCATTGCTGGTGGCTCTGGTTCTGATTATTGGTGAATTTTTCGTTCCGGAGAGAAAACGAAAACACCGGGAGATAAAATTATGAAAAACATTTTAATCCGTATAATAATGCTGGTTTTATTTTTTACCGGTCTGACGGTACGGGCCGACGATTATATCGATGCCGTCAGGAAAGGTAACGAGGCTTTTAATAATAAGGATTATAAGACCGCCCTGGAGCAGTATCATATCGCCGAAGCAGATATTCCTGAATCGGCGGAACTTGATTACAATATCGCCGGGGCTCTTTTTCAACAGGGCGCTTATGAGGAAACCGTTGAGAAATATACCCGGGCTTTGAATACTACCGATATTGACCTGGAAGCCAAGGCTCATTATAATCTGGGGAATACTTATTATCGAATGGGCGATTATATGAACGCAATAAAAAGTTACGAAAATGCCCTTAATCTTAATCCCGATGATATGGAAGCCAAGTTCAATCTGGAACTGGCCCGCCGGATGCTTAAAGAGCAGACTAAACCTCAACAACAACAACAGCAGCAGCAACAACAACAAGACCAGCAGCAGGACCAGCAGCAGCAGGATCAACAACAACAACAGCAGCAACAGCAACAGGAACAAGACCAGCAGCAGCAGGACCAACAGCAGCAACCCCAGCCCCGGGACGAAAAAGAAATCTCCCGTGAGGATGCAGAACGGATATTGAATGCCCTGCGTGATGATGAGCAGGACTTTCAGAAAGAACTGAAAAAACAGAAAGTCAGCGGCGATTATATCGGTAAGGACTGGTAAGAAATGAAATCAAGGGCGGTGTTCATAGCGGTTTTATTATTGTTGTGTCTGATGGTTTCGACTGTCCGGGCTCAGAGCGACATTCAGGTAACGGTTTCTCTTGACCGCGATACTATCGGTATGGATGAGCAAGCAGTGCTCGAGGTCGTGGTAACCGGGACGGAACAAAACCTGCCCGCGCCCCAGATGCCGTCGCTGGCTATGTTTGAAACCTATTCCCAGGGGCGTTCAACCAATATCAGCATTGTAAACGGCCAGGTCAGTTCTTCGATAACCTATAGTTATATGCTCCTGCCGACCAAATCAGGCGTGTTTCCCATCGATAATATCGCTGTGGTTTATAATAACAAACGTTACAAGGGCAACCGGGTGGAATTGACGGTGCTCGACAAGGGAATGGCCGCCTCGCCGCAACTCGAGGATAAAGCAGTTGATACTCAGGGGAAAAGCCGCGATTATTTTCTCGAAGCGGTCGTGGATAAAACCAGTCCTTTTGTCAATGAACAGGTTACCCTGACCCTTAAATTTTATATAGCGGTGCGTTATTACGGCACCCCGGAATTAAATGAACCGAGCACAACCGGTTTCTGGACGGAAGTGCTGGGAAATATGACCCCTTATTTCCAGAAATTAAACAACCGTAATTACAGAGTCATCGAGCGTAAATATGCACTATTCCCGACCCAGGCCGGGGAACTGACTATCGGTCAGGCGGCAATTACGGTTAATGTTCCTTCCACTTCGCGACGCCGTGACCCCTTTGGCATGGACCTGGATGATTTCTTCGGCCGCGGGGAAAATGTCACTATTCGCTCGGCACCCGTTAAACTGAATGTCAAACCTTTGCCGGTCGAAGGCCGCCCAGCCAATTTCACCGGTACAATCGGGATGTTCAGTATCACCGCCACTCCTGATAAGACCACGGTTGAAGTCAACCAACCGATCACCGTGACAATAAAAATTACCGGCACAGGCAATATTAAGTCGGTGGCCGAACCCCTCATTCCCGACCTTTCGGATTTCAGGGTTTATAAAGCCTCCAGCAACGAAAAAACCTCGATTATTGATGAACAACTGGGCGGCACTAAAATTTATGAAGAAGTCTTTATCCCCAATAAACCGGGGAATCTTGAAATTCCTTCACTGGAGTTCAATTTTTTTGACCCCAAAATCCGTAAATATCAGACAATGAAGACCAAGTCAATCCAGGTGACCGTTAAGCAACCCGAAGGATATGCTGTTTCGCCAGAGGTGCCTTACAGTCAATCGGGGGTTATTATCGGTAAAGAAGCCAGTGATATTCGTTTTATAAAAAATGATATCGGTCGGCTGTCCTCGAAAGGCAAACTGGTTATTTTCACGCCACTTTACCTGGTCATTAATGGTCTGTCTGTAATCGGCTTCGTGAGTCTTTTGGTACTGCGTTTACATCGCGAAAAAATATCCGGCAATATCGGTTATGCCCGCTCGAGAAAAGCATCACGGATGGCTCAAAAGCGGTTGACTCGCGCCCGCTCACTGGCAAAAGTGGAAAAAGTAAGCGAATTTTATGCTGAGATAAGTCTGGCACTTTTAGCTTATATCGCTGATAAATTGAATATTTCCCCCCATGGTCTGACCAGCGATCGGGTAGCGGCTTTGCTTAAGGAAAAGGGGGCTGATGACTCCCTGGTTGAAGATACGCTGGCTTTACTGCAAAAATGTGATTTCGCCCGTTTTGCTCCGGCTACCCTTAACCAGGAAGATATCAATCAATCTCTGGAGAACACCCGGCAGATAATGGTTAAAATGGAGGCTGTAAAGTTTGTTTAAAAATATTCTGACAGGTTTTCTGTCTGGTCTGGTGTTGTTGTTATGTTCCCAGGCGATAAGCCGGGCTTCGACCGATGATGACTTTCTGAAAGCCAATGAATATTTCCAGAATAAGGATTATACCCGGGCTATCACTCTGTATCAGAATATCCTGGCTTCGGGTGTGGAATCGGCACCCCTGTATTTCAACCTGGGTAACGCCTATTTTAAAAACGGTGACCTGGGACAGGCAATCCTTTATTATATGAAAGCCCGCCGGCTGGCTCCGTCGGATGACGACATATTGACCAACCTTGAGTTTGCCCGGCAGTTTACCAGCATCAGGATGGAAGGCGTCCAGCTGAATCCCATCACCACTTTTCTGGAATCCCTGGTGGCACCCTATCGTCTGGATACCTTGGCCTGGTGGTCGTCTGCCCTGTTCATCCTGTTTTTTGT
Organism: uncultured Ignavibacteriales bacterium; assembly: GCA_964618515.1. Lineage (GTDB taxonomy): Bacteria > Zixibacteria > MSB-5A5 > GN15 > FEB-12 > JAFGNW01. The sequence goes on along the minus strand of CAZUAS010000033.1, from coordinate 23,390 downwards.
TTTTCTGAGCCTTCGTTACGGGCTGGGTTTTAAAAGCGGCGGAATAAAAATAGTAACGATAGTTGTCCTGGTCATGCTGGTGGTTTCTTCCTGGATGACCACTTATAAATATCGCCATGATTATCTTACTCGGCGGGCGGTCATAATCGCCAAAGAATGCCCGGTAACTTCGGGTCCTTATGAACAATCGGAAATTGAACTGGAAGCTGCACCTGGCCTGGTGGTGGAGATTCTTTCAGAATCCGGTACATATTACAACGTTCTTTTTGAAAATAAACGCCGCGGATGGATAAAAAAAGAGTTAGTCGCTGAAATATAACGACTTAATCATAACTCCTCACCTTTATTTAATTTGACAGCATTTATTTAACTACCTATCTTAAAAGCTTAATATTTTGACCTTCTGGTATAATATGAAAGTGTTCTGGAAAAAAAAGCAGTTCTGGGGCGGTTTAATTGCTGTAGCGTTGCTGGCATATTGTGTCAAAGATATAAAACTGAGCGAGATTAGAATCCTCCTGTCGCGGGTGGATCTGAACTTTTTGCTGCTGGCCATAGTATTCTCTTATGTCTTTCTGATTTTAAAGGGTATAAGATGGCGGATTCTACTTTCCCCGCAAAAAAAAGACTCTTATCGACGGGCGGTCTCTTTGTACTCGGCCGGCCAGATATTAAATATCGTCATGCCTGTTTTAACCGGCCAGGTCGGGCGGCTGATTCTTTTCGCCCGTAAAGAAGGTCTTCGGAAAACGGTTATTTTTTCTACGATTGTTCTGGAAATTCTGTTTGATGCCGCCACTCTCATTATTTTTGTGTTCTTTACTTCGCTGGCCTTTGCTTTTCCCGAGGAATACCGTTCCCTCAGTTATATCATTTCCGGGATAACGGTGGTCATCATCATCGGTCTCTATATGACTCTGCACAACCAGCATCGGCTGGAGGAAATCGGTCGACGGCACTTACGTGACCGCTGGCCGGGTATTTACATCGCGGTGAAAAAATTCATCCGGTCTTTCACCAAGGGTATTGAGCTGTTGCGTTCCAGTCAGCACATATGCGGTTCTCTGCTGATTTCACTCGTGATATGGGCCTGCCATATGCTGGTCATCTTTTTTCTGATCCGCTCGTTCGGTTTCGAACTGCCGCTGGCAGCGGCGGCGGTGGTGATGATTGTCAATACGGTCGTTCTCATGGTACCCATCACGCCCGGTAACGCCGGCACATTCGAGGTGGCCGTGAGTACCTCCCTGGCGGCTTTCTCCACCGGCCGCTCCGATGCCGTTCTTTTTTCTCTGGCTTTACATCTTATCGATTTGTTGCCTATTTTTACGCTGGGAATGACTTTCCTCCATTATGACCGAACGACTTTAAAAGAAATAAAGACCCGGCATGCCGATGAGGTCATCTTCGACCGCCTTTCTGAAGACGGTACCCTGCTCGAGGAAGAAGAGGAACGCGTATGATTAAATCTTTTTATTACCTTCCCAGTGAAGGGGTGCGGATGTTTGACGAGATCGGCGATTTCGATAAGCTCAGCGCTGTCGAAAATTCTGTGCTCTGGGTCGATATGTGCAAACCCACCGACCAGGAATCATATATTCTTACGCATGATTTTAAGTTCCACCCCCTCGCGGTTGAAGACGTTATTTCGGAAAAATCCCGCACCAAAATCGATGACTACGAAAGATATCTTTTTTTGGTCTTTCACCTGGTGGACTTTATCGGCCGGGAAGAGGACCTGAAAATCAGTGAGCTGGACTTCTTTTTGACCCATAATACCCTGGTAACCGTCCATTACGATGAACACCGCATTTTCGACTATCTTTATAACCGGGCTGAACGCGATGAACGTCTTATTTCCCGGGGTGCTGACTTTCTTTTTCACGCTATAATCGATACCGTCGTGGATAACTACAACACTATTCTGGATATCCTCGAATACGAGGTGGACCAGATCGAGGCTGATGTTCTGGGAAAACACAGCGAGGAAACGCTGATGTCGATTTTTACCCTGAGACGGGATATCGTGCAGTTAAAAAGAATCGTCATGCCCCAGAAAGAGATCGTCAGTCATCTTTCCCGAAAAAGCCACCAGCTGATTTCTGAAAACCTTACGGTCTATTTTTCGGACATCTATGACCACCTGGTTCGAATCAATGACATGGCCGATACCCACCGGGAAATATTAAACTCTTCGCTGGAAGTTTATTATTCTTCGGTATCTACCAAAACCAATGAAATCATCAAGTTTCTGACCATCCTATCAGCGATTTTTATCCCCCCGACATTTTTGGTCGGTCTTTGGGGCATGAATTTCAGCAATATGCCGGAGTTGCAGCTGGAACATGGTTATTATATCTCCTTGGCTATCATAGCCTTGGTCATTATTGGCACTCTTTTCTTTTTTTACAAGAAAAAATGGTTTTAGAAAAAAACCGAAACTTTTTTCATTGGGAAGCGTTATTTACTTGACAAATTATACCGATAGCGTATTTTAATACCTACCTATTGGTATCTATAATATACCGACCGGTAGGTTTGTTAAGAAAAGTCAAATATTTAACAAGGTGGTATAAATGCCGAAAATCAAGCAGAGTCCCAAACTGCCGCCGGAGGAACGCCGGCAACAGCTTTTAAAAGCAGCGCGAAAACTTTTTCTGAAAAAGGGTTACCGCATGACCACCACCGAGGAAATTGCCCGTACTGCCGGTTTAACCAAAGGTGCCCTGTATCATCATTTTAAAAGCAAAGAAGACATGCTCTACGAGTTGATAAAAAAGCTGACTGAAAAAGTGGATACCTCGATTCACGAAATGATAAAAAAGAACATGGAGCCCATTGAAATTCTCCGGCTTATGCTAAGCCACCATGCGGGGTTTGAACCTGACCTGATGCGCGATATGATTGATATTTATGCTCAGAGTCTCAGGATCGCCCGTATTAAACGCTATATCAGCAAAAAAATGAGCGAGGTTATCCGATTGTTCGGCGAAAATCTTCATCCCCGGTATACCGCTGATAAAAAGTTGCTCCACGAGCTTATTATTTTTATCTTCGCTCTCCATGACGGGTTGACGGTTATGAAAATGTTCGCCCCTTCGTTAATTGATGAGGAAAAACAGATAAAATTTATTGAAACATATTTAAATTTAGGTACTCTTGCAGGAAAAAGTAAAGGTTGACGGATGCATAAATTACTTACACGATTTACAACTGTTCTCGGGAGAACAGCAGTTTATCTTATGTTGCCGGTTTTGTTGATATTCCCGGTGCAACCGGCTGTAGCCCAGACTGCCCTTACGATAAATGATGTCCGGCAGAGAGCTTTGGAATTCAACCGGAGTTATCTTTCGTCACGGCAGGATATTGCCCTGGCCCAGTCGGATATTACCCGGGCGCGGGCTGGAGCCTTGCCCCATGTTTCTTTTGATGCCAATTATAACCGCAATTTTAAAATCGGTTCACAGTTTGTTCAGTTCGGCGACGATGTTGAAGAACTTAAGTTTGGTTTCAAGAACAACTTCGGGTACGGTATTTCGGTTTTGCAACCGCTGTGGCATGGCGGTAAAGTTTCCACGGCTTTAAAAATCGCCAAAGAATATCAGCGGTATGCCGAGAGTGGGTCGGATGCTGTTAAGTCTCAGGTGATTTTCAGCGCGGAGATGCTGTTTTATTCCACTATTCTTGAAAAGGCGCGCTGGGAAGTTTATCAAAAGGCTTTTGAAGCCAACAGTCACAATCTGGAGGTGGTGGAAAAGAAGTACGAAAAAGGCTTGGTTTCCAAGTACGAATATCTTCGGGCTCAGGTGGAGAAGGACAATATGTTGCCGCTTTTGATCAAAGCCCAGTCGGATATAAACCTGGCGGAGAAACGTCTTAAGTCCTTTATCGGTTTTGACCTTAACGACGAAATTGTCATAATTGAAGAAAAAGTGGATACATCACTGGCGAATTTACCGGCTCTTCCGGTTTTGCTTGACCTGGCTTTAAAAGAACGCCCCGAAATGAAACAGGCCGGTTATTTAACCAGTATTTCAAAGAAAGCAATTCGAGTAGCTAAGGGCGGTTTTTTACCTAATTTCGATGCTTTCATGCAATACAGCTGGCAGGCGGTTTCGGATGATTTTACTTTAAGTGATAATAACAGCCGCTCGTGGACTGCCGGGGTGACCATGAGTCTGCCGATTTTCAACGGTGGGCTGACTTTTGGTGAGGTCAGCGCCAGTAAAGCCCAGTATAATCAGGCGCAATTGGCGGAACGGCAGGTTCGGGATGATATTCGCCTGGAGGTTGAGGCGGCTTATGATGCCTTGTTACAGGCTAAAAAATCTCTGGATATTCAGGGTGTGACCATTGCCCAGGCGGAGGAAGGTTTGAAAATTGCCAATTTGAGATATGAATCGGGTGTGGGAACACAGCTTGAGGTTTTATCGGCCCAGGCCGCTCTTACTGACGCCCGGAAAGCGCTGGCAGAAGCCCTGTTTATATTTCGCCAGGCTAAAGCAGGTTTGAAAAAAGCAACAACTATCGATATAAATGATATGGAAAAAGAGTATGAAAAGGAATAATGTTATTAAAAAATTGCTGGTTATTGTTCTTATGGCAGGTTTAGGTCTCAGTTGTGGTGATAATACCGGGAACCAGCAGACCTGGTCCGAACAGGTCCTGGCGGTAAAGGTAATGGTGACAAAAAAAATCAACCAGGATATTGTGAGAACTTTTACCGGTTCCCTGGAAGGTGAAAGACAGGCCGATATATACGCTAAACTGGCCGAGTCGGTGGAGAGTATTCATGTACGCGAGGGTGAACGCGTCGCCGCCGGGCAGGTATTGATATCTCTTGACCGTCTGGGTCCCAGTTCCCGCTATAACGAAACCCGGTCGCTTTATTTGAATGCCGAAAAAAACTTTACCAAGATGGAGTATCTATATAAAGAAGGAGCCATAGCGGAATCGCAGTTTGACGCCGCCAGGACCGAATACGAGGTGACCAAGGCGAATTTTGAAGCCGTCAGCCGGCTCGTCGATATCCAGTCGCCGATTACCGGGGTTGTTACGGTGATCAATGTATCAGAGGGTGATTTCGTCAATATCGGCCAGAAACTGGCCACGGTGGCGACGACCGATAAGCTCAGGGTCAAACTGGCCGTCAATTCGGATGAAATCAAATCCTTTCAAAAAGGTGCCGATGTGATTGTTACGTCGACCGTTTTTGATTACAACGCCTCCGGTAAAGTGGTTTCGATGGCCAGTTCCGCTGACCCCAAGACCCGTTCGTTTCAGGTCGAGGTCTTGATTGATAACAACGAAAAGTTATTCAAACCAGGCATGTTCGTCCGGGTCGGTATCGTCACCGATAGACTGGAAGATGTTATCCTTATTCCCCGTAATGCCGTTTTATTACTTGATAATAAACCGACTGTGTATGTGGTCAATGAAAATATCGTTTCCAGACGAGTCGTTTCTTTGGGTCCTGAAGTTGACGGCCGGATTGTGGTGGAGGAAGGTCTGAAGGAGAATGATACCCTCGTAACCCTGGGGCAGGACTATCTTCAGGATGGCAACAAAGTTAAAATTACTACCTGGGAAGAATAACCGATGAAAATATCCGAAATATCCATAAAACGACCGGTCTTTGCCACGATGATGATCGGAGCCCTACTGGTGCTGGGGCTATTCTCTTATTATGATTTGCCGATTGAGTTAATGCCCGAAGTCGATTTCCCCTATGTCGTTGTCCAGACGGTTTACCCCGGGGCTTCAGCGGAAACAGTCGAGACGGAAGTAACCAAAAAGATAGAGGAAGTCATCAGTCAAATATCCGGTGTCCGCCATATCACTTCCCGATCACGGGAAGGTTATATGTTTTCCTTCGTCGAATTCGAGTTGGAAAAAGACGGGTCTATAGCCGCGCAGGATGTTCGTGAAAAAATATCCGCTATCAGGGCGGAGTTACCCGATGATATCGACGAACCGGTGATTAGCCAGTTCGACCCTCAAGCCTCGGCGATTATGTCCCTGGTGATTTCAGGGCAACGCCCGCCCAGGGAACTTACCCAGATTACCAAGGATAGGATTAAACCCCGCTTGGAAACGGTATCCGGTGTTGGTCAGGTAACCATGGTGGGCGCCTCGGAACGGGAAATCAGGATTTCCCTGGATATTGAAAAGATGGAAGCTTACGGGGTGTCGATACAGGCGGTCCAGCAGAGTGTCATGGCGGCCAATCTTGAAATTCCCGGCGGTCGGGTCAACGAAACCACAACCGAATACCTGGTACGGATGCAGGGCCGGGTCGATAAAGTCGCTGATTTCAATGACGTCATCGTCAAAAACGAAAAAGGCACCCCCATTTATTTGAGTAATATCGCCCGGGTTATCGACACTATAATTGAGCAGCGGTCTCTTTCCCGATATAATGGCAACCCGGCTCTGGGGTTGGAAATTACCCGCCAATCCGGAGCCAATGTGGTTGAACTGGCAAGACAGATTAGAGCCGAGTTGAAACAGCTGAACGAAGAACTGCCGCCCGACATGGCCATAGTGGTGGTGAACGATAACTCAACCTGGATTGAAGATTCCGTTCATGAGATTCTCTTTAATATCCGCCTGGGTACTTTTCTGGCCGTCCTCGTGATTTTCCTTTTTCTCCTGGATTATCGTCCTACCATTATTACCGGTTTGTCGATTCCTATTTCACTGGTAGCTACCTTTACAGCAATGAAGTTTTTAAATTTTTCCATTAATACCATGACTCTTATGAGTCTTTCCCTGGCGGTGGGTATTTTGATAGATGATGCCATTGTGGTTGTAGAAAATATCTACCGCCATCTTAGCGAAGGGAAATCGCCTTTCAAAGCCGCTTTCGAAGGTACCCGGGAGATTGGTCTGGCGGTAATGGCCACCACGTTCTCGATTATGGTGGTATTCCTGCCGGTAGCTTTCATGGAAGGCATCGTCGGTCGCTTTTTTTACCAGTTTGGCATGACGGTCGCTTTTGCCGTTTTGATTTCCCTGTTTGTCGCTTTTACCTTGACCCCGATGATGTCCTCAAGAATGTTACGGTCCGAGAAGGCGGAAAAGAATGGTGAATTCCTGGCTCGCGGCGGGACAACTTTGCTGGGTAAAATCTGGCACCCGATTTTTAAAGTGCTCAATTACTGGAATGTCTTTTTTGACGCTTTTAAACCCCGCTATAAGGCGCTGCTCTCATCGTCGCTTGACCGTCGCTGGCTGGTTATCCTGATTGCCACGGTATCCTTTGTCCTGGCTCTCGTCATGGGTCGATTTCTGGGCTCGGAATTCTTCCCCGAAACCGACCAGGGGAAGATGTTTATCAGTGTAGAAACTCCCCCGGGGACCAAATTGGAAGGTACGTCTGAGATTATTTCCCAGATTGAAGATATTGTCATGGGGCTTCCGGAGGTGGCGAACCGTTATGTTACCATCGGTTCCGGTAATAATCCGGTAACCGATGGAACGATTCTGGTTCAACTGGTTGACGCCGAAGAAAGGATTTTATCCGCTAAAATGCTGGCCGATTCAGTGAGAAGCTTAATCAGCAATATTCCGGGTATCAAGTATTCGATTGGTATCGAAGAAGATCACGCCGGCGGCAGTAAACCGGTCGAGATATCCATAAGAGGTGAAAATCCCGATGAGTTAACCCGTCTTACGCATATAGTTCAGAATATCGCCTATACCATACCCGGAACGGTCGATATCGATAATACGCTCCAGGAAGGGAAACCGGAAATCCGGGTTGATATCGACCGTAAACTGGCCGATGACCTTGGGCTTAACCTGGCTATGGTGCATCAATCGGTCAGGTACCTGATCGAAGGAGACGTGGTTACGAGATTCAAGGATGGCGACGAAGATTATGATGTTCGCGTCCAGCTTGACGACAAATACCGGTCGTCAATGACCGACCTCGGACGCATTCTTATCGAAAGTAATAAAGAGGTTCCGGGTAAAGACCCCTTCCTGGTACCCCTGAGACAGATTGCCACCTTCGAAAAACAAACTTCGATAGGTGAATATATGCGTTTTGACCGACAGCGGGAAGCACGGGTCAATATGAATGTTCTGACGGGATATTTCGCCGGCACGGTAACCCAGCAAATAATGACTGAAGTGGGCAATCAGGTCAAATTACCGCCGGGTTATGACATTACTCCGGTGGGAACTCAGGAAATAATGACAGAATCATTTCAAAGTATTTTCAAAGCCCTGCTGCTAGCGGTAATCTTTATTTATTTCCTCCTGGCGTCGCAATATGAGTCTTTCTTTGACCCCTTTTCGATTATGTTCTCTCTGCCTCTTTCACTAATCGGGGCTATCCTGGGGCTTTTGATATTCAACGATTCATTATCGATCATGTCCCTGATTGGAATTGTCCTCCTGATGGGTCTGGTGACAAAAAACGCCATTCTGCTGATAGATTTTGTGAAACAACAGCGGGAAAAAGGTGTTCCACGTAAGGAAGCCATTTTAATTGCGGGACCAATACGGTTACGGCCTATTCTGATGACGACTTTTGCTACGATATTCGGTATGCTGCCGTTGGCGCTTGGTCTGGGCCCCGGGGCGGAATTACGTGCTCCGATGGCCCGGGCTGTCATAGGCGGTATGATTTCTTCGACACTCCTGACCCTGGTGGTGGTACCGGTAGTCTATACCCTGATTGATGATTTCGTAGGATTCTTTAGAAAGACCAAAAAGATGGACCGACTGGCCATTGAAAAGGAATTTGCCGTTGATAGCAAGATTGATACCCCCCAGTAAGGATTTGGGTTATAAAGATTTCTATATGGATTTTTTGGCGGGTAAAAACCCGCCAAAAAATTTTTATCCGGCACAAAACCCGGAACAAGTGATCCGGGAAATTGAGCGGGTTGAATATAATCGTGAAGCCCTGGTTGCCATCCTGAAAAGGCAAAACATTATTTATGGGGCGGGACAACAAACTCTGACGGAAATCGAACGTCTCAAAGACCCCCGGGCGGTGTGCGTCTTCGCCGGACAACAGGCCGGATTACTGGGAGGACCGTTGCTTACCGCGGTCAAGATGCTGGGTATTGTTAAAGCCGCCCGCCAGTATGAAAAGCGGCTTCAACGACCCGTCATTCCCATTTTCTGGATAGCCGGAGACGACCATGATTTCGAGGAAGTAAATCACCTGTTTCTTCTGGACCGGCAATCACGACCCTGTGAGATAGTCTATAAAGCCCGACCGGAAACGGCATTGCCGGTGGCGGAAATTTATTTTTCTGACCGCGGGGAACTCGAGAGAGTAATAAATCAAATCAGGGAATGTCTGGGGGATAGTGAATATATTTCGTCCCTTTTTGACCTTATCAGCCACTCATATACTCCCGAAGATACCCTGGTTACGGCTTTCGGAAAATTCATGTCGGCGTTGATGAAGGATTTCTGTCTGGTTTTATTCAATCCGAGTGACCGGGAAGTAAAACAGCTGGCAAGACCTTTTTTTGAAAACGTCTTGAACCGACAAAGTGAAATGCAAAACTTAATAAAGGTCACTAACGAAAGGATTCTTAAAGCCGGTTATCATCTCCAGGTGGAAAAAAAGGAAAATGCCAATCATTTGTTTTATAATAGAAACGGCCGGCAACCGCTTTTAAGTTACGGCAATGATTATATCCATGGTGATAATATCATTACCAGGTCTCAATTATTTGAGGAATTACAGGACTTTCCTGAAAAATTCTCAACTGATGTTTTGACCCGGCCGGTTTTACAATCGTATCTTTTTCCCACTCTGGTTCAATTGGGAGGACCATCCGAAATCGCCTATTTCGCCCAGATGAATCCTCTGTTTGGCTTGTTTGATGTTCCGGCTCCGTGTCAACAGGCTCGACCCTCTGCGACCATACTTGAAAAAAGGTTTGAAGACCTGATGGAGACGCATGAAATATCGTTTATGGATTTGACAGGCGACATCGAGCAGGTGGTGAACCGGGTTTTGACCAAGTCTTTCCCGGAGAATCTCGAAAAAAAAATGTCTCAGCTTAGAGACAGCGTGAAGGATGCTTTTAAAGAATTTCAAGGAGCTCTGTTAAATTATGAACCTTCTCTTGATGGTATTGCCGGCCAGAGTCTCGGTAAAATCGATTTTGTCTTAAAGACCTTGGAAAATAAAGTTTTCTCAAGTCATAAGAAAAAATCACAGGATATAAGAGAACGTATATACCGGCTTGAGAAGGCTGTTTTCCCCAAGCGCGTTTTACAGGAAAGAGCGATGAATATCACCTATTTTATCGCCCGGTACGGCTTCGGCATAATCCCTTTCCTTTACGAAAAGATTGACAGCGAGCGAAAAGAGCATCAAATTGTAACTTTATCGGAGTACTTTTAAAAGTGATGAATGTAGGTATTACCTGTTATCCGGTTGCCGGGGGATCCGGCATAGTCGCCACCGAACTTGGCCAGGAACTGGCGTTACGGGGTCATAAAATTCATTTTATTTCCTATGCCATGCCTTTCCGCCTGGACCGCTTTCAGACGAATCTGATGTACCACGAGGTAGACACTACTTCTTACCCGCTTTTTAAATTTCCCCCTTATACTCTTACCCTGGCTTCAAAAATGGCCGAGGTCACCCGCAATTTCGGGCTGGATATTCTGCACATGCATTACGCCATACCCCATGCGGCCTGTGCCTATCTTGCCAAACAACTTCTGGCCAGTCAAAACATAAAACAGCCGCGAGTAATTACCACCCTTCATGGTACTGATATAACTCTGGTTGGTTCCGACCCGTCATACTATGATATTACCCGTTTTTCCATTGATACTTCCGATGGCCTGACTGCCGTTTCTAAATATCTGGCTGATGAAACCCGGGAAGTTTTCAAGGTGAAAAAAGAAATCCGGGTCATTCACAATTTCTTTAATGAGAAACGCTTTAAACCCGGTGGTAACCAGTGTACCAAGACAGAATTTGTCGCCAATGACGAATTTTTAATAAGCCATGTTTCCAATTTCCGGGCGGTTAAGCGCATTTCTGACGTCGTTGATATCTTTGAAAAAATTTCTCAGGAAGTTCCGGCTAAACTGCTTTTAGTGGGGGAGGGACCGGAGACCGTTATGGCTCGCCGCCAGATAAATAAAAAGAATCTGAACGATAAAGTAATCTTTCTGGGAAGTCAGAGTCGGGTAGAAGCGGTGCTGCCCTGTTCGGACCTGTTTTTAATGCCCAGCACCGAGGAATCGTTCGGTCTGGCGGCGCTCGAAGCTCTGGCTTGTGGTGTACCGGTAATTGGCTCGTCCGGAACCGGTCTGATGGAAGTAATCGACGATTACCAGGATGGTTATTTATTCCCGGTGGGCGATACGACCGCCATGGCCCGTGCGGGTATTGCCCTGCTTAAAAATCCTCAGCGTTTGATGGAATTTAAACAGGCCGCGGCGGCTAACGCCCTTAAAAAATTCCGGGCGGAAAAAATTGTTACGGAATATGAACAATATTACCAGGAAGTTTTAAATGGCTGAGCTGAAACTTGATATCCTGGCCATTGGGGCGCATCCTGATGATATCGAAATCACTTCCGGCGGTTTGCTTTTAAAAATGGCCAGGAAAAAACGTCTTACCGGAGCTCTCGATTTGACACGAGGTGAAATGGGAACCTACGGCAACGATAATGAACGGGAACAGGAAGCGAAACTGGCGGCGGAAATTCTGGGATTGTCTTTCCGAGAAAACCTGGCTTTAAAAGATTCGGCAGTGGAGTATAATCAGGCTAATAAACTGAAAATTGCCCGGGTTATACGCGATATGCGTCCCGAGATGGTTATCCTGCCGCACTGGCAACAGCGCCATCCGGACCACCTGGCCTGCCATCGGCTCGGTTTCGACGCCTGTTTCCTGGCGGGACTGAAAAAAATAGACCTCGAGGGCGAGCCTTATCGTCCCCGCAAAATTATCTACGCTTCGTACTATCGCAATACCGAATATTCGTTCCTGGTCGATATCTCCGATGAATTCGAACAGAAAGTAAAGGCGGTGGCGGCTTATAAATCACAGTTCGGCGATAATGATGAAAAGACTTTCAGGGAAATGCTGGATAACGGCCAGAAAAATATTTTCCATCCCGGAACCACCATTTTTGATTCCATGCACACCCGCAACCATTATCTGGGATTACTGGCGGGGGTCAAATATGCCGAGGCTTATTCGATAAAAGAAAACATCTTAATCGATGACCCTCAGAAAATGCCCGTTCGCTCCATTTAAGATACCTTTCTTATAATAGTTTGATTTTTTTTTAATCCTGTCATAAAATATTTTTTTGCCGGGCAGGTTAATTTTACCAGGGGTATGCCGATAATAAGAAAGTGGGATGCAGGCAATGAGATAAGCTAAAGTTAGCTTCTTTGTTCCTTTTCGGTAAACCTCGGCTATTAAAAGCCGGGGTTTTTTAATGATACATTCTATGATTAAATTGAAAATCTTACTGACTGAACAAACTGATGCGACTTGCATTCATTTATTTAAGGAGCATAAATTATCGTAACCGTATTGGTTTTATAGTTTTTGATAGGTTGTTTTGCTTATAAAAAGCGGAAGGGGTGGGAATCGAACCCACCGGGGACAGGCTGACTGCCCCCCGCACGGCTTTGAAGGCCGGGACCGCCACCAGACGACATCCGCTTCCAAGATTACTATATAACATCCCCCGGCATTTGTAAATACTCTTTTTATATTGGAAGAACCCGGCCTGCCTCTCTTGCCTTCAATATACTTCCGACCTGGCCGCCATTACCTTGATTATTTGCCGGCACCAGAATTGATAAGTTTATTCCACTTTAAAAGTTATTGTCTTCACTGTGCCGCTTTTACTTTCTTTAATTATGCCGGATATCAAATTAAATTCGCCCTTGCAGTTTCTCAAGGGTGTCGGTCCGCGGAAAGCCGAAATTCTGGCTCGTTGCGGAATGCATACAGTTCAGGACCTGCTGGCTTATTACCCGCGTCTTTATCTTGACCGCACCAATGTTGTCCCCATCGGTAAAGTTAAAATTGATGAATACGCTACCATAATAGGCGAGGTTAAGGCGCACGGTATTCTTTACGGGAAACGCAAACGTTATGAAGTCATCCTGCAGGACGACACCGGGGCCATATCGCTTTTATGGTTCCAGGGAATCCGTTACTGGGAGCGTCTGTTCAAAAAAGGGCAGAAATTCGCCGCCACGGGTGTGGTCAGTTATTTTATGGGGACGCAAATGGTGCATCCCGACCTGGAGCGGCTCGATGAAGACAGTGACCGGATGGTGCACGCCGGACGAATAATCCCGGTTTATCCTCAGACCACCGAATTAAACAAAGTGGGATTGAGCAGTAAGGGATTGCGCAAACTGACCAGCTACATCTTTGATAATTTAAAGGAAAAACTGCCTGATTATGTCCCCGAAGAGGAATATACCGGATACGGCCTTCCGTCTTTCCACGAGGCGGTTGCCGGGATTCATTATCCCGATAGCCGGGAGCAGATTGAAATCTGTCGAAGGCGGCTGTCTTTTGACGAGCTTCTCAAGCTCCAGTTTTTCGTCTATCGCAACAAGGGGAAGAAAGCGGCCATTGTCAAGACTCACCGTTACCTGATACCGGGGGAAAAGCTGACCCGGATTAAAAAGATGCTGCCTTTCGAACTGACTCCAGCCCAGAAAAAAGCCGTTCGGGAAATTTTTACCGACCTTCAGAAGGAACGTCCCATGTCCCGGCTTTTACATGGCGATGTTGGTTGCGGTAAAACCGTGGTGGCCGTTCTGACCGCCCTTTATGCCGCCGAGAATAACCTGCAGTGTTCCTTCATGGCGCCTACCGAAATTCTGGCCGAACAGCATTATCGCAACTGGAAGAAACCTCTCGAGGATGTAGGCGTCAGGGTAGGGCTGGTGACCTCGAGCCTTAAAACAGACCGGAAAAAGAAGACCGCTGAATGGTGCGCCGACGGACAGCTGGACATTCTTTTCGGTACGCATGCGCTTATTTATGACTATATCACTTTCAAACGTCTTGGCCTGGTAATAATAGATGAACAGCACCGGTTCGGGGTGGAGCAAAGAGGAAAACTTTATGCCAAGGGAGACAATCCCGACTTACTGGTCATGACCGCTACGCCTATTCCCCGCACGCTGACTTTGACTTTATACGGTGACCTCGATGTTACCACTATCGATACTTTACCCCCCGGAAGGAAACCGGTACGGACAGTGTGGCGCACCAGTGATGCTCTGCCCCAGGTTTACAATTTCATAGTTGATGAAATCAAAAAGGGTGGACAGGCCTATATTATTTATCCTTTGATTGAAAAATCGGAATTATTAGACCTGGGCAATGTTGAAGAAGCTTACAATGAACTCTCCCGGACAATTTTCAAGGATTACCGGGTGGCGCTGGTTCATGGACGCATAAAAGCTAAAGAGCGCGATGACATTCTGAAACGTTTCAGAGAGGGCAACATCGATATTCTTCTTTCAACGACCGTTATTGAAGTCGGCATTGATAATCCCAATGCCACGGTAATGATTGTGGAGAATGCTGAGCGGTTCGGTCTGGCGCAACTTCATCAGTTGCGAGGTCGGGTGGGTCGAGGTGAAAAACCCGCTACAGTCATAGCCATTGCTCATAAACCAATTTCCGAAATCGGGCGAAAACGCCTTGAATTTTTTGCCTCGGAAAATGATGGCTTTAAAATTGCCGAGGCCGACCTGATGCTCCGTGGTCCGGGGGAAATTTTTGGAGTCCGCCAATCGGGACTTCCGGAACTTAAAACCGCGGACCTCTGGCGTGACCGGGACCTTCTGGAGGGCGTACGTTTGCTTCTGGAAAACATGTTTACCAACTATAATACTCTTGACAATAAATACCTTAAATTATATAACTATCTCAAAGCCAAGGCTGCCGGGCTGGATTTGAATCTCGGTGGCGGATAAGGAGTTACGCTACAAATAAACGCAAACAGGCAGGTGCTGTATGAGTGAACCAACCGATAATTATGATGTTCATTTTTTTCAACTGCTTTTCTCACTTCAGGCTGGAGCCATGCAACAAATGGGAAAAATTGCTTCTCCTTTGACCGGTAAGGTCGAGAGGGATTTGAACCTGGCCAAGGCATCCATCGACATGCTCGATATGCTTCAAAGAAAAACCCAGGGGAACCTTACTCCTGAAGAAAAAAGACTTATCGACCATATTCTTTATGAGCTACGGCTTAATTATGTCGATGAAGTCAAAAAAGGCGACCAACCGGCTAAAACCGAAAAAGAGTCTGAGAAAGCCGCCCCGGGTGGTGAAAATCCTTCACCTGAGAAACCGGATGACCAGGCGGATAAAACCGACAAAAGCAGTTAAATAATAATATTAAAAGACAATCTTTTTTATTATTAATCAGTATATTTAAGGGTATAAACAATTAGATTACTTGCTTCCGGCAGTAGCCTTATTGCTTATTTAACTTGATTTTATAGGTAATTACTCTATATTGTCACAGGTTAAAATGACATGACTGGACAGCTTTCAACTAATCCGGAAATATCGATGGCGGCTCTGATATCTGCTTTTGGCAAGGGTCTTGAGTTCGCTAAAGATATGGCACCCCTGTCAAGTTTCCATACCGGTGGAAAAGCTCGTTATTTTATTACCGTAGTTTCAGCCGATGAAATATCAAAAACCGTAGCTGCCGCCAATAATTTTAAAATTCCTTTTTTTGTACTGGGTGGGGGTACCAATATTCTGGTTTCTGATAACGGGTACGACGGTTTAATTATCAAGGTCGCCACCAAAGGCTTAAAGTTATGCAATCGGACAGAAATTGAAAGCGGCGCCGGTGAAGAATTAGTTTCACTAGTCAACTTCGCCGCCGACAATAACTTATCAGGGCTGGAATTTGCCGCCGGTATCTGGGGCACCGTAGGAGGAGCTGTCTGTGGTAATGCCGGGGCATATGGCGGGGAGATTGGCTCTTTGGTGAAGGAAATCACTCTGGTAGACCGGCAGGGAAGAATCAAAAAGGTATCGCCGGATTATTGTCACTTTGGATACCGGGACTCGCATTTTAAAAAAACACATGAAATTATCGTAAAGGCTGTTTTTAAGTTAACCCGGGGTGAAAAGAAGGCTATTAAGATTAAAATGGATGAGATTATTAAACAGCGCGAAGAAAAATTTTGTAATCTGGGTAAATCCGCAGGCTGTTTTTTTAAAAATATTCCCGACCCCGCCAGGGAATACGGCAAGCTGTCCGCCGGTCGCCTTCTGGACGAAGCCGGGGTAAAAAAGCTGGTGGTAGGTGGCGCCGGAGTGTTTGAAAAACATGCCAATGTTATTGTCAATAAGGGGAATGCGACCTCAAAAGATATTCGGCAACTTGCCGATATTATGAAAAAGAAAGTGCTTGATAAATTTGGAATTGAATTAACCGAAGAAATAATCCAAGTGGGAGATTTTTGAATAAGGAGGATTGCCTATCGAATATTGTTTAATGATATGAAATGTATAGAAAATACAATTAAGTAGTGAATTCGTTTTTTAAGAAATTCATATTGATTGGTACTGCCACCCTCGTTCTGAGTGGGCTGGTATCGCATCCGGTCAGAGGTCAGGTAGGGTTTCAAGCCCGGTTATCCGAACCGCCGCGAGTGGTTTCATTTTATGATAATATCACCTATCGTTTTTCCGCGGCCATGTATCCTAAAAGTTACCTCCCGCTTCGTCCGGAGTTACAGTATGTCACCAAACCCATCCGTTCCAGTTTCGACAAGAATGAAATAACCTTCCACACCGAATACGCCAAGGACCATTATCTTGTACCCGTATCAGTCGATGCCGATTTATTTTTAAAATACCGTCTGCAAAAACAGTATAATGAAAAATTTGAAGAAGAGGTCTTTAAGTCCTATCAGGACGCCAAAGCTTCTAAAAAACGGGAGGGCTTTTCAATCGGGCTGGCTTTACCCAAGCGGCTGGACAAGATTTTTGGTGAAGGGGGCGGTAATTTAAAAGTCACCGGTTATCGCCGGATTTCATTTTCCGGCCGGTCGCAATGGACTGACGGTGAATCCGACCTTATTAAACAGAGTAAGTTTCCATCGTTAAATATGGAGCAGCAGTCCAAATTTGAAATTACCGGCACTATCGGCACTAAAATCTCGGTCAAGGTTTATCAGGACAGCCAGACCGATATTCCCCTGTCGAATCGGATTCAGATAAGATATAAAGGCGATGAAGATGATGTTCTCAAATCTATAGAAGCCGGCAACACCAACCTAAGTCTGCCGAATACCAAGTTCGTCGGCTATTCCTCGAACATCCAGGGTTTATTCGGTATTAAGACTGAGGCTCAGTTAGGGAATCTGTCCTTTACCGGTATTGCCTCTCAAGAAAAGGGGTCTACCGAATCTTCCTCTATTACCGCGACCGGTGAAGAGAATGCCACTTATATACGCGACAATAACTATGTTGAAGGCCGGATTTTTGACCTCGGTTATCCGGTTACCGACGATGCGGACGTCGACCGAACGGAACTTGGCCGCTGGGACTCGGTGGTTACCCTGTACATTTATGAGTATGAAAGCGACAGCAAGAATCTCGAAGCGGTGGAATGTAAACTTCTTATCGACCCTTTGAATCCCTCTTTATTGCCCACCCAGGGGGACTCCCTGCGCATGGTGCAGTTGAAAGAGGATGACGATTATACATTTTACAATGACCGAAAGCGCAACCGTCACTATGTCGTTTTCAGAAATTCGCGCTATGAACAAAACGCTCTCGGTGCCTATATGGTCGTGAAGCGCTTTAACAGCGCAAATGAAAACCAGCCTTTTCGTGTGGATACGGTAGGTAACCTGGCTGACTCCGTTAAGGTTCTGAAGACCCTGCGACCGTCTTCGAGCAAAAATAATCCCGACCACAAAGCCTGGAGTCTTATGTGGCGAAATTGCTACCGTATGGAAAAAGGGTATGATTTCGAGGATTTCGAAGTCAAGATTTTTAAGGGTCTGACCAATACCGAAGGGAAATCGTCCAACCTTGATTACCAGGAAGTAAACGGACAGAACACTGGTTACTATCTGGCTATCCTGGGGCTTGACCAGGTCAACAGCAACGAAGACTCCATACCGGATAACCTGCTGGACCGCAATATTGATTTCTATCGCAGTGATTGGGGTTTGCTTATTTTCCCCTCCCGGACGCCTTTTGCGACCGATACGACCTTTACGGATAAAAACGGTAAAACTACTCCCGAACTGGCTGTTAAGGTGCCCGAGATATATAATTATTATTCAATATCTCAAAAAACTGAAAATAGTGAATATTATATTCAAATTACCACCAAAACCCGCAGTTCGCAAATTCGGCTGAATCGGACCAACATCATAGAAGGTTCGGAGCGGGTCACTCTCAACGGGGTGCAACTGGAGCGCGGTCGGGATTATAACATCTCCTATGATTTCGGACAAATTACTCTTATCAATGAAGAAGCCCTGGACCCTAATGCCGATGTCAAGGTTGATTTTGAGTATGCGCCCTTTTTTGCCGTTCAGAAGAAAACCCTCCTGGGAGCCCGGGCCGAATATGAATGGAGCAAGGATTTAAAATTCGGCTCGACGATTCTCTATAAGTCGGATAAAGCCCAGGACCGGAAACCCCGCGTCGGTCAGGAAACCGCCCGCATGATGGTGGTGGATTTTGATGCCCGGTTTCAAATTTATCCCAGTTTCCTGACCAAACTTGCTGACGCTCTTCCCATTGTAACTACCGAAGCACCCTCGTCTCTAACCATTGAAGGTGAAATCGCCCAGTCCCATCCCAATCCTAATATCGATGACGTAGCTTACGTGGACGATTTCGAAGCGGCTCACGAACAGCTCTCGCTGGGCATAAACCGTCTAAACTGGACATTGGCTTCCTCACCGGTCAGTGAGCTGGATTATGAGCGGGGGAAGATTTTATGGCATAATCCCCGGCAACAACCCTTCGTCCAGGAGGTTTACGACCGTGACGTGGCTCAGGGAGAAGGTACTATTACTATCTTAAGGCTGGTTTTCCGACCGAAGAATTTCAAGGAAGTTGGGTCGGATATAGTGGCGGCTAAATCCTGGGGCGGGATTATGCGCTATTTCGGCAACCGGGTGGACCCGGACCGCGCCCAGTTGTTTGAAATCAGGGCTCGCGGGGGCAGAGGAAAATTGCATTTCGATTTCGGCATGATAAACGAGGATGTAAACGGCGACGGCAAAGTAAATAACGAAGATACCGATGGCAACGGTGTGGTCAGTGATTTGGAGGATGTTGGGTTGGACGGGATGTCCGATGAACAGGAACGAACATTTTACAATAAACCTGATGTTCCCGACCCGGCCGGTGATAATTATTATTTCTTCGGCCAGGGCATCTGTCCCCTCTCCGCCGACAGTTGTGCCGTTCTCGCAAAACTGAAACCAGATAATTACGTAAATGACCCGATTTATTATGAATGGCTGAATGGTACCGAGGGAAACGCTCAGGATATCGCCTTAAGTAAAAAACCCGATAAAGAAAACATTTCAGTCAGTGGCTTTCAGCAGTACGATGCTTACTTTTCCTATGTCATAGACCTGGCTGATCCGATGGATAAATTTCTCGTTCCCGGATCTCAAAGAGATATTTACGACACCGGAAAGCCATGGCGGACATTCCGAATTCCAATTAAAGATCCCCTGGCTCTTGACCGGGTGGTCGAAACCGACCCGCTCAGTGATACCGCCAAGTGGTCGGGAATCACCCATGTACGGGTCTGGTTTGAAACGGATGATTCCGTTACCACTTACGATACTCTGGAAATCGCCGACTGGTACTTCGTCCAGTCCAACTGGCAGGATACGATTCACTCCGACCCTTATTATTTAAGCGAGTCCAATACCCAGTTTGTCATTGCGTCGATCAGCACCGAGGATGGTACATTTACTCCACCGCCCGGAGTTAAAGCTTATGAAGACAAGCAAACCAAGGTTACCGAAGCCCAGCGCGGATTGGCTCTTGTTTTTGAAAACCTACATTACGGCGACACCTGTCTGGCGATAAAGAACCTGGTATCAGTCGAACAGTATTCCGGTTACGGGAAGATGGAGATGTATGTCAATGGCGGTAATGAAGACCTGGATAAAGTCATGTTATTTTTCCGGCTGGGCCGCGATGAAAATAATTATTATGAATACCGGGTGAAAGGGTTATATCGCGGCTGGGACGAACGTAATTACGTCAAGATTGATTTTAACGAGATGACCGCCTTCAAAGATGAAATCCAGAGAAATCTTCCCAAGGGAGCTCAGTATGCCGATGTAGACACGACTGTCGGCAGTTACCGTCTTCGCGGCAATCCCCGCATCGACGAGGTTCTTTATTTTGCCGCCGGAATACTGAATATCGATGAGGAAAACCGGAATAACGAATATTCCGGGGAAATATGGCTGGATGAGTTACGTCTGACCGAAGTCCGCAAGGATGTCGGTACGGCCGGACGGTTGAGTTTTTCCGGGAACATGGCGGACCTGCTTAATTATAATTTCAATTACGACTCGCAGGATCCATATTTCCGGGGTATCGCCTCGGCAACACGGGGGGGGTCCAATAATAATCTCGGCAGCGGTAAAACCCGGAATAATTTGCAATATGGTTTCACTTTGAGTTTCGATAAATTTCTGCCCAAATCATGGAATACTAAAGTGCCGATTTCTTTCAGTCAGTCCAATTCCAAAGAAGTACCGGTTCTGCGCACCAACTCCGATATTGTTCTGGCTGAAGAAATCCGAGAATCCGAAAAATCCACCAGTGAGACCCGCACTTTCCGCATCAGCGAATCCTTTGACAAGAAAAGTAAAAATCCGCTTTTCAGTATTATACTTAACCGTCAAAAACTGGCTTTTTCTTATAACCGTTCGACAAGCGTTTCGGTAAATCGTCCCTATTCGTTTTCGGAAAACTACAACATCAAAGCCGATTATGACATGGGCTTGAAATCAGCCATTCCTAAAATTCCCATTTTTTTCTGGACCAAACCGCTTCCCCTGTTGAAAAAAACCAGTAATAACAAACTGGCGTTGTATCCCAGCTCCTGGACCTGGTCGGGAACCTATAATCGGAAATTGACCGTCAACGATGATATCAACGGCAGCCGTATCTCATCGTTCAACCGTGATTTTTCCGGGTCGATGGACTTACGGTATGACATGTTTGATAATTTGAAACTGAATTATAATTATTCCACCAGGCGCGACCTGAGTGATCCCAAACTCGTCAATATCGTATTTAATCCCAGAGATTTTAAACTCGGCCTGGAAACTTCTTATAACCAGTCGTTCGGAGCGTCTTATGACCCCAAATTATTTTCCTTTCTGACTTCTTCGTTTTCTTATTCGTCACGCTATCAGGATAATTATGAACGGGCTACCAAAACCCGGGCTTCGGATATGAACCGGAGCTGGGGTGTTCGCGGCAATTTCAATCATATTGCTTTTTTGGGCGGCGAGAAAAGGCGCGGTTCGGCTGTGCCGGCGGCAAGCCGACAAAATATCCGCGGCGGCGGCGCCAAACAGGAGGAAAAAACCGGTCGTCCTTTTTATGAAGCTCCATTGGTGGCTTTGCGTTTTCTCACCGGCTGGATTAAACCGTTAAATTATAAATACGATTATAACTATAAAAACTCACTTCCCGGTATGAAGATCCGGCCGACCTGGTTTTATCGGCTTGGTTTTTATGACGCCGCCGATGTGCCACTGGGAGAGGAAGTCCGGCCACAGACTTCGGGCGAGGGCGAAGGTTATGAGTTATCGTCCGGTTTCACCATGCTGGGCGGAATTGCCACCGATATAAAATTCAAGCGGGACGTCAATCGCGACCTGATTAAACAGGGCACCCGCTACGAAAAAACTTCCACCAGCTGGCCCGATTTGAGTATCAGGATCCAAAATTTCACCACCTTCCCCCTGATAAAAAACCTGTTGAACAAGTTTATTAATGTATTTTCACCCCGGACCGGTTATGGACGCCAGGTCAAGGAAGAAACGAATCTGGATAATAATTTTATTCTTAATCGTACCGAAACAATCAATTACAATCCGCTTCTGTCTATGAACTTCAATCTTTTCAGGACGGTTTCTTTGTCCGGTTCTTACACGATGACGAAAACCAACACCAAAAAATATACCCCCACCGACGGCTCTCTGGATTCTGAGACCAGGTCCACTCAAAAATCAATTGCTTTTTCGACCGGGTACACTTTCAGTGCTCCCAGCGGGATCGCGATTCCTTTATTTGGTCGCATAAAATTCAAATCGAACGTATCCCTTGACCTCAAAGTTTCCTATAATTCCAATTTCAGTGAAACGTCCAGTCGGGGCAAATCTTTTACAACCTCAACCGACAAATCGGATCTGACTATTGCCCCCGTGATAATGTATAATTTCAGCCAGCAGATAAAAGGTGGTATCAGTGCCCGCTGGCAGGATTCAAGGGATAGTTATTACGGGCGAAACAGCCACGTGCGTGAGTTGCAAATCTGGACGGAAATAAAATTCTAAAATCTTTTACGTTGACATTCCCCGTTTTTCCATATAATTAAACGTCGTGGTGGTAATCAATAAGATTGTTATAAAGACTACCTGGAGACGGTAAATATCTTTGTCAAAAAAAACAAAAAATGAAATAACCAGTCCGCGTGATTTCCCGGCGGTCGAAGAAATTCTTCAAGACAAGAATCTGACACCGTATATTGCGCTGGTGCCAAGGCCGGTAGCGGCTGATATGGTTAAGAAAACAATCGCCGCCGCTAAAAGTAACCTGTCCGGGAAAACCGGTTCCGTTACCCGAGCCTCACTGGTCAAGGCGATTCAGACCGCGTTAGTGGGGATGAAACGTAAGGAAATAGGCCGGGTGATTAACGGCACCGGTATTATTGTTCATACCAACCTTGGCCGGGCGCCCCTTTCGGAAACGATTTTCGAAGCCGTAAAAAAAACCGTGGTAGGTTATGGTAATATTGAATTCGACCTGGAGGAAGGCGTTCGTGGTAAGAGGGGAGAGGCCTGTGAAACGTACCTGGCTCACCTGGCGGGAGCTGAAAGAGCAACGATTGTCAACAACTGTGCAGCGGCTCTCTTTTTGATCTTGAATACGCTCGCGAGCCGCCGCGATGTCGTTATCTCGCGGGGAGAACTGGTCCAGATCGGTGGCGGCTTCCGTATCCCCGATATATTGAAACGCTCCGGAGCTAAACTTAAGGAAGTCGGTACGACCAATATCACCACTCTGGCAGATTATGAAAATAATCTCGATGATAAGATCGGAAGAGCACACGTCTGAACTCCAGTCACGAGATTCCATC
>CAZUAS010000032.1:0-27585 GCA_964618515.1 uncultured Ignavibacteriales bacterium | reverse complement strand
CGAGATGGAATCTCGTGACTGGAGTTCAGACGTGTGCTCTTCCGATCTACTGTTTGAATCCGAAAGGCGGCGGCGAGCCCTCAGGTAAGCTGGCTGAAGCCATCAAAAAGGATTTCGGGTCTTTTGCCGAGTTCAAGAAGCTTTTTAATAATGCGGCGGCAACCAATTTCGGTTCCGGCTGGACCTGGCTGGTTAAGGACAAAGACGGCAAGTTGAAAATAGAGAATACCAGTAACGCCGGCAACCCTCTGCGCGAGGGTAAAAAACCGCTTCTGACGGTCGATGTCTGGGAGCATGCATATTATATCGATTACCGCAATGCCCGCCCGACATATCTTGAGAAAATCTGGGACATAATAAACTGGGCTTTTATCTCCAAAAATCTTGGCTGATGGATATAACCTGATGGTGTGACGATAGCTGTTTTATTGAAAAAACCGGCTGTAAAGCTGCAGCCGGTTTTTACTTATATTATTCTACGATAATTAGATAATTTTTCTTATCAACGATTTCACCAACCCTTCGGAAGAACACTTTTTGTGTGTTCATGTCTTTTTCAAAAGCAGTAATTCTATCAGGCGGGATGGCGATAAACAGACCGCCCGAGGTTTGGGGGTCAAAGAGGACTTTAACCAGATTTGGGTCAAGGCTGTTTTTAATAAGAACTTTTTCTCCAAAGTAGCTGCGGTTATCATTAGCCCCACCGGGTATCATGCCGGCTTCGGCAAGAATTAAGGCATCGTCGAGAAGGGGGAGTTGTTTGGAATATATTTTTATGGTTATATCCGAAGCCGCGGCCATTTCGCATGCATGGCCAAGCAAGCCAAACCCGGTTATGTCGGTGGCGGCATGGACGTGGTGACGCAGCATGATTTCCGAGGCGTCACGATTGAGGGTGGCCATCTGCAGAGTCACTTTTTCAATCAGGTTCTTAGCGACCCTATTTCTTTTAATACCGGTTGTAATTATTCCCGTTCCGAGTGGTTTGGTAAGGTACAGCCGGTCACCCGGACGGGCTCCGGCGTTGGTAATAATATGTGAGGGGTTGATGATACCGGTGACAGCCAAGCCGAATTTGAGTTCCTGGTCTTTGATGGAATGTCCCCCGACCACGACCGCCCCGGCTTCGAGCACTTTCTCGTTACCGCCTTTGAGAATAGCCGTGAGGATTTCCGGCGGCATTTTATCTATGGGAAAGGCGACCAGGTTAAGGGCGGTCAAAGGCCGGCCACCCATGGCATAAACGTCGGAAAGAGCGTTGGCGGCGGCAATCTGACCGAAGTAATAAGGGTCATCGACAATGGGGGGAAAAAAATCGACTGTTTGTACCAGGGCCTGGTGGTCGTTAATCAGAAATATGCCGGCATCGTCGGCTTTGTTAAAGCCGACCAGTAAACCGGGGTGTTGTGACTGCGGCAAATGCCGCAGGACGTCGGCCAAAAACTTTGGCCCCAGTTTGGAAGCTCACCCGGAACAGCTGACTTCCGCCGTCAGTTTGATTTCGTTTATTCTGCGATGGTCATTCATAGTCTGCAAAGTAATATTTTTTATGGGAGACATCAATATGCCGGAGAAAAATTTATAGCGTCAGGAACAGGTTATTCATATGATTGAAGATACTGTTCAAAAAAGGAACAGTAAAAAAACCGTATTCTCCCTATACTAACTGGTAATTATTCCGATTTAGATACAGAGTTGAAGGATTCAGGTAAAAAAGCATTTTTCGGTCGGTCGGTATTGGCGGACATTTATTGAATATAGCGAAAGCCAGTCTGAGGAACCGGCGAGGGGATACAAACAACCGTTATAATTTACAGCGGCGGATAAAATTCGATGAGAATAGACCAGATACTTCTCCAGGAGGGGCTTGTCACTGAAGAGCAGATAAAAGAAGCTCTTCAGTCGCAGAAGGAATTCAGCGGTAAAATAGGTTCCAATCTTCTACGTCGGGGATTTATCGATGAAGCGTCGCTGGTGCGGGCTCTGTCGATTCAAACCGGGTATGAGGGAGTGGTTCTTTCCGAAGTGGAAATACCAGAGGAGGTGGTCAAGTTTATTCCCTCGCGGGTAGCCGTGTCACGCCGGGTTATGCCTTTCGACTACGACGTAGAAAACAACATATTAAAAGTGGCCTGTGAAAATCCTGACGATGAAGACCTGGTCAACGAGTTGAATTTTGTCGCCCGCGGCAAAAAGATTCAGTTATATGTGGCTGTGGAAATATCACTCAAAACGGCCATTGCGAAATATTACATGACCACGGTCGAAGCCATCGAGCACATGGCGCCGGAAAACGATACCCATCAAAGTTCTCAGAATATCCCGGTAAAAGATGCCGCCGGTAATGAAACTCCTTCGGTCACTGCAGAATCCCGGCATGTTCTGCTGGTCACCGAGGAAACCAACGATCAGGAAGTTATTAAAACCATCCTGGAAAAAGAAAATTACCAGGTGGTGATTACGGATTCGGCGGATGATGCCATTGACATCATCGGAGACAGGGAATATAACACGGTGTTCATAAAAGACACTGTATCGGGTGACTACCTGGATTTAATCGACCGCCTGCGTAAAATCTCACCCCGGACAAAAGTCCGTTATTACGAGTCGGTGGCGAGTTTACTGCTTAATTATGGAGCCGGAACCTCGGAAATCAACCTCCTGGTGAAAAACCTCGACCTCTTCACCTCGCTTCTTTCTTCACGCAACCAGTTCGAGGAAAACCACAGTGGGATAGTCGGCCAGTATGTTGACCGGCTTTGTCGGCGTATCGGTCTGCCCGAAAAGGACCGGATAAGTATCATCAACGCCGCTTACCTTCATGATATTGCCAAGTTTTACTACGGCAAGACCGAAACTTCGAACAACCCCCGTTCCTATATTGAACTGACCGGCAAACTGCTCGATTCGCTTAATTTCCCGCCGCTGATAATTGAGATCCTGCGTTCCATGTATATCAACCTGCGGCAAAAATACACCAAGCGTCTGCCTATTGAAATCCTGGGTGGTAATATCCTGACGGTGGTGGATATTTATTGCGATAATATCGGGGTAAATGAAAAACTGTCGCTGGACCGTTTTGACGCCATCAAGAAAAAATTTGAAGACCTGACCGGGAAACTTTTTCTGGCGGAAATCGCCCGGCCGTTTATCGAAATGATCAAGGAAGAAGTATTCGAAGCGCATACGGACGATAAATATAACCAGGTCATGATATTCGGCGACCTTCCCGAGCTGGTTTCGCATTTTGAACATCGTCTGCGACTGGAAGGTTTCCGGACGATTTCGGTAAGTTCCAGCATTACCTTTGTGGAGCTGTTCAAGCGCAGTCGGCCGGAAATAATGGTTCTTTTATGTCAGACCGGGGCTACCAATATCATCGACTTTATCAACGAACTCGTCGATGACGGGGTGGATATCGCGGGTGTGCCGACCTTCCTTTTGACCCAGCCGTCGGTCATCTCCGAACTTACCGGCATGCTGGAAAAAGGGATTGAAGATATTATTCCCATCAGCGACAATCCGAACCTTCTGGTTGTCAAGATGAAAAAAATCCAAACCCGCCTGAGTGAAAAAGCGGCCGGGAATGGCAACGGTTCCATGGATGCCAACGGAGCCCACGGACGGCTGGAGGACATGAACCTGATTGACTTGATTCAGGCTATGGGGCCCAGTCGAAAAACGGTGCGCATGGTTATCACCTCCGACGGAAAGGATTTAGTTATTTATCTCGACGAAGGGGCTATAGTATATGCCAAATGCCAGGAACGTACCGGTGCCGAGGCGGTGTACGAAGCCTTGACCTGGAAAGACGGCAACTGGAGCGTTCAGCCGGTTTCGCGGACCTCGATTCCGGAGCACAATAACGATTTGTCCAATGAGTCGATACTGATGGAAGGTTGCCGTTTGATTGATGAACGCGAACGGGGTGAAATCAGTACCCAGGAAATACCGATGGAATAAAACCGCCGGTTTTCTCAGGTTCGGGCGACTCTTTTCAAATAAGCTATATAGTCTCGCTGACGCTGCCGAATGTCACCAGGAATTTTATCATAGTATTTTTTCAAGTGTCTTGCCACCTGGCGGGCTTCCTCTTTCATCTGCATGCGGTCATAGCACTGGTTAAGATAATAATCGCATTCAATAAGGTTGTAAAAGTTACCGGGCTTGGAGGCGATCGTATTACGAAGGTCCTGATAAGTCTGCAATGCCTTGGAGTAATCCTTTTTTTCGAAATAAGCTCTGGCCAGGGGCCAGCGGAAAGATTTACCACCGGGATATTTCACCAGAGCTTCGTGGGCAAGGGCTACGACAGAATCATATTCCTTAAGGTCGAGCCATACCCAGAGCATGGCGCTGCGGGCCGACTCGCGGGAAATAACAGAACCCTTATAAGTCCTGTAAAGTTCTTCAAGTCCCTGGTCTTTCTGGTTTTTTAGAATCCCCAGCCAGCGAAAAATACCGGCCCGGGCGGATTTCCAGTAATGGTAAGAGCCCAGACCAAGATATAGGTCAACTAGGGTGCTGTCGTTTTCCAGACCTTTTTCATATTCTGAGCGGGCTTTGAAGGCGGCATTCACAGCCGCAAGCAACGAACCGAACCTGGCCTCCCATAATGAACGGTATGCCCGGACATGTCCCGAAAAAAGATACATCCAAGCCCGGTAGCGGCTGTCGGGGTGGTTCGTCATCTTCTCGGCGAGATGCGCCGCTGTATCCAAGAGGCAGTGAAATCGTTCGGGATAAAGGTTTTCTTCACGGTCACTCATTTCCGCCAGCAACACTGCCGCCTTGAAAAAATAACCGGCCGGATCGGAAGGATAGCGCGCAATAAAAGCCCGGCAGAGTGAATCGGCTGTTTCAAAACTGTCATTGAAAAGAACCTGCTGGGCATGAATCAAAAGGTCGGCTTTGACGCTGTCCATGTAGGCATCGTAATGCCCGGTTTGAGCCTTAACCGAATGAAAAAAAAACAGCAGGGGCAAAAAGATAGTAATAAAAATACCGGCAGGTTTCATCATGCCGGTAAAATTAGCGGTTCCCTTAAGGGATGGCAATATTAAAAACCCCGGGATTATTAAATATCCCGCTGGCCGGGAATGAATTCCAGAAGGTCAACGTTTTTTTCTTTGGTGGCGGTGATAATCATCAGGTCGCCCTCCCGGTGAAATACCAGTCGGCACCCACGGCAGTTGTGGTCATAGAAGGTGATATCGTTGATTTTAACCTGGCTGTTTTTCAGTTCTTCGTCGATGATAAAATTATCGGCCGGAACCACAAAAACCGAAATCAGCCTGGTTTCTTTCGTGTCCGCATATACCAGGTGGGTCATGCTGGTCTGCATGATTTCCTCGTTGTTACCGCCGACGAGATTGAAATCATGTACTTTCTGTTCCGGTTTGTAGTGCAGTTCGTTGGTAACACGGGAGAGAGCGTTGTAAAGGTTCTGGATATTCTTGTAGCTGTTCAGGTTTTTTTCGGCACTCCAGTGCGCTTGTTCCAGGGGGATGTAGAATTCATCATGGTGAAAATAACCGGAGAGCAAAAAGCCGGCGCCGATCATGAGCACAATAACCGCGGCGGCGGCTAAAATTTTCGTAAAGCCCTGATAAGGTGGGCGACGCACCGCCTTCACCTGGTTGGTGCTCGACCGGTTGTTCGTTTCACAGTCGACTTGGTCGAGTTTCTCGACAATCTTCAGCCTGAGGGATTCAAGTTTCGCAGTGGGTTCATTTTTGGTTTTTAATTTTTCGTTGATAAAGTCCTGAAGAGCGTTTTCTACCTTGTACACGCCGAAACAGTCACGGCAATGTTTAAGGTGTTCTTCAACTTCTCTGACATCGACTTCCGAGGCCTCTTTATCAATGATATCATAGAGCAGATTCAAAACTTCTTGACAATTCATCGTGCCTTGTCCTTGATGTATCCATTCTTTATTGCATAGTCAAATAGTTTCTTTTGTAACAGTTTCCGACCGCGGTGAAGGCGCGATTTAACCGTACCCAGCTGAAGGTCGGTTATTTCGGCAATTTCCTGGTAGGAAAAATCCTCCAAAAACGATAGGATCACCACCATCTTGAAATCATCAGGCAGGTCTTCTATCGCTTTTCTGACATCATCGTCAAATATTTTGGAAAAGAGCACTTGTTCCGGGTTATCGCCGGATTCGAGAGAATCCATCTGTTTGTACAGATAGAAATCATCGATTTCATCGACGTTGACCGAAACAGGAGATCTTGCTTTTGACCGATATTCATTAATGAATATGTTGGTCATAATCTTGAAGAGCCAGGCGCGGCAATTTGATCCCGGTTCGAATTTGTCCCAGAATCGATAAGCTTTAGCAAAGGCTTCCTGTACAAGATCCTCCGCGTCATTTTGGTTTTTTACCATGCGTAAGGCCGTTCGATACAAAGCATCCATGTGCGGCAGAGCTTCTTTCTCAAACGCCTTGCGTTTTAATAATATGTCTCTTTCCTGGTCGGCCATTTGAGAGTTCCTCAATTTTATCCGACCGGAAAATTTTCTCAGCTAATTAGCTAAAACAGGCTTTCCGGTCTCAAGGTTCCCCTATTTAATATATAATCTTTTCTAAAAAGGGACTTTCTTCTCATAGTATGGATATTGATAATTTCTTGTAAAATTATAAGGATAACAGGGACAATTTACAAGATTTTTTAAAAACAGGACAATATTTATCCGTCAATTGTCCTGATAATTTACAAATTTGCCAAATAGTGTTCTTTAAGAGCCCTTCACGCCATATAAAAAGCTCCTTAACCTGTTAAGGTTAAAGAGCTTAAATCTAAAGTAAAGGATATCAGTTTTCTTTATCGGCTTCAACAGCGGCTTCGATTGTTTTAGTCATGCCCAGCTTCTCTTTTACTTTTTCCAGAATAGCCGCCCTGATTTCGGCATTTTCCTCGAGAAAATGCTTGGCGTTCTCCCGTCCCTGGCCCAGTCGGTCACCGCCGAAACTGAACCAAGAACCCGATTTTTCGATAATGTTATGGTCGGAGGCAATGTCGATCAGTTCGCCGCTGCGGGATATGCCCTTGCCGTAAATAATATCGAATTCGCATTCTTTGAACGGCGGCGCTACTTTGTTTTTCACTACCCGGACACGGGTGCGAGAACCGATAACGTCGTTGTTATCCTTAATCGAGGCCACGCGGCGGATATCAAGGCGAATGGTGGAGTAAAATTTCAGGGCATTACCGCCGGTCGTGGTTTCAGGATTACCGAACATCACTCCGATTTTCATCCTTATCTGGTTGATGAAGATAATGGCGGTATGCGATTTGGAAGTAATGGCGGTTAGTTTTCGCAATGCCTGCGACATCAACCGGGCCTGCAGACCCATGTGGCTGTCGCCCATTTCACCCTCGATTTCCGAGCGCGGGGTAAGCGCCGCCACCGAGTCAATTACCACGACATCGACCGCCCCGGATCGCACCAGGGTTTCCGTTATCTCCAGCGCCTGTTCACCGTTGTCGGGCTGGGAAATGAGCAGGTTGTTGATATCCACCCCGAGATTTTTAGCATAGGTTGCGTCAAAGGCATGCTCGGCATCGATGAAAGCCGCCGTTCCCCCCGCTTTCTGTGCTTCGGCGATGATATGCAGGGTGAGGGTGGTTTTACCTGACGCCTCAGGTCCAAAAACCTCGGTCACCCGGCCGCGCGGAATACCCCAGACGCCCAGTGCATGGTCCAGCCCCAGGGAACCGGTAGGAATAACCTCAACCTCTAAAGTCGTATTGTCACCCATCCGCATTATGGAGCCCTTACCGAAAGAGCGTTCAATCTGGCTTAAAGCGGCATCAAGAGCTTTCTTGCGGTCGGATGCGTTACTGGTAGTCGCCATTTGTGACTTACCTTTCCTTATTTCGATTTTTTTATTTTCCATAGAATCAATATCCCCAAATAATTTATTTGAGTATATCACATTTTGCCGAAAAATTCAACTAAATGTAAGTTTAAACCCTGACAGGTGACGTCAGCAAAAATAATGAAAATAGTGCTTTTTACAAAAAATATTACAAAATAAAGAGGGGATATAAAATAATTTGTGAAATTAAGTTATAAATTAGGTAAATAGTCTTTGGCAAATAGTACGTTATACATTACATTATGTAATGTAATAATGACATTTATCAGAGATATTTTTATTTGAAGCTTATCAACCACATCAGACAACACCGAGCGCGGCTGGACCTTACCCAGGAGGAGCTGGCGGAAAAAGTACAGGTACGGCGTCAGACGATTATATCTATTGAAAAAGGCAGGTATGTTCCTTCGGCCCTGCTGGCGTTTCGTATTGCCCGGGTACTGGGGATGAAAGTCGATGAGCTTTTTGAGCTCATCAAGTAGGGAAAAAGTTGAAGGATGAAATGGATATTTTGAGCATGGATGAACATCTGCAGCTCAGCTGGTTTTGGCGAATCGTTTCACGCTTATGATTATCGGGCTGGTCTGGCTGTTTATGCCAAACCGGGAATTATATCTTGAAAGAGTACCATACTTTTTAATCATTATGGAGCCTATTATTGCCGTGGTGCAATGGGCGGCCTAAAGGTATTATATCCGAAAACAGTGATATTGTTCTGTCTGGCTGTTTATAATCAGGCTCTTTTAAGTGTGATGATGTTTCAGCAACGCCTTTTAACTACTGTATCACCCCATCCAGAAGTCCTTGAGGTGTGCGATACCCAGAATTTCCTTGCAAAACGGGTAAAAATATACATACCTCATGCCCAGAAAACTCTCCAGCTCCCTATAATACATGACATTTAATGCCTGCTGGCAATGCGGGAAGAGAGGGTTGAGGTCGGTCTTTTCTTCCAGATGCAGCAAGTTATTCTCCTTGAATATTATTTTATGTTAATACCCTCCTGTTTTTATTTTATTCAGAAAAACAATGAAAATAAGGAGTTACCTTACGATAGTGAGAATTCTTTTCCCGGCGGTATATACTGGAAAGAATAATCCTGTTAACTGTTAACTGCCACTTTTGGTTTGAAATTACGCTGGGCCAGTAAACTTTCCTGTCTTTTCCTGATGGCCGCTTCTGTTAGGGGAAAATCGGGGCCGACATGCTCAATCATGAACGACGAGGTGCAGGAAGCGAAGCATCCGGCTTTTTTCAAATCACCGCCGGTTTTCAGATATTCGAAGGTAAAACCGGCCATGTAAGTGTCACCGGCGCCGGTGGCGTCGACCAGGTCGATTTCGTAAGGCGGGATATCGATGAAATTATGTCCGTCATAAATAATCGAACCGAGCTCCGCGAGGGTTATAATAACGAGTCGGGGTCCCCAGCTTTTAATGATACGGGCGGCTTCGTAGGGATTCTGGCGGCAGTCGATACCGGTCAGCACCCGGCCTTCGAGTTCGTTGGGTTTGACGATATCGCAAACGGCGAAGACTTCTTCAATACCCGGTTTTTTTTCGTGATAGATGCGGCCGCTCTCGTCGACACCGCGCAATAATCCCTGGGGGTCGCAGAAAAGTAAACCGGTAAAATGGTGCCGGATGTTAATGATTTCCTCAAAGGAAACCTCGCCCAGAATAGGGCCAATCAGGACCGCTTTTGAATTTTTATAAATTTCGGGGGACAGGGTGCCGATTTCAGAGGCTCGGCCGAGCAGATCAAGGGTACGGTTACCGAAGGCGTCGTAATATATAAGTGAAAAACCGCCGGTTTGCGGCGAGGGGATTATTTCATGTTCGATATGGAAACGCTTCAGGTCGTTAATGAATTTATCGCGATAATCATCGCCGACCGCGCCTACCAGCCGAACTTCCTCGCCCAGTTTCGCCAGAGCTAAAGCGGCATTGGTGGAACATCCCGAGAGAATACGTTCTTTCGTATCGACCCGGGGGGTTTTAATATAGTCATAAACAGGATTACCGAGAGCTGTAATCATAGCGGTTCTTCCATATAAAATCGAGGTTGGACAAGTTATACTTTCTGGCGGTTACCGAGGATTTTTTTAGCATAGACAAGGCGTTGGATGGCGGTGATAAGCGAAGTGATACCGACAATGATAAGGGCAAATTCCAGCCAGTCGCTTTTCGGCCAGGAACCATCGGGGTAGAAATGTTCGAGGAGGGAACCAATAATAATCACGATAAATTTTTCCAGGCGTCCCATAATACCTACCGCACAGTTATCAATTTTGCCCATAGATTCCGCGGCGGCGCGCGTATAACTGGCCATCAACATACCAAAAAGAGCAAACAAACCCCATCCCGGATGGATGGTCCCGGAGAGAGTGATACCGGCCAGAATAAAAAATTCACCGTACCGGTCGAGAACATGGTCAAAAATACCTCCGAAAACCGTACCTAAATTACCGGCCCGAGCGGTGGAACCGTCGAGCATGTCGGTAAAAGCCGTGGCCAGCATCCAGAAAACTCCCCATAGAAGTTCCGCTCTCCAAAAGTATATCCCGGAGATAATGGCACAGAATAGTGAAACCACAGTTAAAAAATTGGGTTTAAGACCCATTTTCAGACAAAACCGCCCCAGGAACAGGAAAGTTTTCTCGTAAAACTGTCTTTTACGCTGATTTATTCCCGGTAATTTTTCTGTATGAAGTGAGTCAGGCATGACCCAATATACAGTGATTTATAATTATCGTCAATCACTGACTGATAAAATTTCTTATCGATTTTATGGTGATTAATTATGCTATTTGACTTTTCGGCTCTGATTAAGAATATTGGTTTTTATGTTTGTGGACTATGTTGAAATCGAGATCACATCGGGTAAGGGGGGTCCGGGGTGTCTTTCTTTTCGAACGGAAAAGTATATCCCTAAAGGCGGTCCGGACGGTGGCGATGGCGGCCGGGGAGGCAGTGTGCGGGCGGTCGCCGACAAAAACCTGACCACTCTTTTGGATTACCGTTATAAAAGGTCTTATAAAGCCCCTAACGGCATGCCGGGGCAGGGAAGTTTAAAAAGCGGAAAATCGGGGGAGGATATAATTCTTCGCCTGCCGGTTGGGACAATTATAAAAGATATGGCCACCAACCGTATAATTGCCGACCTTGACAAACCCGGAGCTGAAGTTGTTCTGGCTATGGGCGGCAAGGGCGGTCATGGCAATGCCTATTTTAAATCTCCGACCAACCAGGCTCCCCGGGTTATCCAGCCGGGGCAACCGGGGGAAAACAAGAAGCTGGCACTGGAATTGAAGTTACTGGCTGATGTCGGTCTGGTAGGTCTGCCCAATGCCGGTAAATCGACGATTCTGGCTACTTTCTCGGCAGCCCGACCGAAAATCGCCGATTATCCCTTTACGACTTTAATCCCCAATCTGGGTATTGTCCGGTTAAGGGAGTTTAAATCATGTGTGATGGCGGATATCCCCGGCCTGATAAAGGGGGCTTCGGAAGGTAAGGGGCTGGGCATCCAGTTTCTGAAACATATTCAAAGAACCGAGCTACTGGTTTTTGTAATTGATATAAACGATGGGGATATTGAGGGTACCCTGGCCGTTTTAAAAAAAGAGTTGTCTGATTTTGACCCGATGCTGTTGAAACGGTCTTCTTTGGTCGTGGTTACCAAAGTTGATACGGTTTCAGAAAGTGATTTAAAAGAAGTTTCCGCGGGGTGGCCAGAGGATTATATTTGTCTTTCGGCGGTAACGGGTAAAGGCGCCGAGCATTTTCTTAATGAGATAGAGCGAAAACTTGACCAACAACGAGCAAAAAGAACAACTGATTGATACTATCGCCCTGCTGAATGTGCCGGGGGTAGGTCGGGGTCGTTATTGGCGACTGGTGAACAGGTTCAAAACCCCTGGGGCGGTTTTGGGAGCATCAGTGACGGAACTTGAAGCCGTTCCGGAAATAAGTCACACTATTGCAACCTCAATTAAAAACGAATACGACCGGGAAAAAGCCCGCCAGATTGCCGCCCGCATCATACAGTTGGGTTGGGCTGTACTGTATTCGGGTCATCCTGAGTTTCCGAAACCTCTGGATAATATCGCCGAAAAACCGCCTTTGCTTTTCAGGATGGGGGAGCCGATGGAGGCGGATGAGAAGATGCTGGCCATAGTGGGGACGCGACATGCTTCGGATAAAGGAAAATTGTTCGCCTATAATTTGGCTGCCCGGCTTGTCGAAGCCGGCTTGGTGATTGTTTCAGGTATGGCGGATGGTATTGATGCCGCGGCTCACAAAGGTGCTCTTGAAGGTGGTGGTAAAACGGTAGCCGTATGGGGAACCTCCCTCGATATTGTTTATCCGCCGGGAAATAAGAAACTGGCCCAGAAAATCAATCGGCAGGGCTGTATTTACTCGGAATATTTTCCCGACACCAAACCCAACCCGGCGTTCTTTCCGGAACGCAATCGAATTATTTCCGGTCTGTCAGAAGGCGTGGTGGTGGTTGAAGCCGGCAGGAAATCCGGTGCATTAATCACAGCCGAGCTGGCGCTGGAGCAGGGTCGGGACCTATTTGCCGTTCCGGGCTGGCCGGATTCGGAAAGGAGCCTGGGAACCAATAACCTGCTTAAAAACGGCGCTACCCCCATTACCGAGGTCGAGGATATTTTCAGGCAGTTACCGCGCTTGAAAAGTGAAGTTTCCGCGAAAAAATTTAAGGTTCAGCCTGATGTTACGGAGTCGGAAAAAGAAATCATCTCATTGTTATCTTCCGGGCCCATGCAGATAGACCAGCTTACCCGGGCCAGCGGTATGCAGGCATCGGCTTTAATGGAATTTTTACTGGCTCTGGAATTAAAAGGAATGGTTCAGGAAATATCCGGGAAAAGATTTATCTTATCAGAGTAACCGTTATGATTAAAAAGACAGCTACGATTGTCAACAAACTGGGTTTACATGCGCGTCCGGCGGCACAACTGGTTTCCACGGCGACAAAATTCGAAGCCGAGGTTTTTTACAGCAAGGGCGACCTCAGGGTTAACGGCAAGTCAATTATGGGGGTAATGATGCTGGCAGCCGAGAAAGGCTCGCAACTGGTAATTGAAGTCGAGGGACCTGATGAAGAAGCGGCTATGGAAGCGCTTCTTATGGTTATCGCTTCTGGTTTTGGTGAAGGAGTTGATGAATAATAATTATTCCGCTTGTTTTTCGCCCCTAAGTTTACTTATTATGGTTTTAATATGAATGAAGGTTATGTTAAAAGAAAGGTGGTGAAAGGAGATCCGATATCCTCGGGAATAGTTATGGGTCGCACCCGAGTTATCCTGCCGGGTGATATAAAAGTAGCCGAGGTGGCGGTTCCTGCATCACGGCTGGACAATGAGATAAAAAGGCTTGATAAAGCCGTTGCCAAGACTATCGAGGAACTTCGCCAGATAAGAGACACCGCCGGGCGAAAAATGGGTGGGCCGGTGGCGAAAATATTTGATGCCCAACTACTTATCGCCGGTGATTACGAGTTTTTAAAACAGGTCAAAGAGCAGATTGCAAGCGAAAAACGTAATGCCGGCTATATTTACAACTCTCTGGTAAAAAAGACCACCACGCCTTTGAAGAAGTCGGAAGACGCCTATTTGCGGCAGATGGTTCAGGATATTGAAGCTGTGGCTAATAAAGTCCTGGCCAATCTTGGCGGTTCCCACAAGAAGCCGGAAGTAAAGTTTCCGGCTGATACTATTCTGGTTGGGAAATCGTTCACTCCCGGCGAGGTGCTTGCTTACCGCAACCGCAAGATTACCGGTTTCCTGATTGGTGAGGGCGGGCGCAATTCACACATGGCGCTTATCGCCCGGTCGCTGCTGATTCCCGTGGTCCTGGCGGACCGGGTTTGGACAAAAGTGCCCAATGATTGCCGTATTATCATCGACGGCACCAATGGGCTTGTGATTATCAATCCTAATGAAAAGGACTGGGCGAAGTACCAGCGCCGGCGGCGACGCCAGGGACCGGTGACTATCTCCCGTATAAAGAGACTTCAGCAGATTCCCCCTTTGACCTCCGACGGTGTGGCGATAAACGTAGCGGCCAACCTGGAACTCCCCGGGCCGGTGGATGATATTTTATCTTCGAAAAATATTCCGGTGGGTTTGTATCGGACGGAGTTTCTTTATCTGGAAAAGGAAGAATTTCCGGATGAGGAATCGCAGTACGAGTATTATCGCAGCATAGCCGAGCGTTTTTCCAAATCCTATGTAATTTTACGGACTTTTGACCTTGGTTCGGACAAGTTCCGGAAAAATGACAATAGCGTGGCCGAGGACAATCCGGCGCTGGGCTGGCGGGGCATCCGGTCAATGCTGGATATGACCGACGTATTCAAAACCCAGATAAAAGCCATCCTCCGGGCTTCGGTATTGAAGAACCTGCGCATTATGTTACCGATGATATCCGATATCACCGAGCTGGAAAAAGCCAGGAAGCTGATTTCCCAGGTTATGTTCGACCTGCGGCGCGAAGCTGTACCCTTCGACAGCCAGATAAAAATCGGGGTTATGGTGGAGGTACCGTCAGCGGCATTGACCGCCGACCAGCTGGCTCAGAAAGTCGATTTTATTTCCATCGGCACCAACGACCTCACACAGTACACGATGTCAACCGACCGTAACAACAGCCGTGTAGCCGGATTGTACAATTCGTACCACCCCTCGGTTCTGCAACTGATAAAGATGACGGTTGATGCATGTGTGAGAAACGACATTGAAGTTTCGGTGTGCGGTGAAATGGCCGGTGACAAACTGGCTTTGCCTTTGTTTATCGGTATGGGGGTGAAAAATCTTTCCATGAATCCTACGAAGATTACCGATATATGCCGTCTGATAAGGAAAATCGACTCCAACCTCGTTTACCATCTGGCGGTGTCGGTGCTGTCCAGCCGGACGGCGGCGTCGGTGACGCGAAAGTTACAGAGTTTTATTGTTGCATTGGAGAAGAAATAGAAGCTTATGAAAAATACGCACTTGAATATCCTTGATGACATCGAACAGATCCGGTCGTTTGACCCGGATAACATGTATAACCGGATTTTTGATTTTCCGGAACAAATGGAAGCGGCTTTGAAGACCGCTCTGGCCTGGGAGGTTACCCCCGACGATTTCCCGGATGTGAAAAATATTATTGTTATCGGCATGGGTGGTTCGGCTATCGGCGGCGACCTGGTCCGGGCTTATCTCAATTCAAGGCTGCTAATCCCGTTCCAGATTTGCCGTGATTATAATTTGCCGGAATATGTCGATGACGAGACCCTGGTGATAGCCTCATCGTACAGCGGCAACACCGAGGAAACCTTGTCGGCGCTGGACGACGCCCTGCAGCGTAAAGCCATGATAGCCGCGCTCACTACCGGCGGCCTTCTCAAGGATGTCGCCGACTTGAACGATATTCCCCTGGTGCTCCTGCCCCCCGGTCTTCAGCCGCGGGCGGCTCTGGGGTACTCGTTCGTGCCAATATTAATATTTTTGGAAAAAATCGGGCTGATTAAGGGTGTTCAGAAGGATGTCGAGATAGCTATCCGTCGCCTGAAGGAACTTCGAGAAAAATATATCGAGGATACCCCGACTTTGAGCAACCCGGCCAAGCGGATGGCCCAGCGGATGCACGGGAAAATAGCTGTTATCTACGGCGGCCCCGGCTGGACCGGCGTGGTAGCGTTAAGATGGAAAGGCCAGATTTGTGAAAACAGCAAGAACATGGCTTTTTCAAACCTGTTCCCGGAAGCCTGCCATAACGAACTGGTCGGCTGGTCGGATCCAATAAAAGCCCATGCCGCCCATCTTATGGTGGTAATGCTGCGGGATATGGATGACCATGCCAAGGTGCGCAAGCGGATGAATATAGTCAAGGACGTGATTGAGCGGCTGGAAATCGAGGTGGTCGATGTTCATTCCATGGGGGATAATTCACTGGAGCGGATGTTCAGCCTGATTCAGCTCGGGGACTTTACTTCCTATTATCTGGCTATTCTTAACGGTGTTGACCCGACTCCGGTGGCCTTGATTGAATCGTTAAAAAAGGCTCTGGTCGACGGAAACCTGTAGGTTCGGTGGTGGGTATAAAAAAGGACATTCTGATAGAAGATTTAATAAGGACGTATCCTCAGGCGGTACGTTTCTTAATCGATAATCAACTGCCCTGTGTGGTCTGCGGAGAGCCCTTCTGGGGGACCCTGGAAGAGCTGGCCCGGCAGGAAGGTTGGGACAGTGAAAGAATCGAGAATCTGGTGGCAAGCTTTAATGGTCAGCTTGGTTAACCTTTTTCCCTGATAAAAGGAAAGTTAGATATAGTGAATGATGAATTCGGCGGAATCCTTATCCATAGCGTTGAAGAAGAAGTCAAAAAAATACCGGTCCTTATTATCGTCCTTTTGTTTTTTTTATTGTTATTTCCGGGATCGGTGACGGCCGACGATACGGCCGGATCGGCTTTTCGCTACGAGCGCCTTAACGCCCTGGTTATAGTCGTAGTCTTTTCCGCGGCGGTTTTGCTTTACACGCGCTGGGCCCGACAGGGGCGGCCGCTGTTCGTGCGGAAAATAGCCGGTATCGACGCCGTCGAGGAAGCCGTCGGCCGAGCTACCGAGATGGGTAAACCTGTACTCTTTATTCCTGGTTTACAAGAGCTGGATGAAATTGAAACCATCGCGGCTATTTCCATCCTGGGTCGGGTGGCGCACATCACCGCTCAATACGAAACGCCGCTGCTGGTGCCGGTTCGTTACCCGCTGGTTCTGGCGGCCGGGCAGGAGGTAGTGGAGCAGGCTTATAACGAACTGGGCAAGCAGGACGCTTATAATAAAGATATCGTTCGCTATGTCGCCGGTGAACAGATGGCTTTCACTTCGGCGGTCAACGGTCTCATGATGCGCGAACGTCCCGCCGCCAATATTTTTATGGGGGCTTTTTTCGCCGAATCGCTGCTTCTGGCCGAAACCGGCAATGCCGCCGGAGCCATTCAGATAGCCGGAACCGCCCGCCCCGAACAGTTGCCGTTTTTCATCGCCGCCTGCGATTACACCCTGATGGGTGAAGAACTCTATGCGGCTTCGTCGTACCTGTCCAAAGAGCCCCTCATGCTGGGCGGGCTAAAGGGTCAGGATTTTGTTAAGATTATTATCATCCTTTTGATTCTGGTCGGGGTCATCCTGGTCAGTTTCGATATAGGAGACTGGTATTATAAACTTTTTGAGATGGCCTGATGGAATGAGAACCACCCTTCCTGTAGTAATAGCTTTTCTATCCGGGCTGGTGCTGGCGGTGTCCATCTTTTTCCGGCCCGAAAGAACCGTCATCGGTCGGATTGAACCGGAACTCCTGGTATGGGTAACGATTATCGGTGGTTTTACGCTTTTTCTGGGGGCAGTATCCATTACCCGGGTCAATTACAATGCCGTGCGAAGGTTGAAAAAGGGCTGGGTGTATAATTTTCTGACCTTGGTTTCGGTTTTTGTCATGGCATTGCCTTCTCTTTTGCCGGCTTCGTGGTCACCGCTTTTTGGTGATGCCGAGGGTTCCATATATGACTGG
Source organism: uncultured Ignavibacteriales bacterium (assembly GCA_964618515.1). Lineage (GTDB taxonomy): Bacteria > Zixibacteria > MSB-5A5 > GN15 > FEB-12 > JAFGNW01. The sequence goes on along the minus strand of CAZUAS010000032.1, from coordinate 10,111 downwards.
TTGTTTCAGCGCCTGGATAAGCCGATGATGGCGACCATGTTCGGTATGCTGGCTTTTTATATCGCCTCGGCGGCATATCGCGCTTTCCGTGCCCGGTCAGCGGAAGCGACCATCCTTCTTTTAACAGCAACCGTGGTAATGCTCTGGCGGGTGCCGATGGGCGAAGCTCTGTTGCGCTCAATCAACCCCGACTTGCCGGAATGGATCAATACTTATATCATGAACGGTATCAATATGGCGGTTCAGCGCGGTATTATTATCGGTGCCGCTCTGGGGGCCGCTTCGATGTCGCTTCGGATTATTCTCGGTATTGAACGAACCTATATGGGGAAACAGAGTTGAGTATCTGGAGCAAATTTGAGGCTATTGACCGCCGCTGGATTTATCTGCTGGTAGCCCTTTCGGTTATTATACCGTTTATCCTACCCGTCGAATTCCCGGTTTACATCACACCGGAAAGTCGGCAGTTATTCGAGGCGGTTGACAGTCTCCCGGAAAACTCAGTGGTCCTGCTGACTTTCGATTATTACCCGTCAACCATAGCTGAGACCGAGCCGATGTCGCGGGTGGCTCTGCATCATTTGTTCCGGAAAAATATCCGGGTTGTTACTATGACGACCGTGCCGCTGGGCGGACCCTCGATGGCCGAGCAGGTCACCCGGGAGCTGGCGGCGCAATACGGAAAAGTCTATGGGGTCGATTATGTCAACCTGGGCTATAAAGCCAATTACGTGGCGGTTTTGAAAGGCCTAGGTTCCTCGATAGAAGCCATTTACCCCACCGATAACACCGGGACGCCGCTGAAGGAATTACCATTGATGAATGACGTTAAAAATTATGACGATCTGGCTTTTATTTATGTAGTGTCCGATAACGGCATTGTGGATTACTGGATTTCCATCGTCAACGCTCTTTATGGCATCCCGGTCGGCTGCGGGGTGACCGCGGTGATGGCTCCCAAGTTTTATGCTTTTGTGAGTGCGGGCCAGATGACCGGCCTTCTGGGCGGGATGAAAGGAGCCGCCGAGTACGAGAAATTACTTGATAAACCGGCGAGGGCAACGACCGGGATGGACGCGCAGTCTTTATTGCACCTGTTGATTATCGCTTTGGTGATTGCGGGAAATGTCGGTTATTTCGTCAATCGTCACCAGAAGGGAAAGAAAGGATGAGCGGCGTGGAAATTTTTCAACTGTGGCTGGAAGCCTTCATAACGCTGGCTATTTTATCTTTCCTTTATAAAGATAACCCGGTTTATCATCTGGTGGAGTCGATATTTGCCGGTTTGTCGGCTGGTTATTATATCGGGTTGTACTGGAAGGCAATTATCCTTCAGCAGTTATGGGAACCCATGACCCGGGCGGACAACCCGAAATGGTGGTTGTTTATTCCCGGGCTTTTCGGACTGATGATGTTTACCCGTTTATGGCCTAAATATTCGTGGATTTCCCGTATTGCCCTGGCTTTTGTTATGGGTTCCACCGCCGGGGTGTTTTTGATTACCCAGCTTCATGGCCTGGTGCTGCCCCAGATGCAAAAAACCATGTTGCCCCTGGTCAACAGTGCGGGTCCGGGAGCCTCGTTTCTGGCCGTTATAGTTGTAATTGGAGTTATTTCGACTTTGATTTATTTCTATTTTTCCAAGGAACACAAGGGTTTTCTGGGGGTAACCGCCCGTGTGGGGATCTGGTTTATTATGATTTCTTTCGGGGCTCATTTCGGTTACACGGTGATGGGCCGGGTGTCATTGCTTATCGGGCGGGTTCAATTTTTAATTGAGGATTGGATCGGATCATTTTAGAATTGGTTGGATGGAAAATATATTGAATTGAAGTTATTTTGTCATGTGGGAGTTAGGTTAATTATGAAAAGAATATTCATGATACTGACGCTGGCTTTTTTCATTATCCATTGCGGCGGTTATGACCCTAACAAACCGGTCTATAATACTGCCGCCAATCCGGATAATTTCCCGCCGTCGGCGATTTCCCTTCTGGATAATATTGAGAATGGTTCCCTGGTCGGTTTCGATACCATTATTGGTACTTTTGCCGAGTTGTACACGCAACACGGGGAGCTTCTGGATAACAAAGCCTGGTCGGAAATTATAAAAAACTTGGGTTTGAGATTTCAGGTTTTCGCCGATACGCTTTTGAAGCAGGGGATAGATAAATATTACCGGGCGGCCGAATGGTATGGTCTGGCCGGATTTGCCCGTCCGGATGATGTAAATATTAAAAATAAAAATGCGGTTCTGGGGGTGTGGAAAAAAGAAGTCGATGATACTACTTTAGCCGCTGATTTTAATATTCCCGGAAAACAGCATACTTTTAGCGAGCAACTGGACCTTTTGAGACATTTTCTGTACAATGACAGCTTATATCGGGAATTTGGCCGGCAGTACCTGTTCATGGCCTTGTTAGGAGAATACTCGGATTCGACCCCGATTCCGTCGGCTGTAATGGACAGTCTCTCGTTGCCGGATAAGGCTTTTTTAACATATCTGGGTTTGAATAAAAAACCGCTGGAAAAGAAATTTATCAATTTTACCGAGCCGGAGATCGACCTGGTGACGGCCCAGATTCGTCCGTTGGGTAATGACTGGTTTCGCATTGAACTGTATTTAATGCCCAAAGAACCGGTTGCAGTTGATTTTACCGTTGCTTTAAGGGGTAACATTGCCGGGGAAGTGCCTAATCTGGGCAATCAGGGAAGAAATATTATTCCCTTTGACTTTAAACCGGAGAATCCTTCCACTCAATGGGTAAAGGATAAGATTGAAGTCGCTTATCACAAATTTTATTATCCCGGGGTAAAAGGGCGCTTTTCAGTGGGGCTCTATGAAAAAGGCACCAATCCTTTAAAATACAACCGGGTGGCTATAAGTAATTTTAATTTTTATACCTTACCGGATACGGTTTTAAAAGTTTATTAGAAATTTTCATTAATCTTTTGTATCGATGGTATGATTTAGACTTGTCAAAGGGGGGCGGTTCGCCTATTATTGATGGAAAATGGAAGGTGAATAGATGAAAGTTATTATACCCGTAGCCGGGGTTGGCACCCGGTTGCGCCCGCATACTTATACGACGCCTAAACCGCTGCTCTATGTAGCCGGCAAACCGGTTCTGGAGCATGTCCTTCAGCCGATTCTTGAGCTCCGTCCGGATGAAGTTATTTTTGTTGTCGGTTATATGGGCGAATCAATAAAAAAATATGTTGAAGACAATTTTTCGTTTAAAACCAGCTTTATCAAACAGGACGAACTGCTGGGATTGGGTTATGCTGTCAACCTGGCTTTAAAAGATGTAAATGGGGGTCCGGTAATGGTTGTTCTGGGGGATACGATAGTCCGGTGTAACCTGAAGAAATTCGTATCCGGCGGCGATTATGTTCTGGGATTGATGCCCGTTAACGACCCGCATCGCTTCGGCATTGCCGAAATTGAAAACGGGGTGGTAGCATCACTGGTGGAAAAACCGTCCCGGCCTAAATCCAACCTGGCGATTATCGGTCTTTACTATTTCCATGATGTTCTGCGGTTGAAAGACCCGCTGGCCGAACTGGTGACCTCGGGTAAGACCACTCGCGGTGAAATTCAGCTTACCGATGCTCTGGAGATGATGATCCGCGACGGCGTCAGGTTTGTGCCATTTCAGGTAGACGAATGGCTCGATTGCGGTAAGAAAGAAACCCTTCTGGAAACCAACCACCGCCTTCTGGAGGAAGCTGATTATGCCCCGCAACTGGATAGTGCTGTGGTTATCCCGCCGGTTTATATCAGTCCTTCGGCCAAAGTTTCCCGCTCGGTTGTCGGTCCTTATGTTTCCATCGCCAGAGAAACCATTATCGATAATTGTATTTTAAAAAATTCCATTATAGGTGAAAAAACGGAAATCAGGGATATGGTTATGGAAGACTCTCTTATCGGAGATGAAGTCAGTATCAAGGGCGCCAGGCGGTCTTTGAATATCGGCAGCTCGTCCGAAATCAACTTCCCTGATAATAATAAAAATTAATAAGGAGAAGTGAGTATGTCCGCTGGTGATTTTCTGTTTACATCGGAATCGGTAACCGAAGGTCACCCTGATAAACTGGCTGACCAGATATCGGATGGGGTTCTTGATGAAGTATTAAGACAGGACCCCGCCGGCCGGGTGGCCTGCGAGACATTTGTAACAGTCGGGCTGGTAATAGTCGGCGGTGAAATTACCACCAAAGGTTATGTGGATATAAATCACCTGGTGCGAAGGATTATCCGGGATATCGGTTATACTAACAGCAGTTACGGTTTTACTTATAATACCTGCGCCATTCTCAACGCTATCGGTATGCAGTCACCGGATATAGCCCAGGGGGTGAATACCGGTGGTGCCGGGGATCAAGGGTTGATGTCCGGTTATGCCTGCCGGGAGACGAAAGAGTTGATGCCGCTGCCGATTATGCTGGCTCACAAGTTGACCCGTCACCTGGCCGAGGTCCGCAAAAAAAATATTCTCCCGTACCTTGGTCCCGATGGCAAATCGCAGGTCACGGTGGAATACCGGGAAGGCCGGCCTTACCGGTTGGACACGGTAGTATTGTCCACACAACACAGTGAGGATATACTCAACAAAACCGGCAAGAAAATCTCCAAACAAGCCCGGGAAGAGATAATTGATATCTGTATTCTACCGATTATCCCGGAGGAAATGATTGACCGCAAGACGAAGTTTTTAATCAATCCGACGGGCAAGTTTGTAATCGGGGGACCACAGTCCGACACGGGCATGACCGGCCGTAAAATAATTGTCGATACCTACGGCGGCATGGCATCGCACGGCGGCGGAGCCTTTTCCGGCAAGGACCCGACCAAGGTGGACCGTTCGGCCAGTTATATGGCGCGTTATATTGCCAAGAACGTGGTGGCGTCCGGCCTGGCGGATAAATGTACCATTCAACTGGCCTATGCTATCGGGGTGGCTGAGCCGGTTTCGATGATGGTTTTCACCGACACTACCGGCAAAGTACCCGAAGAGCGGATAGTTGAACTTATCCGGAAACATTTTGACCTGACCCCGCGGGGCATTATCAAATCGCTTGACCTGCTTCGTCCCATTTATCAAAAAACCGCTGCTTACGGTCATTTCGGGCGCGAGGAAAAAGAATTCACCTGGGAGAAAACCGACAAAGCCAAAATACTGGCCAGGGAAGCTTGAGATATGAAAGTAAAGAGCGACATAAAAGACTTGAAGCTGGCCCGCGAGGGCCGGGATAAGATTGAGTGGGCAGAGCGAAATATGCCGGTATTAAGGCTAATCCAGGAACGGTTCGCCAGGGAGAAACCCTTAAAAGGTATCAATATCGCCGCCTGTCTGCATGTAACGACCGAAACCGCCAACCTGATGCAAACCCTGAAAGCCGGGGGCGCCAACCTGGCGCTGTGTGCTTCGAACCCGCTGTCAACGCAGGATTACACGGCGGCGGCGCTGGTCAAAGAATACGGCATCGCGGTTTTCGCCGTCAAAGGCGAGGATAATAGGACCTATTATAAACATATCAATCAGGCTCTGGATATTCGTCCGGATATAACGATGGATGATGGTGCCGACCTGGTCTCCACCATGCATACCTCCCGCCGGGAGCTGGCAGTGAAAGTTATGGCCGGTACCGAGGAAACCACCACCGGGGTAATAAGACTGAAAGCCATGGCTGACAACGGCGCTCTGTTGTTCCCGGTGATTGCGGTGAACGAGTCGAAAACCAAGCATTTCTTTGACAACCGCTACGGGACCGGGCAATCAACTATCGACGGTGTTCTTCGGGCTACCAATATGTTAATTGCGGGTTCGACAGTAGTCGTGGTTGGTTACGGCTGGTGCGGCCGAGGGCTGGCTATGCGAGCTAAGGGCATGGGCGCCAATGTCATCATCACCGAGGTTGACGCCATTAAAGCCATTGAAGCGGTTATGGACGGTTTCCGGGTAATGCCGATGGTTAAAGCTGCGCCCCTGGGAGACTTGTTCGTAACGGTGACCGGGAATCTTAATGTCGTGCGTCTGGAACATGTCAGAAAGATGAAAGACGGCGCCATTATTGCCAACTCCGGTCATTTCAACGCCGAAATCGACCTGCCGGCGATTTACAAAGCGGCGGGAAAACGGCGCCAGGTACGCCCCAATGTGGAAGAGTTTATTATTAACAAGAAACGGCTTTATATTCTGGCTGAAGGGCGCTTGGTAAATCTGTCGGCGGCCGAGGGACACCCGGCGATGGTGATGGACATGTCGTTTGCCAACCAGGCGCTGGCCGCCGAGTATGTCGTACAGAACTATAGAAATCTGAAAAGCCGGGTATATGTTGTCCCGGATAAAATTGATGCGGCGATTGCGGCGCTGAAACTGAAATCAATGGGTGTATCGATCGACCGGCTGACACCGGAGCAGAAGAAGTATTTATCATCGTGGGAAATGGGGACGTAGGGTCAGTGGATTGATTCCGTCATATCTCTTTTCTGTCGGAAACAGCAAGGGTCATGTTTCGCTGATATATTATCGTTCCGTCAAATTTTGCTTGCCGCAGGCGAATGTGACCTGGCAGTTCGTAATTTTTAAACTTCCCCTTTATAAATCACAATCGTAGAGATTCAGCTAACAAGTTAGCGCGGCTTGCGGGCTTTTATGGACATCATCATCGGGTAAGTCGACAGCCCGCCCGGTGGCAGCCAGTAATGGTCGTCTCGCTCGGTGTAACCGTCGCCTTCTTTATAATAAGTGTAAGCATACTCCCCGACATGTTCGATAATCAAACCGGCTTCGATGAGGGCATTAATGATTTCATAAAGCGGATGCTGCCATTCCACCAGCTCACCCCTGATACGGTAGTTGCGGTCACAATAGTCAGGCGCCTTTGGCGTGCGTTCCGGTTCCCGGTCAAAATAATTTAAAGGTGGTTTATAAAACAAGACTTTGATGGGGTGGTCATCGACGATGAAAAACGTCCCGCCTGGTTTAAGATAATAAGACACCACTTTCGCCCACTTATGAATATCCGACAGCCAGCAATGGGTACCGTAGGATTGAAAGACGATATCATATTTTTTATCGATGACGCCGATTAAATCGAGGACGTCGCAGCGGATAAATTCGGCCTTTTCCAGACCGGCTCTTACTTTTATTTCATTGGCGCGCCTGATGGATTCATCGGAGATATCGACCCCGGTGACAACAGCGCCCCGCCTCATCCAGGACAGCGTGTCCAGGCCGAACTGGCATTGCAGGTGCAAAAGGTGCCGGCCGGTAACGTCGCCGAGCGCTTCCAGCTCGATTTGCTTAAGACTGTTGCCGCCGTTGATAACTTCTTCGGTACGGTATTCGGGATGGTTGATATGGATATTGACCATCTCGTTCCAGGCGTCGCGGTTTTTTTCATGGTCAGGGTGGGTCATTATTTCCTCGCTTTAATCATGAGTACCAGGCCAGCCAGGAAAAACAGGCTGTTAACCCCCCAGACCGCCAGATTTTCGGGGATTTTTTCGTTGTAACCGGCTGATTGCATGGTGCGAAAAAGTACGAAATACAAAAGGGCAATCATGGCGCCAGCGGCAAAAGACACCGCCACACCACCGCGGCGAGGGTTGGAGGCGAAGGGAATCGCTATCAGAATCACGATGACCGAGGTCATGGGATAGGCATATTTTATCTTTAAATCGATGGCTTCGCGGACATACGTTCCCCCGGTGCGTTTCATGAGGTCAATATACTGTTTCAATTCGTCAAAACCCATATCCTCCGGATTGCCGATGCGGCGGGCGAAATCATCGGGCTTATCCTTGATATCAAATACCATCAGGGTATCCAGACGGGAGAAGGATTCATGGGCGGAATCATCGAAATTGCGAACCACGACTTTTTCCAAATGCCAGATAAAATCCCGATAGTATATTTTTTCAGCCGTGATTATGCGGCTGAGCTGGTTGTTGACCGATTTATAAAGGCGAAAATTACCGCCGTCCTGGCGAGTAGTGTTAAAATTTTCAATCGTATAGAAATACCCCGGGCTGATTTGCCGGTAGATATTACTAATTTTTGACAGGGCTTCCTTGGATTTCTTTTCGATTGTGAATTTCTTGATTTCCAGGCGTTTCTTGTTGGCAGGGGGATAAATATATTCATTGTAGTTGAAATGAAACATTGCCAGAAGGATACTTATCAGGAAAAACGGCAGAGTGATGCGGTAAAGCGATAGTCCGGATGATTTCATCGCCAGGATTTCGTTGCGCCGGGCCAGCATGGACACTGAAAAAAGCGTGGACAGGAGGATAAAAACCGGGAAGAACGATTTAATTACCCAACCGCCGAAATAGAGGTAGTATTCCAGGATGTTGACCAGGGGGACATTATGGTCGATGAAATCGCGCAGTTCCTCGACCATATTAATAACGACAATGGTGAGTCCGATCGCAAGAGTAATCACAATCAGAGAGATGAAGAAAAATTTGAGAAGGTATAAATCTATTTTTTTTATCATATAGCGGCTTAATTTATTTTTCTGAAAAAAGCGAAAAACGGTTTTTCGGTTATGACAATATATATAAGATACAGGCCGATGCAGCCAAGTAAAATATTAGCGCCCCACATCGCTACAAAAGGCGAGAGCAGGCCGCGGTCGGCCAGGTCCTCGCCGCCGATTAAAAACGCCCAGTAAATAATAAAGAGCAGAATGGAGATGGTGATAGCCATGCCCATCCCGCCTTTCCTGGAAAGGATTCCCAGGGGGGTGCCGATTAAAATAAACGCCAGGGTGGCCATGGGAATAGAATACTTTTTGTAGATTTCGATTTTATATTTGTTCACGACTCTTTGCTGGGTGGCGATCTGCTGCAGGTTGCGGTCCATCCGGCGCCTTAGCTCCATGGCATCCGTCCGGACTTGGGTCAGAGCCGCCGAGTCGGTTGTTTTGTCGGTGGTCTTAAGATTGAGACTGTCTGAGAACAGGGCGCTGAATTGAGACTCCAGCATGGTGCCGATACGGTTGCGGCTGGAAGCGACTGCTTCGAAAGCCCGGTCGACATTGTTCTGTAACTGATTGATGGGCATTTCACGGTCGGTACGGTACTCGGTGTCGGTTCGTACCAACTCTGAGCCCGTGCCTGAGATATTGATTATCTGGTTTTGAAAATTGAGTTTCTGATAATTATCCGGGTCCTTAAGGTCAAAAGTATGCACTTCGCCGTTGTACAAGGTGAACTGGATACTTCGACCGTTGTCGATGGTTTTCAGAAACCCGTATTCGGCGACAATCAGCCGGGTGCGGCTGGGCTCTTTGTTGTCGGTGATGCTGACACCTTCGACCCGCGAGGTAGCATGGTCGATTTTATCGATCAGGATAATATAACCGGGGATGTCGGTTATAAAAATGCCCGATTTAAACATGATTGTCGGCCGCATGGCCGAGATATTTCCCCACAGCAGGCGGGCTTTTTTATTTAAATCAGGAAGGACTTTGTCATTGAACTCGACCATGCCGAAACTGATAAGCGACCCGGCCAAAAGCAGTGGCAAAATTATCTGGAACAGGTGAATACCGGACGATTTAATGGCGATTATTTCAAAATCGGAACTCAGCCGTCCGAATGCCATCAGTGACGCCACCAGCACCGACATGGGAATCGACAGCGCCAGCATCCAGGCCAGGTTCAGACCGATAAGTTCCAGCACCACCCAGATAGAGAGGTTTTTGTCGATGACATGGTCGATTATCTTCGGAACATAGTCGATAATCAACAGAAAGGTGATAATCAGGAAAGCGAAAATGAACGGGACAACATGTTCTTTCAGGATGTACAGTTGTATCTTTTTCATAAGTACACAAAATATACAGTTTATACCCCGCCGGGCAACCTGAATATTAATAATTTTGCAGGATGGTCTGACCTGGGGATTTTATGGGGCTGCTTTCTCTGATTATGTTTCAGTAGGTCAAGCCTACTTGGGGCTTGACCATTCTCTTGACAAATTCTCAGCCGGATCGTCCACGTCCGGGTAGCCCACGGCTTGCCGTGGGTTTCTCCGATACACGCACCTCAGTTATAATTCATATCGATCCATTTGCAATGGCACGTCACATTTAC
>CAZUAS010000031.1:0-28033 GCA_964618515.1 uncultured Ignavibacteriales bacterium | reverse complement strand
GATTTCATAACGAATGGTGCCGCAATCAGCTCTGGCCGGATCGGTGGCGCCGACCAGTATTCGCAAGTCCGTTACGGCGTTTTCTTTCTCGAGAACCATGGGAACCACCGGACCGGAACTCATAAATGCTACCAGGTCATTTAAAAAAGGCTTCCCTTCATGAACAGCGTAGAATTTCCTGGCTTCCTTTTCCGACAGGCGCACCAGCTTCATTTCGACAATTTTGAAACGGGCTCTTTCAAGGCGGTTGATAATGTAACCAACCAGGTTTCTGGCAGTGGCATCCGGTTTAATAATTAAAAGGGTTCGGCTCATAAATTTCATTTACTTGTGACCGGTTTTTTCTTTCAGCAACCGTGCTCCTTCCCGGAAACCAATTTCCACGGCTTTGCGGTTTTTATCCTCGGTTCCCCTTGGCGCCCGGGCCAGCACCGCCTCCACCAGCACTTCATGGGTGACTATTCCAGTAATAGCCCCGATAGCTCCCAGGGCAACAACATTAGCCACCATTACATGGCCGGCCTCTTCACGGGCGAGACGAGTAAACGGCAAAGCGTAATAATTATCAGTGGGGATTTCCGTCACTAAAGTTTCATCGACAATCAGGGTGCCGTTTTCTTTCAGGTCGGGGTAATACTTGTCGAGTGATTCCTGGGTCATGGCCAGAAGCAGGTCAAGTTTCATGGCTTTGGGGTAAAATATTTCGCTTGAGGAAACAACCACGTCGGCTTTGGAAGCGCCCCCGCGTGCTTCAGGACCGTACGACTGGGATTGGATGATATTCTTAGTCCCGTCAGCCCCGATGGCTTCTCCCAGAATAACCGATGCCAGAATCATGCCCTGGCCCCCGGAACCGGATAAACGCATCTCAAAGCGGTCGCGGGGTATTTCAATTTTATCAAGGAATTTTTGTGTCATGATTATTTATCTCTCCTTTGGGCATCAACCAATTTCTGATACTCATCGCAGAATTCGGTTTTATCCACATCCTTAAGAACGCCGGTGATAATCTTACCTTCGAGTTCTTCGGGGGTCATACTTTTCGCCCGTGCCACGGGAACAGCCAGATCCTTGAACATCTTGAGCATCGCCACCGGGTCGCCCTGACGGTTAAGACGGCCGAAATAAGTATGACAGTTACTTACCGCTTCCACCAGGGAAAAACCTTTATGTTCAAAAGCCTGTATGATCATTTTTTCCATCTGGGGGACATGGTAAACGGTGGTGCGACCGACAAAAGTGGCGCCCGCCGCCATAGCCAGTTCCGCCGGTTCAAAATGCTTTTCTACATTCCCGAAAGGAGTAGTGGTTGAAAAAGCCTGCGAGGGGGTGGTAGGCGAACCCTGACCACCGGTCATACCATAGATATAGTTGTTAATAAGAATGGCCGTGATGTCGATATTTCGCCGGCAAGCGTGGATAAAATGATTACCGCCGATGGCCAGGGCATCGCCATCGCCGGTAATTACTATAACCTTGAGATGCGGTTTGGCAAACTTGACACCGGTGGCATACGGCAGCGCCCGGCCATGCGTGGTATGCAAACTGCTAAAATCAAGATATACGGGCAATCGGCTGGAACAACCGATACCCGAAACCAACACGACTTCGTCTTTGGAATATCCCAGTTTGTCGATAGCGCGGATAATCGCCCCCATCACCACGCCGTTACCACAACCGGCACACCAGACGCTGGGAAATTTTTTCTTGGGCCGAAGGTACTGGAGCATGATGTCGGATTTTTGCTTGTCGGCCTGATTGGTTTCTTTCACTGTATCCATCATATCACCTCATCGAGCTTTTCTAAAAGTTGCATGGGGGTCAAAAATTCACCATCATAACGCTGGATTGTATGAATTTGAATATCATCCGGTAATACCCGGTCCACTTCATAAACCAGCTGTCCCATATTCAGCTCGCCTACGATTACTTTCTTACAACCGGAACAGGCTTCCTTAAGTTGCTTATCCGGAAAGGGCCAGATCGTATAAAGCTGTATCGTACCGACTTTCACCCCGGCTTTCCTCGCCAGCATAACCGCCTGAAGCGCCGCCCGGGAAACAGAACCGTAGGAGATAAAAGCAATTTCCGCATCATGCATCATTTCCATCCGCATTTTAACCGTTTCATCACGATAGTTGAGTATCTTGCCGGCCAGTTTATCGAGTTTGGGGGCCACTTCATCCGGGCGATTGGTGGTAAAGCCCATGATATCATGAGTAAGACCGGTAACGTTAAACCGATAACCTTCACCTAAACCGGCCATGGGCGAAACGCCGTTGGGTGTCATTTCAAAAGGTATATAATCTTCCGGCTTGCAGGTGGGTTTAACCCGGTCGTAAACTTGCAGTTCGCCTTTTTCCGGGATGGTAACCATCTCCCGGGAATGACCAATAACCTCGTCAAGCAGAACCGTGACCGGGGTACGGAAACGTTCAGCCAGGTTGAAAGCGCGGACAGTCTCGGTCAAACATTCCTGGACAGTTGAGGGAGCCACCGCAATGGCTGTATAATCTCCGTGCGTACCCCAGCGAGCCTGCATGGTATCAGCCTGGCTTCCTTTGGTGGGCATGCCGGTTGAGGGGCCACCGCGCTGGACATTGATAATCACGACAGGCGTTTCCGTCATATAAGCATAGCCGATATTTTCAACCATAAGCGAGTAACCGGGGCCGGACGTCGCGGTCATCGATTTTAAGCCCGCTATAGAAGCACCGACGATGGCGGCAATGGAACCTATTTCATCTTCCATCTGGATAAATTTCCCGCCGATTTTAGGCAACTCACGGGCACAGCCCTCCGCTACTTCGGTCGAAGGTGTGATCGGGTACCCGGCAAAAAACTTCATACCGGCATAAATAGCTCCGTGCACACACGCCATATTGCCCAGCATCAAGTGTCGTTTTTTTATAGCCATATTCCTTTTTTCCCCTTCCTACTTGTAATTGGATGTAATCGCAAAATCCGGGCAATGTACCCAGCAAATCGTACACTGAGTGCAGTCATCCGCCCGGGCAATAACCGGCTTTCCATCCCGATCAGGTTCAAAAACCTGTTGAGGGCAAAGAGCGATACAGATATTGCACGCTTTACACCATTTATAATTGATATTCAGGGGCGGCAAACCACTTGAATAATCATATTTACTTTTACGGGCCGGTTTGGAATCGCTGTTACCGACCACATCGCTTTCAGACATGATTTATCTCCTTAATTCATCCCGAGAATTTTTCTATTTAATTAACATCTATCCTTATTTCATTTTACGTTTGGTTACGGTTTTCTTCTTGAGTGCCTGGGTTCTGGATGACACCTTTTTAGAAGCTTTTCCGGTCGTTTTCTTAACCGTGCTCTTTTTGACTTCTTTTTTTACCGCCGGCTCTTTTTTACCGGTTTTCATAAGTTTTTTCAATAACGTAGGGAGTTCCAGGGGTGAAGCCGCCACGGGAATACCGACTTTTTCAAGAGCCTTGATTTTATCTTCGGCGGTTCCCGACCCACCGGAAATAATCGCCCCGGCATGACCCATGCGTTTTCCGGGCGGGGCAGTTCGACCGGCGATAAACGATACGACCGGCTTGGTTACATACTTCTTTATGAATTCAGCCGCAATCTCTTCATCGGAACCGCCGATTTCACCAATCATCACAATAGCCCGGGTCGCCGGGTCTTCCTGAAAAGCCTTCAGGCAATCAATAAAATTGGTTCCAATAACCTGGTCTCCGCCAATACCGATGCAGGTGCTCTGCCCTAAACCAGCCAGAGTCAAAGCCCAGATAGCTTCATAGGTGAGCGTGCCCGAGCGCGAGATCACCCCGACATTGCCTTTTTTAACGATGTTCGACGGCAGGATCCCCACTTTTGACTGTTCCGGTGAAATAAGGCCGGGACAGTTGGGACCAACCAAGCGGGCGCCTTTGGATTTTACGTAAGGTACAGCTTTCAGCATATCATTTGCCGGCACACCTTCCGTAACACACACAATCAATCCAATCCCGGCGTCAGCCGCTTCATAAATAGCGTCGGTAGCAAAAGCCGGGGGCACATAAATTACCGAGGTGTTGGCTTTGGTTTTAGCCACGGCTTCTTCCATAGTGTTAAAAACCGGGATACCGGCAACCTGGGTATTGCCCTTGCCGGGCGTCACCCCCGCAACGACATCGGTGCCGTATTTTTTCATCTGCTCGGCGTGAAAGGAACCATCGCGTCCGGTAATTCCCTGCACCACCACTTTTGTTTTCTTGTTTATGAAAATTGACATCCTGATTTTCCTTTATGCAAACCGGTTAACTTATTCAATTCCCGCCAGCGAAATGGCTTTTTTAACCGCGGCATCGAGAGTATCGGCCGTCGGCAGTCTGTAGGCGCTTAAAATTCTCTGTGCCTCGCTCTCGTTAGTACCTGTCAAACGCACCACTACCGGGACCGTCGGCTTAGATTCTTTAAAGGCGGCGACAATACCGTTGGCAACATCATCACAGCGGGTTATGCCGCCGAAAATATTTATCAGAATAGCCCGGACATTGGGGTCCGCCAGAATAATCTGCATGGCTGTATGAACTTTCTGCGGATTGGAGGAACCGCCGATATCGAGAAAATTAGCCGGTTCACCACCGTAATGCTTAACCAGGTCCATGGTCGTCATGGCCAGACCGGCACCGTTAACGATGCAGCCGATATTGCCTTCGAGTTTGACATATGACAGGTCCGCTTCGCGAGCCTTGATTTCCGCCGGGTCTTCGGCATCAAGGTCACGCATCGCGGCAATATCCTTATGACGGAAAAGACCGTTATCATCTACATTCAACTTGGCATCTATAGCCAGGACCTCACCACCGGGAGTCGAAATAAGGGGGTTTATTTCCACCAGGGAAGCATCCACCTGCCAGAAAATATCATAAAGTTTCATAATGATATCGGAGGTTTTCCTCACCTGACTGGTTTCACGAAAAAGTTTGTACGCCAGGTTCCGAGCCTGATACTCTCTCAAACCCACCACCGGGTCGACATAAAGTTTATGAATTTTTTCCGGGGTTTTAGCGGCTACTTCTTCAATATCCACACCGCCCGCCGAGGAAACCATTATAACCGGCTTCTGAGTCGTCCGGTCAAGAATAATTCCTATATATGCTTCGGAGATAATTTCCACAGCCTCGGTTACCAGGACTTTCTTAACGGTTAAGCCCTTGATGTCCATACCCAGGATTTTCTGCGCCAGGACTTTGGCGGCTTCGGCATTTTCAGCATATTTGACGCCACCGGCTTTACCGCGTCCGCCGACATGTACCTGGGCTTTAATCATCACCGGTTTGTTCAACTTCTCGGCTATTTCAAAAGCTTCAGTGGGAGTAGTTGCGATATTACCCGGCGGTACGGGTATACCGGCCTTTTCAAAAATTTGTTTCGCCTGATACTCATGAACCTTCATAAACTGCTTTCCTTATCTTTTGACGAATCTATATCTTTTGCTATTATATCTCCATAGTATTTATCAGCCAGGGCTTCCAGACTTTCACGGGTATTGAGTTGCGGGTCGTCGAGAACGGCGTCCATTAGATGATTCAAAATCAATCCCACGGTCTTCCCCGGTTCGAGGTGGTAGCGTTGCATAACATCGTGCCCGTCAATAGCCAGGTCGGACAGACTGAAGGGCGGTTTCCGGTTCAGTTCCAGCCTTATATTTTTTTCCAGCTCGTCGACATCTGCGGTGCTGCCACCCATCCCCTGAGCCGCAACATCGGCTCGGCGTAAATCAAGCAGGTCGAATATTAAATCGACGCCGACCTTTTTGACAAGTCGCCGCAAGCCCTTATCGGTCACCTGGGTGGTGAACATGTGTTTTTCCACCAGGGTGACAACCGCCCGGATAAAATCCCCGGCATATCTTAAACGGGTTAGAACTTCATGAGCCGTACGAGCACTGCTTGTTTCATGGCCGTAGAAGGTGGCGCCGTCAGCAACTTCCCGCTTATGTATCGGCTTGGTGATATCATGAAAAAGGGCGGCCATGCGCAAATGAACAAGCGGAGGGCAGTTATCAACCGCCCGTAGGGTATGTTCAAAAACATCGTACTTATGAAAACCACCCGGTTGAGTTACCCCGACACAGTTTTCGAGCTCCGGGAGTATTTTCTTCATAAGACCGGTAGTTTGCATCAGGCGGAAACCAATCGAGGGCTTCCTGGCCCGTTGGAGAAGTTTGTTCAATTCTTCGCCGATACGTTCGGGAGAAACGGATGCAATCAGTGCGGCATTTTCGACGATGGCTTTATAAGTATCCGGCTCGATGGTGAAATCAAACCGGGCCGCCATCTGCACCGCCCGCAACATCCGCAAAGGGTCCTCCAGAAAAGAATTTTCCGAAATCATGCGCAGGGAGCGTTTTTCCAGGTCAGCCCTGCCGTCCAGCGGGTCAATGAGTACGCCGTTATCCAGCGCCAGGGCCATAGCATTGATGGTAAAATCGCGCCTTAACAGGTCATCCTCGACTTTCAAAGCCGGGTCGAAACGGACCTTAAAATCCCTGTGCCCGACCCCGGTGGAAAATTCCTTTCGTGGCAGGGAAATATCGAAGGTATAGAAGTGTCCTTTGATAAACTGGGTGAATTTAATGACCCCGAAACTTTTACCGACCAGGTCGACCCGGCCGTATCGCCCCAGGATGCTCGAGAGCTCGTCGTAAGGTACACCGGTGACGAGGTAGTCACGGTCCTTGACATCGGCTTCCACCCCCAGAAATTTATCCCTCACGGCACCCCCGACTTCATATATACGTCCTTTCTGCAAAATACCTTCAATCGCTTCGGACGAAAGTTTACACATCATTTAATCCGCTATTATCCTCGTTCCGGCTTTACCGGAAACGGCTTCGCGGGCGTTATTAAAGGAAGTGATAGTAACCAGCTCGCCGCCGTTTTCCAGAAACATAATCGCCGCTTTAATTTTGGGACCCATTGAACCGGGTGGAAAATGCCCTTCATCATAATACTTTTTAATCTGTGAAAGGTTACAAATATCCAGGTCTTTTTGATTCGCCTCGCCGAAATTTATAGCCACCTTGTCCACGGAAGTCAAGATACACAAAATACTGGCACCGATTTCACCGGCAATAACGGCCGAAGCCAAGTCTTTATCAATGACGGCGTCAATACCTTCGTAATTACCCTTATCATCGATATATACCGGGATACCGCCGCCGCCGCCGGCGATGACGATTGTTCCGCTTTCGACCAGTTTTTTAATGGTCTCCGACGGAACCGCCTTGTAGGGTATCGGTGAGGCCACCACCCGGCGCCAGCCCCGATTGGCATCTTTTTTTACCTGCCAGCCGCGAGTTTCCGCAAATTCCTTTGCTTCCTTTTCCGAATAAAACTGACCAATATACTTGGAGGGGTTCTTAATAGCCGGGTCATCGGCCTTCACCAGCATCTGGGTGATAATCGTTACCACTGAACGGTTGATACCTTCCTTGCGAAGGCGATTCTGCAGGGACTGCTCAATCATATATCCCATGCCGCCTTCGGTATCGGCCACCAGCACGCCCAGGGGTAAATCGGGCGCTTTGCCCAGAGCCAGTTCATTGCGCAGTAGGGCGTTCCCCACCTGCGGACCGTTGCCGTGAGTGACAACAAGGTTGTAACCATCGCGGACCAGTGCCACGATCCCGTCCAGGGAACGACGGGTATTGGCAAATTGATTGTAAATCGTATCCTCAATACCCGGAATGGTAATAGCGTTACCACCCAGTGCCACCACCGCTGTTTTATTTACCACCATAATCTTTTTATATAAATTGTGACAGGCTGTAAGACATTATCAACTCGAACAGTCTGCCACCCGGTTTACCTTTTTGTTACTTTTTGTTTTTGGGGACAGCCACTTTCTTCCTACTCCCCTTGAGGAAATCCTCAAGCACGGTCGTTAGGTTGGGCTGTCCGATTTCCTGCAGGTCATAAAAAACCCGCACGGAAGGTTTATTTATCTTAATCAGCTTACCCAGATTTATTGGGGTAGCAATAATCACCAAGTCGCATCTGGTTTTATTGATAGTCGTTTCCAGGTCTTTCACCTGCTGTTTGCCGTAACCCATAGCGGGCAGCAGGACACCGATATCGGGATATTTATTGAAGGTTGCGGTGATTGACTTGACGGTGTAGGGCCGCGGGTCTACCAATTCGGCGGCTCCGAACTTATCCGCCGCCACTACTCCGGCACCATAAGTCATTTCGCCGTGAGTCAGAGTCGGACCATCCTCCACCACCAGCACTTTCCTGCCTTTTATCAACTCCGGCCGGTCAACACTCACGGGGGAAGCGGCGTCGATAATGACCGCTTCGGGATTATACCGCCGGATATTATCACGGACAATCATGACGTCATCGGGGTCAGCCGAATCAATTTTATTTATCACCACAATATCAGCCAGCAAAAGGTTATTCTGCCCGGGATAGTAGGACAATTCATGCCCGGGGCGGTGCGGGTCGACAACGGTGATCTGAAGGTCGGGTTTGTAGAAGGACATGTCGTTATTGCCGCCGTCCCAGAGAATTATGTCGGCTTCTTTTTCAGCCTGACGGATAATCATTTCATAATCGACGCCGGCATAGACTACGACATCGTTGACGATATGCGGTTCGTACTCTTCGCGCTCTTCGATGGTGCATTTATGCTTATCGAGGTCGGCCAGGTTACCGAAACGCTGGCAGGCCTGTTTAGCCAGATCGCCGTAAGGCATGGGGTGACGGACAGCGACGACTTTCTTCCCCATCGCCCGTAAAATTTTGGCAACTTTACGGGTAGTTTGAGATTTACCGCTGCCGGTGCGGATGGCGCAGACCGCCACCACCGGTTTGGAGGATTTAATCATCGTGGGATAGCCGCCTTCGACGGCAAATCGGGCCCCTGCCGCCATGACATAGGCCGCTTTTTCCATAATATACTGGTAGGAAACGTCCGAATAAGAAAAGATTACCTCTTCGACGTTGAACTTTTTAATCAGAGTCAGCAATTCTTTTTCATCGTATATGGGAATACCTTTGGGATACAGCTTACCGGCCAGAACGGCTGGGTAGCGGCGACCTTCGATATCGGGAATCTGGGTGGCCGTGAAAGCCACGATTTCGACATCGGCATTATTCCGATAAAGGGTGTTAAAATTGTGAAAATCCCGCCCGGCGGCACCCATGATAATAACTTTTTTTCTATTCTTAGCCATAATCAACTCCTGTATAAAAGCGATGTTGGTTTCGAAAAAATTATCATACCCAATACTGCTAGCACCTAAATCGAAGAAGCCCGCCAGATAAACAGAATCAGGTACTGCGGAAGGTGCCCGCCTGTCTGCCTGAAGATGAATTTACACTTCGACAATTAATTCCACATCCTTAAAAGTTACCAGGTAACTTCCCGGTCACTGATTATCTATCTGGGCACGCTGAATTTTACCTGAGAAATCAACATAAACCGATTTCCACTCACTGAACACATCCAGAGCCGCAGTGGCGGCTTCACGATGCCCGTTCCCGGTCTCTTTAGTGCCGCCGAACGGCAGGTGCGTCTCGGCGCCGATAGTCGGGGCATTGACATAAAAGATACCGGTGTAAACATCGCGCATGGCGGTATAAGCTTTATTTATGTCCTGAGTGTAAATAGCCGCCGAAAGCCCGTAAGCGGTATCGTTGGCCATTTCAATTGCCTGTTCGAAGGTTTTAAAGGTGGCGACACTGAGTACCGGTCCGAAAATTTCCTCGCGCCAGAGACGCATTTTCTGAGTAACACCCGTGAAGATGGTCGGTTTGACGAAGAAACCTTTATCGTAAGCGCCACCGGTCAGGCGTTCCCCGCCCGCGGCGAGAACCGCTCCTTCTTTCTTGCCGATTTCGATATAACTTAAAACCGTATCGAGCTGACTCCGGTTGATGCAGGGCCCCATATTGACGGTTTCATCAAGGCCGTTGCCGACTTTTAACTTATTAGCGCGATCAACCAGCATAGCCATCATTTTATCGTGCACTTTTTCATGAATTATCAGACGACTGGTAGCGGTACAACGCTGGCCGGTGGTCCCGAAAGCTCCCCATAAAGCGCCTTCTACCGCCAGTTCCAGATTGCCGTCGTCCATGACTATCATGACATTTTTGCCGCCCATTTCAAGACAGCAGTGTTTGAATTTGGGGGCACAACCTTCGGAAACCTTGCGACCTATTTCGGTGGACCCGGTAAAGGAAACCACCCGCACCCGGTCATCGTTAATCATAACGTTTCCGATGGCGCCACCGGAACCGGTAACCATATTGACCACACCGGCCGGGAGACCTTCCGCTTCGAAAATTTCCATAAGATGCACCACCGAAAGCGGCGTATCAGTCGCCGGTTTAATAACAACCGTATTGCCGCATATTAGGGCCGGCATGATTTTCCATGAAGGGATGGCGATGGGAAAATTCCAAGGCGTGATAAAGGAACAGACACCCAGCGGCTGGCGAACAGTCATATTGAATTTATTGGGCATCTCGGATGGCGTGGTCTGACCGAACAGACGCCGCCCCTCGCCCGCCATATAGAAAGTCATGTCGATGGCTTCCTGGGTGTCACCGCGGGTTTCGGCAATCACTTTACCCATCTCACGGGTCATATCACGGGAGATTTCTTCCTTGCGCTCCCACAATCTCGAAGCGACACGATAAAGAATTTCACCGCGTTTGGGAGCGGGTACCAGCCGCCACTTCCGGTAGGCTTCAGCCGCGGCCTCAATAGCTTTAAGAACATCATCCTTATTGGATTTTTGAAAGGTGCCGATAATTTCATCGGTATTAGCCGGGTTTATGTTATTAAATGTTTCACCAGAGCTTGAGGTGACCCACTGTCCATTGATAAAATTTTTATAAGCCTTTATATTTCCCATGGTTAACTCCACCATTTCAATAAATCAATTTGTTCAATTATTTTTCCTTGGTTGTGAATTTATTCACAGCCGATTTTCACAATCCGTTAATATATCTTCTTATTCTTTTTTGTCAACCGGTTTCGATGTTTTATTTGAAGCTTTTTAGGCTTGCCCGGCAATAAGTTAGGCTGATAAAACCGGCCTAAGTCACAGTTATATACAATTATAAAAAAAACCGCTCGAATTACATGGCAAGCAGTTATCTCTTTGAAAAAAATATATTTAGACTATAATACTATTAACTACGTTTATATGTTAAAGGACACGAACGAAAGAACGGTATGTATTATCTTATAATGACAGCCTGGCTTTGTTTGCCCCTGGCACCGATAAATCCCCTTCAACAGGATACCGTCTCCGCCATGAATCTTCATTTTACCGCCGGCATAAGTTCTCCCACCGGTGTACTTTCCACCGGCCCGGTTTTTTCCACCAAGTGGGAAATGCTGGCTATCCATCCCCTCATACTGCGCGGTTCCTTCGACTACCAGTTCGGTAAATTCAAGAACAACGCTTTACGTGTCCTCGACGATATCGAAGAAATCAAAGGTGAAATGCATCAGTTTACGCTTGCTACTGACGCCCTGTACTACCGCGGCACGGACTATTTGACCGGTTATCTTGGCCTGGGAGCCATCCTTGCCTTCGGTAACCTTAAATTCACCGATGAAACCATGACACTGATGCGCAAAAACTATGATATCAGCAAGGTCAGCTTCAATCCTAGATTAGGCTATCGCATAACCCTGGGGCTGCGCTATCAACGAATTTACTCTCTGGAAATAACCATCTCCGAGATCGAGCCGGATTATACAATTACGTATAATACCGGGATTTTCAGTTATTCGGAACTCACCCGGCGGACGGATTTCAGCGGTTTCAGAATATCTCTGGGCTATCTCTGGACACTAAAAGAGCTCTGGTGAGCGAGTAACGGATTCTCATTCGCCACCGAGATAACGGTCGAGAAAATCTTTCCGGAATTTTGCAAAAGATTTGTTTTCAATCGCCTGCTGGATTTGCCGCATCAGGTTCTGATAAAAGTAAGTGGAGTGATATGAAGCCAGGACCATGCCGGTAATTTCCGACTGGTTGTAAAGATGCCTGATATATGCCCGGCTGTACCGTCGGCAGACCTTGCAGTCACAATTCGGGTCGAGGGGACGGTCATCGCGGGCGTAATCGGCGTTTCGGTAAGTAATTGGCCCGTTCGAGGTAAAGACGTTGCCGGTGCGGGCGTTGCGGGTGGGCAAAACGCAATCGAACATATCAACACCGTAAGCCACGGCCATGAGAATATCTTCCGGATAACCCACCCCCATCATATAGCGAGGCCGGTCTTCGGGTAAATATTGGATAGTGTAAGCCAGAACGGCTTCCATTTCCTCCTTGCTTTCCCCCACTGAAAGTCCGCCGATGGCATAACCGGGCAGGTCCAGCGAAATAATTTCTTCGGCTGACCGGGTTCGCAAATCTTGATAGGTTGACCCCTGCACTATTCCGAACAGGCTTTGGGGATATGCCTGTTCGCGGTTCAATTCTTCGTGAATAATTTTACAGTTTTTTGCCCAAGCGAAAGTCCGCTGCACACCGTCTTCGGCCAGTTTTCGGTCGGCCGGGTATGGTACGCACTGGTCGAAAGCCATGATGATATCGGCGCCGACGGCATGCTGAATATGCATGACTTTTTCCGGAGTAAACAGGTGTTTCGAACCATCATGATGCGATGTGAACTCCACGCCTTCGTCATTGATTCGGGATATATCCTGCATGGAAAAAACCTGGTAACCGCCGCTGTCAGTGAGAGTCGGCTTATTCCAGCCGGAAAAGCGGGCCAGGCCGCCCAGGCTTTTGATAATTTCGTGTCCCGGTCGAAGGTACAAATGATAGGTATTGCCGAGAATAATGCGGGCGCCGCATTCTTCCAGGTCGTGGGCGGTGAGAGCCTTGACGGCGCCGGACGTTCCCACCGGCATGAAAGCCGGCGTTGGAAAGGTACCGTGTAAAGTGACAATTTCCCCCCGGCGAGCCGGGCCGTCGGTATTTTTTAATGTATATATTTTATCCAAGGAGCAAGTCCAGTGCTGATTGAATATCTTTAACGCCGACCAGAGTAACGTTTTTATCCGTTACTAGGTCCTTGTTTTTATCCGGGACAACCATCGTATCAAAACCAAGTTTGGCAGCTTCAGCCACCCGCCGGTCAATCAGGCTGACCGGGCGGACTTCCCCCGATAAACCCACTTCACCTACCACCATCGTTTTATTATCCACCGGTCTGTTCAAAAGGGAAGACACGATAGCAACCAGTACCGGTAAATCCAGGGCCGGTTCGGATAGTTTGAGACCGCCGGCCACCGATACGAAAACATCATGGGTGTTCATCGGGTAATCGCCCCGCTTTTCGAGAATAGCCAGCAGCAATGCCAGCTTTTTAGCATCAATGCCGCCGGCGACTCGTTGCGGATAACCGTAGCTGGAGCGTGACACCAGCGCCTGAATTTCGACAAGCAGGGGGCGATTGCCCTCGCAAACGCCGGTTACCACCGCCCCGGAACGCACTATCTCGGAATTCCCCGAAAGGAAATACGACGACGGGTTGGTAACTTCAGCCAGACCGTCGGAAACCATCTGAAACAAACCAATTTCGGCAATCGACCCGAAACGGTTTTTCTGCGCCCGGAGCAGGCGGTAAAGATGCGCTGAATCGCCCTCGAAATAAATCACCGTATCGACTATATGCTCCAGCACCTTGGGACCGGCGATAAGACCGTCCTTGGTTACGTGACCGACCAAAAACAGGGCAAAGCCCGCGGCTTTAGCCTGCATGATAAGCTGATTGGCGGCTTCGCGTACTTGTCCCACAGTCCCCGGGGGAGAATCAAACAGGGCACTGGCAATAGTTTGAATGGAATCCACCAGGACAATATTATAACTTTCTTCGGCTATAAGGGTGGTTATTTCCTCAAGGCCGGTGGAGTTAACCACCGTAATATTTTCGCCGTTAACATTAAGGCGCTGAGCGCGCAGTTTTATCTGGGATAACGATTCTTCACCGGTGACATATAAAACCGAAACTCCCTGTCGGGAATACGCCTCGGCCACCTGCAGCATCAGGGTGGATTTACCGATACCCGGGTCACCGCTCAAAAGGACGGTCATGCCGGGCAGGAGCTGACCGCCCAGCACCCGGTCAAACTCAGCCAGCCCGCTTTGGTATCCTTGAGTCGTAGTAAGGGTTATACTACTGATTTTCTGCCGGTCAACTTTTTTTACACCCGAGGAGAGCGAAGTTTTGCTTCGAACCGGTACTTTTTCCTCGACCAGGCTGTTCCAGGCGTTACACTCGCGGCACTGCCCCTGCCATCGGGGATGTTCAGCCCCGCACTGCATGCAGAAATATGCCGTTTTTACTTTTTTGCCGGGTATCATCAGCGCACCTGAATCGGCCCTTTAGCCTGGCCGGTGATGAACTGCTTGACGACTGGATTATCGGTGGTTCTAACGGCTTCGGGAGTGGCGTCAAACTCAATGCGACCTTCATAAAGCATGACTATGCGGTCGGCAATCTTAAAGGCTGATTTCATATCGTGGGTAACCGCCACTGAGGTGACTTTTAACCTCGTATTCAATTCAACAATCAGGTCATTGATGATGTCCGCGGTAATCGGGTCAAGACCGGTGGTGGGTTCGTCATAGAGGAGAACTTCAGGGTTGTTAGCAATCGCCCGCGCCAGACCGACGCGTTTACGCATACCGCCGGAGAGTTCGGCGGGGTATTTATCAGCGGAAGAAGCCAGGCCGACCATCTCCAGTTTTTCGATGACCATTTCGTCAATCTGTTCATCTTCAAAACGTCGTGATTCTTTTAAACCCAATCCGACATTCTGGGCAACCGTCAGGGAATCAAATAATGCCGCCGATTGAAACAGCATACCGAAACGACGGCGAAAAGATACCAGAGAATCACCCCTGAACCCGGCGATATCCTCCCCGTCGAAAAGCACCCTCCCCTCATCCGGCTCCATCAACCTTATGAGATGCTTGAGAAGAACCGATTTGCCGCACCCTGACTGCCCGATGACAACAATTGATTCCCCTTTTCCGATACTCAGCTCGACCCCGTTTAAAACCGACAGGTCATTGAACCTTTTATGGAGATTTTCAATCTGAATTAAGGTGTTATCCATGTTTTACAAACGGAACAAAATAATGGCGAATATAAAGTTAAATACCAGAATCAACACACATGAAATCACGACTGAATTAGTCGTGGAACGACCGACGCCAACGGCGCCTTCCCTGGTTCTGAAGCCCTCGTAACAACCCACCAGGCCGATTATGAGTCCGAAAACCAGCGCCTTGATAAGACCGTTGCGGAAATCAGCCAGTTTGAAGGAATCGCGAAAACCGCCCATGAATGTCTCAGTAGAAATATCTACACCAAGAACGGATATGACCAGGCCGCCCATGATAGCGATAAAATCGGAGAACAGTACCAGTATCGGAACCATCACCAGGCAGGCGAGAATGCGGGGCATTACGAGGTAGCGGACGGGATTAATGCCCATCGAGTCGAGAGCGTCAATCTGTTCAGTGACTTTCATGGTGCCGACCTCGGCGGCAATGCCAGCGCCCACGCGCCCGGCGAAAACCAGCGCCGAAAGCACAGGGGAAAGTTCCATAATAACCGCCTTGCCGACCATGTGCCCCAGATAGCGCAGAGGAGCACCGATAAATTTAAACTGGTAAGCCGCCTGCCAGGCGGTCACGGCGCCGACAAAAATGGAAATGATGATTATAAGCGGAAGCGACTTGACACCGATAATATAAAACTGTTCGAATATCAGGCTCATCGAACGCGGTATGTCCTTTAAAGCAACGAAAAATCTGCCGAGCAGAATACACAGGCCGCCGGTCCGGTTGATGAAATTAACACCCCGACGACCGATTGATTGAACACCGTATTCCATAAGACTCCCTAAAAGGGTAAATCCTGGTCGTCCATCGGCTCCGCATTGGACGGAAGCTCGCGGTAACCTTCCACCGGGTTTTCAAAGCGAGCGAATTCCTTGATGAAAACCAGATTAGCCACCCCGGTGGGACCGTTACGCTGTTTGGCCACGATTATTTCCGCCTTGCCTTCCACCTCGAGGTATTTCGGGTCATTGCGGTCGAGATGGGACATATAAAATTCCGGCCGGTAAACGAACATGACCACATCAGCATCCTGCTCGATGGCGCCGGATTCGCGCAGGTCGGACAGCTGGGGGCGTTTTTCCCCGCCGCGCTGTTCCACCATGCGGGATAACTGCGAGATGGCGATAACCGGTATATTCAGCTCCTTAGCCAGGGCTTTCAAATTTCTAGATATGACGGCTATTTCCTGCTGGCGGTTTTCTTGATGCCCCGATGCCTGCATCATCTGAATATAATCGACAATGATTAATGAAATATCAAACTGGGCTTTTAATCGCCGGGCTTTGGCTCTCATTTCCAGCGAAGTCAGAGTGGGCGAATCATCAATGAAAATATTCATCGGTGAAATTGAGCCGCCGGCCCGGGTGAGACGTCCCCATTCTTCATCATTCAGTTTACGGGACCTGATTTTCTGCTGGCTGATTTTAGCCCGGCTGCAAAGCAAACGCAATGTGAGCTGTTCTTTCGACATTTCAATCGAAAAGATACCCACCCCTTTTTTCTGCCGAATCGCCACGTTCTCGGCGATATTCATGGCGAAGGCCGACTTGCCCATCGACGGCCGTCCCGCCACGATAATCAAATCGCCATTGTGCAAACCCTGGGTCATGATGTCCAGAGTCGTAAAATCGGTCATGATACCGTCCAGAACGCGGTCGCCTGACTGAAAAGTTTCAATCTGTTCAAAAGTTTGTGTAATCAGTCCCTTGATGGGGACAAAGCCCTTGCGCAGGCGGCTTTCGGAAATGTTAAAAATATTGGTTTCGGCCAGGTCAAGAAGCGTGTCCACCGGTTGGTCGAAAGTGTAACAGCTCTGGATGATTTCATTGGAGGTCTGGATGAGCTTTCGCAGAACGGAACGTTCCAGAACGATATTGGCATGGGCGACGATATGGGCCGTGGAAACGACTTTTTCGACCAGTTCGACCAGGTATACGCGACCGCCGATTTTTTCAAGATTGCCCTGTTTGAGCAGGTCGTCCGCCACGGTGGTAATATCGCAGGGGTCGGAGTTATTGTATAAATCGATAATGGTCCGGTAAATTATCTGGTGCTTGGGAAGATAAAAATGCGTTTCACTTTCCAGAATTTCGATAGCCTGGTTGATAGCGTCGTTGTCTTTTAAAATCGACCCGAGAACCTCCTGCTCGGCATCGATAGCCTGCGGAGGTTGAAGCTCCTTCAAGTCTTTTCTGGTCTGGGTTCGATAGGCCATTGAATGTCCTTATTTCAATGCTTCGTAGCGGGCTTTGAGAATTTTCATGTCTTCCCAGGTATCCCGCTTGTAAGACGGGAAGCGCAGCAATGCCGCCGGGTGATAGGTTATCCACAACGGAACGCCTTCAAATTCATGCCAGTGGTTGCGAAGTTTGCTCAAAGGGGTGCTGGTCTGAAGCAAAGCCTGGGCGGCAACGCGTCCCAGGGCGCAAATAAGCTTGGGCTTAATCAACCTGACCTGTTCCCGCAGATGCGGAAAACACCTGGCCATTTCATCGGGTTGCGGGTCACGATTGCCCGGTGGACGACACTTGAGAATATTGCAGATATATACTTCTTCACGTTTCAGCATTACAGAAGCCAGAATGCGGTCCAGAAGCTGTCCGGCCCGGCCGACAAACGGTTTTCCTTGACGGTCTTCTTCGGCTCCCGGAGCCTCGCCGATAAACATCAGGTCGGCCTGCGGGTCGCCTACCCCGTAAACAAAATTGATACGGGTAGCGCCAAGAGGACATAATTGACAATTACATATCGCCTGGTAGTGTTCTTCTAAGGAATTATAGGAAGGCTCCTGAAAAAGCGCCATGGCTGACTGGGAAATCCGGTTTTCTTTTTTCGCCGTCATAGTCACTTCCTGATTCTGGATGATCTGCCCGGCAATGATATCCGTCTGCGCCTTTAATTCAGTTTCCACAGAGGATATTTTCGGGACAATCAATTCATGTAAGCCCATCTCCATTTGAGCCGCCAGGGCCTGACGGAACATCTGAAAAACATCCCTTGATTTATTGGTCATAACAGTTTCTCTGGGTATTCGATATATTAAGATAAACCCGCAATGAATTCAAGTAATTTAAAAGCTAATTCAGATTTAGTCATCAAAGGCCAGGTAATGGCTTTTCTATGACCCGGACAAAGTAAGGTTATTTTATTGGTATCATGTCCGAAACCGGCTCCCTCATCGCGGATATTGTTTAAAACAATCAGGTCAAGGTTCTTCGCCTGCAATTTCTTGCGGGCATTATTTAAACCGTTTTCTGTTTCGAGAGCAAAACCGACCAGAAGCTGGCTTTTCTTTTTCACAGCACCTATCTGCTTGAGAATATCCACGGTGGTGGTCATTTCTAATTTGAGAGGTTGACTTTCTTTTTTTATTTTTTGACCGGCTTTTTTAAGCGGGGTAAAATCTGACGGGGCGGCTGCCATCACCAGCCAGTCAGAACGGGGAAATTCTTTTTTTACGGCCTGATACATCTCCGCGGTGGTTTCAACTCTTATAATCTTTATTCCGGTCGGCGGCTCTATAGCTACCGGCCCGGATATCAAGGTCACATCCGCTCCCAGTTCCCGGGCGGCTTCAGTCAGGGCATAACCCATCTTGCCCGAAGAACGGTTGGTCAGATAACGGACAGGGTCGAGATTTTCCCGGGTGGGTCCGGCAGTAATCAGCAGTTTTTTACCGGTCAGGACTTTTTTTTTTGAAACCTTCGTCAAAAAGGCTTCGACATATTTGAAAATCTTATCGGGTTCAGCCATACGGCCAACCCCGCGGTCGCCGCAGGCAGTATCGCCTTCATCGGGGTCAATGAACAGATATCCCATTTCTTTGAGAAAAGAGTAATTTTTCCGGGTGATTTTATTCATCCACATTTGAGGATTCATCGCCGGGGCAATTATAACCGGCCGGGCGGTGGCGCAAATAACCGTTGTCAGAAGGTCGTCGGATATTCCGGAGGCTGTCTTCCCCATAAAATTAGCGGTGGCTGGAGCTACGACAATCACATCCGGCCACTGCGCCAGTTCAATGTGGCGGGTGGATATAAACTTATCGTCCGGGAACAACTCGGTGGCTACCGCATTACCGGAGACTGTTTCCAGAGTCAGGGGGGTAATAAATTTGGTCGCGGCCTGAGTCATAATAACCCGGACTTCGGCTCCCTGACCGGTCAGAAATCGCACCAGGTAGGGAATTTTGTAACAGGCAATACCGCCGGTCAAACCGACAATTATTTTCTTCCCCTTTAACGTCATGTCAGTTAATGGAATGGGATTTGTCCGGATTTATCTCGTAATGAAGGACGCCTTCAAAATCGTTCATATCATTAAAAATGACCGATGAAACGATTACCTTAACCTGTTCTTCAGTAATCGGTTTGGGATTGAAAATAGCCCCCCGCTCAAGGACGGTTTCGAACTGCTCATCGTCTATCAGGTTCTGATTTAACAGTTTAATGAGGAATCCATGAGCTTCGGGGGTAAACTGAAAGCGTTCATAATCAGTTAAAATCCGATTAGAACAATGGACTTCGGGAAAATCAGAATAAAAGTTTTCGCTGGTCGATTCAAACCGGTCCACCAGCCATGAATAAGCGGACGATATTTCATTTTCGGTATAGCCTAAACTTCTCAAATGGGTGGACAGGTCCTCAACATCGATAATCTGGCCGCGATGTTCCTGTATATGGTCCATCAAGTAAACAACAATTTCAAGAATGCGATTCCTCACGTTGACTCCTCATACGTAAAATTATTACTAAAGATAGCAAAGGTTTAAAAAGGATGCAAGTATGTAAGGCGAAAAAAATAAAGATATTTATATTGACAGACATTAAAAGCAGTGTCGGACAGCTGTCAAGTTGTTGCAATAATGGTAAATAGGCCGGTAAACAGATACGTTTAACCGGCCCAGAAAAAAATCAATGTTTGAAATGTCTGATGCCGGTGAAAACCATTGCCGCCCCGGCTTTATCGGCGGCTTCGATGGCTTGTTCGTCACCTTTAGAACCACCAGGCTGAATGATGGCTGTAACGCCGGCTTCAGTAGCTACCTCGACACCATCAGGCATCGGGAAGAAGGCATCGGAAGCCATAACCGCTCCTTTTGCCCGGTCACCGGCTCGTTTGACCGCCAGCGCTCCGGCATCGACCCGAGAGGTTTGACCCATCCCAATACCGACCGTAGCGCCATCTTTTGCCAGAACAATTGCATTGGATTTCGTATGCTTGACGATTTTCCAGGCAAAGAGAAGGTCACGAATCTCCTTTTCGTTGGGCGGGCGTTTGGTGACAACTTTCAAATCTGCCTTAGCAGTTTCAAGAGTGTCAGCTGTCTGTACCAGAAGACCGCCGAGAATAAATTTGTAAGAAAGGTCATCTACGGGGCGTTTGTTTTTGATTTCCGGCAGAGTCAAAATACGGCGGGCTTTTTTCTTCGTAAGAAGCGAAATCGCCTCCTCGGTAAAACCCGGAGCCAGCATGCATTCGACGAAGAAGGTTTCATGTAACAGCTTGGCGCATTCAAGGTCGACTATTTGATTTAAGCCGATAATCGAACCGTAAGCTGACAGCGGGTCGCTGTCATAAGCCCGCTGATAGGCTTCAGCCAGAGTTTTCCCCACAGCGGCTCCACAGGGATTAGCATGTTTAAGAACACAGGCAAAGGGTTCTGAAAAATCAAGCAATAATTCCAGACAGGCATCAAGATCCCCATAATTATTATAGGATAATTCCTTGCCCGAAAGAAAGGCCGCCCGTAACAGGGTAGGTCCGGGATAATTCTTATTGGCATAAACCGCCGCTTCCTGGTGGGGGTTTTCACCGTAGCGAAGCTTGTCGTGAAAATCATATTTCAGGATACGAATGGAAGGAAATTTATTTTCCCGGGCATCCTTACCGGCCGTAAAATAACCGGCTATAGCACTGTCATAAGCACAGGTCATGGTAAAGGCTTTAGCTGCACATTTTTTTCTGAACTCAAGGCTGGTGGCACCGTCATCTTTATTCAGTTGTTCCACAAGCTCGTTATAATCAGCCGGGTCAACCACCACCGTCACGGCACTGAAATTCTTGGATGCGGCTCTAATTAAAGTGGGACCGCCGATATCGATATTTTCGATAATATCTTCCTCCGTTGCGCCGTTTTGTTTCAAGGTTGCTTCGAACGGATAAAGGTTAACGACCACCAGGTCGATACTCCGGGATTCCAGCTGAGCCAGCTGTTCAATATCTTTGGGATTATCCCGACGGAATAAAATGGCTCCATGGACTTTGGGATGCAGAGTCTTGACCCGGCCATCCATGACTTCCGGGCATCCGGTAAAAGCCGAAATGGATATAGCTTGTACCCCGGCCTCTTTTATCTTTTTTAAGGTACCTCCAGTAGAAATAATTTCAATGCCCTTTTTATCCAGTTGCCGGGCTAAATCCTGAAGACCGGTTTTATCGGACACGGATATCAGGGCGCGCTTAATTTTAATATTCTCTTCCATGTTCTTATCTGTGGGTTAAAAGTTTTTGTACTTGTTCATATCTCCGGGCAGTAGCCTCAACCACATCATCGGGTAAGCGCGGTCCCGGGGGGCGTTTATCCCAATCAAGTTTGTCCAGGTAATCGCGGATAGGTTGTTTATCGAACGAAGGCTGGCTTCGACCGACCTGATACTTATCAACCGGCCAGAAGCGGCTGGAATCAGGCGAAAGCACCTCATCTATTAGAATAAACCGACCATCCTTGTAACCGAATTCAAATTTGGTATCGGCGATGATAATCCCTCTGGTCAGGGCGTAATCAGCCGCCTTTTTATAGACGGCCATCGATTTATCCCGACACAACTCGGCGGTTTCCTTTCCCAGAAGGTCAACCAGTTGGGCGTAGCTGATATTGACATCATGACCATCGTCATTTTTGGTCGAAGGGGTAAAAAGCGGTTCTGGCAGTTTTTCCGATTCCTGAAGAGCCGCACTGAATTGAAAACCGTGTACGGTATTCGAGCCTTGCCGGCGGGCTTTCTGCAATTCTTTCCACATGGAACCGGAGATATAACCGCGAACGATGCACTCGGCATCGACCCGTTCCGCTTTAACAACCAGCATCGAGCGACCTTCGATAATTTCCCGGTACTTTTGAAGCGGTTCGGGGTAGCGGTCAATGTCAGCTGTAATCAGGTGATTGGCTACCACATCTTTTAACAGGTCGAACCAGAACAATGACATCCGGGTAAGCACCTGTCCCTTGCCGGGTATGCCGTTAGGTAAAACCACGTCGAACGCCGAGATCCGGTCCGAGGCGATAAACAAAAGGGCATCGCCGAGGTCGTAGATATCCCGGACTTTCCCGCGTCGCATCAAAGGATATTCTTTGATAGCCGTTTCCATCACTATTTTTTTCATGTCAGAATTTATACTTTCCTTTTATTAATTTTTCCAGTACCCGCGGATATAATTTATGTTCCTGTTCGAGCACCCGGGCGGCCAGAGTTTCCGGAGTATCGGTATCAAACACCGGTACTTTCACCTGTTCCAGAATAAGACCATTATCATAGATCTCGTCCACCAGGTGCACGGTGGCACCGCTTTCCTTATCGCCGGCGGCAAGAACGGCTTCATGAACATGATAACCGTACATTCCTTTTCCGCCGTATTTGGGCAGGAGAGCCGGGTGAATATTGACAATGCGCCGGTTATACGCTTTAACCACGCTGGCCGGCAAAAGTTTCAGATATCCGGCCAGAGCGATATAGTCTATGCGACGTTCCTTGAGTTTGTCCAGAAGGTCCCGGTCAGCAACCTCATATGACGGGTAGTTTTTCTTGTTAAAAACGAAGGTTTCAATATTTTCCTTTTCGGCCCGTTTTAAACCATACGCTTTTTCGGTGCTCGACACTACCCAGACAATCTGACCTGACAGTATGCCGGCTTTGGCGGCATCGATAAAAGCCTGAAGACCGGTTCCACTGCCGGATATAAAAACCGCTATACGTACTTGGGGTTTGTTCATCAATTCATTTCTTCAACATTTTTATTAAAAGGTCACCAACCAGTTCCGGATTGGCTCTGCCCCGGGTGCTTTTCATAACCTCACCGATAAAAAAATCCAGAAGCGCTGTTTTACCGCTTAGATACTTTTCAACTTGATTTGGATTGGCGTTAATAACCTTATCAACTTCCTTCTGCAAAACCTTCTTATCAGTAATTTGCTTTAATCCCCACGAGGCAATAATCCGAACCGCGGAATTCCCGGTAACCGCCATCTCCCTTAAAACCTGCCTGGCCGTACGCCCGGATATTATGCCGTCATCAATACTTTTAAGTAGTTCCGCCAACATCGCCGGAGAAATCCTGAAATCAGCAATAGTCCCTTTTGACTCATCCAGGATAGCTAAAATTTCTGTTGTTATCCAGTTTACGACAGCTCGGCTATTATTGTAGCAGGCAATAACATTTTCAAAATAATCCGCCAGCGGACGGTCGGCTACCATAATACGGGCATCATAAGGACGAATTTTATACTGCTTTACCAAGCGACTATATTTATGGTCAGGCAATTCCGTCAAAGAATGGCGAATACGGTCTAGCCAAGTCGTATCGACCGTTAAAGATCGTAAATCCGGTTCGGGGAAATAACGGTAATCTTCGGAGGTCTCTTTGGTTCGCAAAAGCCGGACAGTCTGGCGATTTTCATCCCACCAGAGGGTGACTGGTTTGACCGTCCCGCCGGCTTTCAGAATTTTAATCTGCCGGGCTATCTCATATTTCAATGCCCGCTTTACGCCTTTGAAAGAATTAAGGTTTTTAACCTCCGTCCGGACACTCAATTTCTTTTTGCCTTTCTGTAGAACGGAGACATTGGCGTCGCAACGAAGATGCCCCTTTTCCATATCCGCCGAGCATATTTCCAGATATTGAAGTATTTGTTTAAGTTTATTAAGGTAACCGTATGCTTCTTCTGGAGTTTTAAGGTCTGGTTCGGATACGATTTCAAGTAAAGGCACTCCGCAACGATTAAAATCAAGGCGGGTATATCGCTCTTTGCTTGAGGGATGCAACGATTTCCCCGCATCTTCTTCCAGGTGAATACGATTTAATCGGCAGGTTTTGGTGTGACCGTTTTCCAGAAAATATTTAATTTTCCCGCCCCGACCAATAGGTTGGGAATACTGCGAAATCTGGTAGCCTTTGGGCAGGTCCGGGTAAAAATAATTCTTGCGGGCAAAAACAGAATGCAAAGCAACCTCTCCCCCAACCGCCAGGATCATTTGCAGAGCATATTCCACAGCTTTCTTATTAAGAACCGGCAAGGCACCCGGGAGTCCCAGGCAAACCGGACAGGTCCGGCTGTTGGGCGACTCCCCGTAACTTACTTTACAACCACAGAACATTTTACTGTCGGTTGTCAATTGAGCGTGAACTTCAAGGCCGATTACCGGTTTGTAACCTTCGTAAACGGTCAAAACAACGTCCTTGTAAAAGGTAAAGTCTTTAAAGAGTGAAAATATATATTATAATCCGAGAATGTCAAACCTTATAAAAGCAATCGTACCGGACCATTGTAACAGCACATAAAAAGCCGCTAGTTGAAAAATCAGGATATAAAATTTGACCAAAGACATTTTTTCAGCGTTGCCGGTATCATATCCGGCTCGCTTCAATATATAAAGCGGTGAAATTGCAAGAAATCCTGTAAAATGAAACAGCCAGAAAAGAGGGTTGAAAAGTTGTACTTTTTGCCGCCATAACAAACACTTATATTTAATGATACCTTTGTCCAGTAATTCCATAGGGGTTCTATCATCCAGAGAGAACTGGCGGATCAGATTATCACGGAAAATTGCTTTAATCAGGTTAATGCGGACTTTTCGACCGCCGCGAACCGGGGCATCACGAGTAATCATCGAACCCAGACCGACCTGTTTAAGCGAATCTACCGCTAAAGCCACCAGCGGTTCCATTTTTCTGCGGGTCAACCGGGCTACAACATTTTTCTCCCGATTAGTAAACTGAATGTATTCATCGTATAATTTCCGAAACTCTTTTAAATTGTTCAGTCGTTCTTTTACTTCGAAATAATTCATATTTACCCGGCCACTCCCTCAAGAAATAGTTTAAGTTCTTCATTGAATACATTTGGGGTTTCAAGATTTACCATGTGACCGACATTTTCAAATATTTTCAGGTGACTGCCCTTTATTTTTTCATTTAAAATTTTTCCAAGTCCGGTAAATATTTTATCCCGAGACCCGCAGATAATTTCAGTCGGGATTTTAATCCGGTGGATTTTATCAAGGTCATATTCACGGGGATAATGACCGCGGCGGGGGTCTTTCCAGACCGCACCGCTGTGCTCGTTAATCATCGTTTCCATCAGGTCTCTGATTGTTTTTTTCCCTTCGCCGAACCAGTTTAGACTGATATCTTTCCATTTCTCCCGGGCAACCTCGATTCCCCGGGTTCTGGCCAGTTCATCGATTCGGGAAATCTTTTTCCCGATATCATACCCCGCCGCCCCGGAACTGACCAGAGTAAGGGATTTCAGATATTCGGGATACTTGAGGGCAAATCCCAAAGCGGTGGACCCGCCCATTGATAACCCGACGGCATGAAACCGGTCTATTTTCATATTATCGGCAAATTGAAACAAATCTTCGACCCGGTCAGCCCGGCTGTAACCCGATTCTGGAGCCTCGGAAAGCCCATGCCCCCGGGCATCGGGCAGTATTACACGATAGAAGTGATTAAAAAAATTTATCTGGGGAGTCCACATCCGCCGGTCAAGCGTAAACCCGTGCAAAAATATCACCGGCTCGCCCCTGCCGTATTCTTCATAATACATTTGGAAATTTTCAAGTCGGGCATAGGGCATAACTACATGTCATTTTTTCAAGTGTTCCAGAATAGAAGCGATTTGCAACAGGACTTTTTCTCCCATATAAGGAGCGATAAACTGGACACCGACCGGCAGTTCCAGGACCGAGTCGGCCGCCGGGACAGTACCAAAGGGCACGGATATTGCCGGGACACCGGCCAGACTCGAAGGAATCGTAAAGACGTCGCAGAGGTACATTGTCAGCGGGTCCTTGAGCTTCTCGCCCAGCCTGAAGGCCGGAGTCGGAGCCGTGGGCGTGATAATCAGGTCAACCTCCTTGAAAGCATTTTCAAATTCCCGCCTGATAAGTTCTCTTACCCGGGCGGCTTTGAGATAATAAGTGTCGTAATACCCGGCTGAAAGAACATAGGTACCCAGCATGATACGCCTTTTGACCTCATCGCCGAAACCTTCGGATCGGGTACGAAGGTACATTTGCTTAAGGTCGGTTTCGCCAGCGGTTCGAAAGCCAAAGCGAACACCGTCGAAACGGGCCAGATTCGACGATGCTTCGGCGGGGGCAATTATATAATGCGTTGCTATGGCTTTATTGGTCAAAGGCAGGGAAATGTCATAAAATTCATGCCCGGCTTTTTCCAGTGATTCAATCGCCAGATTAAGTACCGGCGAAACCTGGCAACTCAGCTCCCAGGCAAAATATTGTTTGGGAATGCCGATTTTGAATTTCCTGTCGGTTTTTAAACATGAAAAATAATCAGGATGGTCGCCGACAAGCGAGGTAGCGTCGCGCGCGTCATGCCCGGCTATGACACTGTAAAGCACAGCCAGGTCCTCGGTAGTGCGGGCGAAAGGGGCGATGACATCGCTGGAAGAACAGTAGGCAACCAGGCCATAACGCGATACCGCGCCGTAGGTGGGTTTAAGCCCGAACAGGCCGCAGAACGAGGCCGGCTGGCGCACCGAACCGCCGGTCTCGGAACCGAGCGCCAGGGGAACAATACCCTGCGCCACGGCGGCGGCGGAACCTCCCGAGGACCCGCCGGGAGTACGCTTTTTATCAAGAGGGTGTCTCACCGGGCCGAAATACGAGGTTTCGCTGGATGAGCCCATGGCAAATTCGTCCATGTTGGTTTTACCGATAATTACCGCCCCGGCGTCGATTAACCTCTTAATAACGGTGGCATCGAAAGGCGGGATATAGTTCTCCAGCATTTTCGAACCGCAAGTGGTGGGATAACCGGTATAGCTGATATTATCTTTGACGGCTATCGGCACCCCGGCCAGAGCCCCGGCTGAAATATCAGCCGAATTACCTTTCCTGCGGGAAGCCCTGCTGGCGACAAATTCACCAGCTTTCACTTTTTTATCAACCGTCGCCGCCTGAGCCAGGGCTTTATCTTCGCAAAGGGTGATAAAGGCGTTTAGTTTGTGTCCTTCACTTTTGGCCAGCGCCAGAGCCTGTTGGGCGATGTCAACGGCCGACATCTTGCCGGCTTTCACATTCTCGGCAATCCGGCAGGCGGTCATGTCCCGATAGTTAAGCATAGAGGGGAATATAAGGGATTTAATTTGGGGGGAAAAGTAAGAATTATATATTCATTGTTAATAGTCTGGTAGGGTGGAACCTTTTAGTGGTTTCGCTTATTTTCCGCTATCAATTCAATAGCATAGGCAGGAGCACAAGGTGGCTCCTGCCCTATTCTAACTGGGATATATTAACATTTGATATTAAGGTGTGCCCGGAGCGGGAACGAAAACATAACATGGTTTGACTGGCGGCGGCCCGCCTAAATAAAGAAAGCTTATAAGATAGGCTATATCGGAAATATCGACTTCTGAATTGCAATTACAATCAGCCAATAATACACTGGGAAATGGTCTCTCTCCTCCTAAGTAAAGGTAATCAATTAAAGCGGTGACATCGCTCATGTCGATCTGGTCATCATTGGTGACATCGCCGTGAGAGATTGACAGAATCGCCCGGAAAGCATCCACCCGCCCGTAACCGTACTCAACATGGGGCGTATCCGGTAAAGTCCCCCAGTCCAAGTCTTTGACTGCGGAATGAC
>CAZUAS010000030.1:0-30289 GCA_964618515.1 uncultured Ignavibacteriales bacterium | reverse complement strand
ACTCCACCCTATCCTACACTCTTTCCCTACACGACGCTCTTCCGATCTCCCGGGATATCATCACCGATATTCCGGAACCCGATAAACCTTCTGTCCTGCCGACTGGTTTTCAACTGGCTCAAAATTATCCCAACCCGTTTAACCCCATGACCATTATTGAATTCTACCTGCCGGTTCGCAGTAATGTAAAGCTGGAAATTTACAATATTCTCGGTCAAAAAGTAACGACCTTACTGGAACAACCTCTTAAAGCCGGTACTTATAAAGTTGACTTCGACGGTAGCAACTATGCTTCGGGAATTTATTTTTACCGCCTGAAAACCGACGACCACCAACTGACGCGAAAGATGATGTTATTGAAATGAAGAAACTGTCTCTCATATTATTTTTGGTGTCCTGGGTGTTCAGCGGAACTGTAGGGGCTACCATCAATCAAGACCCTGATTACACCTTCATGTGGAACGGCTTTAATTCGGTTACCATTATCGACAGTTTCGCCATAACCACCACAAAGGAAGGCCTGGTTGTTTTGAAATACGACCAGGTATCCAAAAATTACCGGGAGCTTAATAATACCTTCCTTAATTCCGAACCGTACCTTCAAAAACTTTCCGGGACCGTCTTAACCGTCCGCACCATTGCCGATGTTCTGTATTTTATCGATGTCGGCAACCTGCCTCAAATTAGTATTCTGGGCAAGGTTGATATTGACTTTCCCTTCCATGATTTTGCCCTTCACAACCAGGACCTTTATATCTGTGCCGGCTATGACGGGTTGTTTCGTTATTCCATGATCAACTATAAGATGGCCGCTTTTGCCGATTCAAGCCGTATGGGTATTCACTATACCCGCGTGGAAGTATATGATAACGAACTATATGCTCTCGACGATTATAACGGCATTTTAAGATATGACCTGACCGGGGTCGGCTTCGGCAAATTTATCGACTATCTCTACATCCCGTTCCAGGCCACCTCATTTGTCAAGGTCGACTCCATTGTGGTGATCGCCTCCAAGAAACAAAAAATCATGCTGGGTCATTTTGGCGCCGAACCGGAAGTTACTGACACGGTGGAACTCATTCTCAATCCGACTGCAGTTTTTGCCCGGGATTCCCTGATAATTGTTCTTGATTCGAGCCAGCATGTCACCCAGATAATAAATCGCCATAATCCGGAATTTCCGTATATATCACTTCTTGAAGCACCGGATAAAAGGTTTCATGGTGATTTCACGGTTATCAACAACCGCACCTGTCTTATCTTTCCCTCACTTAATTTTGGTCTGGTCCTTTACGACCTGGCCGAAATTACCACCCTGGCCACCCCGATAATAGGTTTTAACCGCCCCGGTCCCATCACCGACATGACCATTTATAACGGGAGCCTTTTTACCGGCGGCAGTAATAACCCTCTCGATAAGTACATATTATCAATTGACGGCAAGCCGACTTATCGAACCACGCTATATAACTCAATGAATAATATAAGTTCATTATATTTATCCGGAGACAGCCTTTTTATATACTACCCTAAAATGAGCGATGCCATCGTTGTCAATATTGCCAATTTCCCGATTACCTATGAAGGTGTCATAGCTGTATCGCGCGATAATGTCAACAATATCATTTTCCAGGACCGGCGCATAAACAACCAGCGGCCCTTCTTTGCCGCCGGTAAAAACGGTTTTGACGTTTACGCTGTTTCCGATTCCAATGTGGTCACCCGCACCGCTTCAATTAATATTATTGACGAAGTCCATGATTTCGTCGTTCAGGATTCCATTATTATTGTCTCCACTAATAAAAGTTCACTGTGGCTTTATCGCCTTTATGACAATTTTACCGTGGAATTTCGAACCACCATCGGCTTACCCTTTACCGCTAATAAAATCCAATCCTATAATCATCGCCTGATGGTGTTCAGCGGTTCCCAGCTTATAATTTTTGATGTTACCAACCCTCAAAAAAGCCATCTTGATACTTCCCTCAGTATTACGCTGCCTGTATATGATTGTAGTATAACCGGCAACCGCATGTATACCGTGGGGCCGTTTGGAATTCAGATATTCGATATGACCGGCAGTGTCCCGCGACTGCTCGATTACGGCGGTCGCAAAGGTCAGGTAATTACCGCCTATGAACACATTGCGGTTATCTCGAATGGATATTCCATACATATTTATGATTTGAGAGATGTTCTGACCGACTACGAACCGGTCGTCGATAATCTTCCGGCCGAATATTACCTCTTCCAGAACTACCCGAACCCGTTCAATCCCGTTACTACTATTGAATACAGTCTGCCACGGCGGGGCCGGGTCGAACTGTCCGTTTATAATATTCTTGGTCAAAAAGTGACCACCCTGGTAGATGAGGAAAAATCAGCCGGCCGACATACTGTCGAATGGCGCGGCACCGGCAGCGACGGCCGCTCTCTGGCAAGCGGCATATATCTATACCGCTTACTTATCGAAGGTTACACTGAAACCAGAAAGATGATACTGATAAAATAAGCTGTTCTTTAAATATTACTTTGATGTTGGGAAAAAACTCACAGTTTCTGATAGTATTGATGTGCGTGCTGGCGGAAACAGTCACGGGCACCACTTTTACCGTCACCACCAGGAACGATACCCATGATATCTTCCCCGGTGACGGAGTGTGTGTCGACCACCACCACCCGGATTCCGCTTTTTGCAGTTTACGGGCGGCTATCGAGGAAGCCAATGCCCGTTCCGGCCCTGATACCGTTATCATTCCTTTCGATACCCTGCCGGTTAAATTATTTCTGGGTACGTTACACGTAAATGATGACAGCACCGTTATAATCGGCCGGAACCAGACGGTCATAGATGCCATCAACAACCCGGCTTTTTCCTCGGCGCTGCAAATCAGCTCTGACTATAACAGCATTAAAGGGGTGACTGTTAAGCGTTCCCGCAATCACGGCTTGCTGATTGAAGGTAAAAACAACACCATCGGCGGCGGTTCCACTGAGGAGCGTAATATCATCATCGGCAATGGTATTGATAATGAAAACGCCTGCGGTCTTTATATAACCGGTTCCGAAGCCATGGAGAATGTCGTAACCGGGAATTTCATCGGTATGTATGACAACGGCACCAGAACCGACGGCAACCGGAACGGCCTTGGAATTGCCGACCGGGCCAATCGTAACTATATCGGTGGCTTATTACCCGGAGAAAAAAACCTGATTTCCGGCAATAAGAATTACGGCATCATTATCACTGACGGGGCATATGAGAACTTGGTGTACAACAATTATATCGGACCGG
Organism: uncultured Ignavibacteriales bacterium; assembly: GCA_964618515.1. GTDB lineage: Bacteria > Zixibacteria > MSB-5A5 > GN15 > FEB-12 > JAFGNW01. The sequence continues at coordinate 26,991 of CAZUAS010000030.1, read as the reverse complement.
ATATGACCGGCGGTGCCGGGGCGGGTAACGGCCGGGGCGGTATAAAAATTACTTCCGCCGCACACCATAATCAGGTCGGCGCCGACAGTTATGAATCGGGCAATCTTATCTCGCTCAATAACGGCAACGGTATCGAAATTTCAGGTTATCTTACCGACTACAATCTGATTCAGAGTAATTACATCGGAACCGACATTACCGGTATTTTCCCCCTTGGAAACAAATCCGCCGGCATAACTATATCCGCCGGCGCCCGATATAACCTCATTGGCGGAACGTACGCCGTAACCGGGAACCTGATATCGGGTAATGCCGCTGACGGAGTATTGATTACCGGCTCCGGAACGGTTTCCAATACCATCGCCGGTAATATTATCGGTGCCGATTATCGGGTGGGGGGATATGTCGGTAACGGCACGGTTTTCGGCGCCGGTGTGACTATTTCCGATAATGCTTCGGAAAATATTATCGGGGGGTATCTTGAAAGTGACCGTAATATCATCTCCGGTAATGAATACTATGGCGTTTATCTGACCGGTTCCGGAACCAGTTACAACAAAATTATCGGCAACTATATCGGTGTCAATGCCACCGGCACCAGTTCTCTTTATAATGGATCCGGGGTGGTTCTCCGCTATGGGGCAAAAAACAACCAGATAGGCGGTTCCCGGTCCGGCGAAGGTAATGTCATTTCGGGAAACCGCGGCGACATTTTTCCTTTCAGCGCCGGTGTTATTATATACGATACCGGCACGGACTATAACCGGGTCATCGGTAACTTGATCGGTACCAGTGTCGATACCACCCGCGCTCTGCGCAATGGCATCGCCGGAGTCATCATCGGCAACGGCGCCCGGTTCAATGTTATCGGCGGTAACGAGCCCAGGGAAGCCAATATTATCGCCGGTAACGGTTCCGGTTCATATTTACCGTCTGTTGGCCGCGGAGTGTACATCTTCGGCGAAGGCACCCGGAATAACCGAATAACCGGCAATTATATCGGTACCGCCCCGAATAACCTGCTTACTATCGGCAATCAGGGGCACGGCATCGGGATAGGTGATGGCGCCTGTGAGAACGACATCGGCGGACAAACCAGTTTCGACGGCAACCTCGTTGCCGCCAATAAAGGTCATGGAATATTTATTACCGGACCTGCAACCCACTCCAATACCCTTCGTTACAACTGTATCCATACCAATGACAGCCTGGGCATAGCCCTTCGCAACCAGGCTCAGAATAATATCGTCCCGCCAATACTTACCGAAATTGCAGCGGACTATATTTCCGGTTATAACGCTCCCGCAGGTGGAACGGTTGATATTTATCTGGCGGCCCCCGACCCGTCGGGTCATGGCGAGGGCCGGGCATGGCTTGCTTCCGCCGAAGCCGACAGTCTGGGCTTTTTTGAGGTCATGTTGCCCACCCCCCTGTCTATTATGGATACCTTGACTGCCGTTGTCACCGACTCTATGGGCAATACTTCTGAATTTGCTCTTAACGCGGTACAGAATATTTTCACCGGGATTTCAGAACCCGAGTACGACCCTCGGCCCAAAACATACAGCCTTTCACCAAATTACCCCAATCCTTTCAATCCGCAGACATTAATAGAATACCACCTGCCCCAAACCTCCCGAGTAAAGCTTATGATTTATAACACCCTGGGACAAAGGGTAAAAATACTGGTGAATGAAACTCAAAAAGCTGGAACCTATCAGGTTAAATGGAACGGCACTGATGATAACGGTCAAAAAGTCTCCAGCGGCATTTACCTATACCGCATCGAGATGAATCATTTTACCCAAACCCGAAAAATGCTTTTACTAAAATAGCCCTTACCGGTATTTTTTCATTAGAGCCTTTATGATTTTCCATTCTTCGGAAGTTACCGGCTGAATCGACAAGCGATTGCCCTTACGGGTTACCATCATTTTTTGAAGACCCGGTGTTTCTTTCAGGACGTCAAGCGGTATAATCTCATTAAGTTTCAAGACAAACTGAACCTCGACCGCATACCAGATCGGCTTGTCGGACCGAGCTCTGGGGTCGTAATACTGACTCGAAAAGTCCAGAGCGCTTTTATCAGGAAAACCTTCCCTCACCACCCGGCAAATACCGGCGATACCCGGCGGTTGCACGCGGCTATGATAAAACAGCACCTCATCTCTGACTTTAATTAAATCTCGCAACATATTGCGTGCCTGATAATTACGAACACCATCCCATATCGCAATACCCTTTGGAGCCCGCTTTAAATCATCTATTGAAAACTTATCCGGTTCTGATTTGAAAAGCCAATACCTTTTAGCCATGAATACATTCAGCCTTTAACAATAATTTGTATAATAAGTTTTATGTTGCCTAAAAACCAGAAGATTATTTGCCTTTAATATGTAATTGTTGACTCTGGTAACATCGAGGTTATATTAAAATAGAACGATAAAAGTACCAGTCGATTTACTTTAAAAAATTATGGTCATTGTTCGAAAAAAATTTATTTTTACCTTATTTTTGTTAATCACTGCCCTACCTTTTTCTGCCGTAGCAGAGGTGGATTATACTCTCAAACTGCAGACAGGAGATTTTATTCCTCAAAAATTAAAAGCGGTCTCTTCCCTGGCGGCAACGATGGTTGACCGCCATATCATCGTCCAGTTCGAAAAACCTCTAACCGAAAAGGATAAAGCCTATCTGGCCGAGAAAGGTTTGAAACTCCTCGATTATCTTCCCCATTTTGCTTACACCGCCAAAGTAAGCGGTATCCCGGATGAATCAATTTACACCGAAACCGGCGTCCGCTGGATAGGCCCCGTTGAACCGGCTTATAAAATTTCACCAAGGCTGGTTTCATCAGATATTCGTAATCAGGCACAGCACAAACCCGAGCGAGTACGACTTTTTATAGTCTTTCACCCGGATGAAGATTTTAAATTCCAGGCTGAACAACTTAACAAGGATTACGGCATCGATATCCTCGGTTTTGAACCGACCACAAACGGCGTGGACGTGGTTATGTCCGACACCCTTTACAACATTATTGCCGGGATTGATGCTGTTCTCTGGATGGAACCAGCCTTATTCTTTCCCGAAGAACACAATAATGCCAGCCGGGTAAATATTGGAGCCGAAACCCTTCAGACGATACCTTATAACCTTGATGGTTCCGGGGTTATCATGGCTTTGTGGGATGGCGGCCAGGTAGATGCGAATCATCCGGATTTCGACAGCCGGGTTACACCCATGGATTCCTCGGCGATTACCACTCATGCCACCCATGTCGCCGGAACCATTCTCGGTTCCGGCTGGGAGTCCGACGGTCTTTACCGCGGAATGGCTCCGGCGGCTGAAATCCTGTCTTACCTGTGGTGGACCACCAGTGCGGAACTATACCAGGAGTGTGTCAATGCTATTACCGTTCGTGACGCCGATTTAGGCACTAATTCCTGGGGTTTTGGGGTCGGCGATCCCGCTACGCAATCATCCTGTGAAACCACGCTGGGTAATTATTTTGCCGTGTGCGCCACTATCGACAATATTGTCCGCGGCGACGCCGGTAAACCCTTCGATATCGTCTGGTCGGCCGGTAATCAGCGCAGCGACGCCACCAAATATTGCGGCTCTCTCGGCTGGACTTACAATACCGTCAATCCCCTGGCCTGCGCCAAAAACGTGATTGCGGTGGGAGCCATCAACGCCAACGACGACAGCATGACCGATTTTTCATCGTGGGGTCCGACCGACGACGGCCGCATTAAACCCGATGTCGTCGCCCCGGGATGCCAGACCGACGATGACCTCGGAGTCACCAGCTGCCAGGAAGGCAGCGGTTACACCACCTTATGCGGAACTTCCATGTCCGTCCCGTCCGTATCGGGTCTGCTGGCTCTGATGAAGCAATCCTGGCAAAATAAATTCGGCGGTCTTCCCCTGTTGCCTTCAACGGTGAAAGGAATAATAATCAATACCGCCGTTGACCTGGGTAAGCCCGGACCTGATTATCAGTTCGGTCACGGTAAAGTGGACGGCGTAAGAGCCGTCGATAAACTGGTGGTGGGAGAACCTTCTTTTGTCGAAAGTGAAATATATACCAATGACGTCCACTTGTACTATCTGAACTTAACCGAACCGGTCGATAAATTAAAAGTAACCCTGGTCTGGGACGACCCCGGCGGAACCGTCAACAGCAGCCTCCATTTGAAAAATGACCTGGATTTAGCTCTTCTTGATCCTGCTTATAACGAAGCCTATCCCTGGATTCTGGACAAGAATAATCCCGAGAACATAGCCACTCGCGACATAGACCGTATCAATAACGTGGAAACGGTTGAAGTCGACAACCCCGCAAGCGGCATCTGGAAAGCCCGGGTATCGGGATTCAATATTCCGGTCGGGCCTCAAAAATATTCGATTATTTTCACTCCCGACAGTGTCAATATCGTCAACAGCATGAATGCCCTGGCTGTTTCCTGCAGTGGTGATACCATAGGAGATCCGAACGATACAGTTAATATTGAATTTCAGGTGACCAATATCGGGTTACGTTTTGACTCGGTTGATGTCGATATCAACGATAGCGTCGGATGGGTGCTGGTTCCGGTTGACACCGTGCTCTATCTGATGCCGTCAGAAACCGCTTTTTTCACTATCCCCGTCGTCATTCCCGACCAGGCTCTGGCGGGAGAAAATTCGAGTTTGTCCTGCCTGGCGGTAAGTAAAACCAACAGCCTGGTATCATCCATGAGGGAAGCTCATATAACCACCAGTGCGGTTTATGCTATCAATGTATCCGACCCGGTTGATGATACGGTTTTCTCCCCGGATACTTTTTATCTGGATTTGCTGGTTGAAAATTCAAGCAACATAAGTAATTTAATCAATATAACCATGGCTGATGAAAAAGGCTGGCGTTTCGTACCGGACGGCCGGAACCTGAATTTAGATGCCCGTTCCAGTACCAATACCGCGTTTTCTATTATCATTCCGGCTGAAGAAATTCATCTGGATTCCAATCTGGTAACCATACAGTCTCTGGGAAATGGGGGTATCGGCGACACCGGCACCTTCAAGCTATTTATCAATAATCCCCTACCCCCGCCGGCTCTTCTGAATCCGGATACTCTTTTTTATACCCGGAACCGTTACCCGGTTTTTGAATGGGAGAACAGCGGTGACTCTTTCGGGTTATATCTGGCGGTCGACAGTCTCATGAGTACTCTGGTGCGGGTTTATAAAAACCTTAATGCGGGCAGTTTTACTGTGCCCCAGGAAGATTCTCTTTTTGATGGAGCTTACTTTTGGGCGGTGCGTAAATTCGTCGGCAGCGACTCCTCGTCTTATCAACGTTACCCGCGTAAATTAATAGTTGACAATATTCCCCCCGATTCTCTTATCCCAATTTATCCGGTAGATAACACTTATGTTAATCTTAAGGATTTTGAATTTATTTACAGTCCCAGCAGTCAGCCGGCACCCCTGGAGATGTCCCCGGAATTCAACCTCCTGCATTTGTCCCGGGATTATTCGATGTTTGAGATTGATACTATCTTAGATTCCCTGACCGGTCTTCAGCTCACCATACCGGTTGAAATCGAGGATGGTCAGTGGTTCTGGCGCATCCAGCGTTATGACCTGGCTGGAAATTATTCCTCCTTCAGTGAATCTAAATCATTTATCCTCGATACTCAGGAACCCCCGCCCCCCTTGATTATATCACCGGTTGCCAACGCTTATATCTGGAGCGATACCATAACATTTCACTGGCAAAGCAGCGACACTGCCACCATCATCAGAGCCCCGGAATATTATCAATTTCAACTGGCCGGCGATGAGGATTTCACCGGTCTCTTGCTGGACACAAATTGCTATCAGGACAAGCTATCGCTGGACAGCTCACTATTTTTATCCGATAGTGCCTATTTCTGGCGTCTGCGGGCGCTTGATTCCGCCGGATTCATTTCCGAATTCACCGCCACCCGTCAGTTCTTTTTCCGGACATACACTTGTGGTGACATTAACCAGAGTGGTGGGGATGCTGATATTTCCGACATCACCTTTCTCATCTCTTATCTGTATCTTGAGGGTACCCCTCCCGAACCCCTGTGGCTGGGGTCGGTGGACTGTAACGAAGAAATCGATATTGCCGACATCACCTCATTAATTGCCTTCCTCTATCTTAACGGTAATCCGTTGTGTTGCGAACCGTTCTGACGGTGGCTTTATAAAAAATTTTACTTTTCAATCCCTTATTATTGATTTATTATTTATTACAATCCGAATTCAAATTAATTTAATATGAACGAAAATAAACCTTCACCTTCAGACGATAATTGGACCTCTCACCGCCTGCAAATGGTGGAAAATCAGATTGTCCGCCGCCAGGTCAAAGATCCCGCGGTTCTTGAAGCCATGAAGAAAGTACCAAGACATCTTTTCGTTCCGCCGGAGTATCTGGACAGTGCCTATCACGACGGCCCGCTGCCTATTGGATATGAGCAGACTATTTCACAGCCATATGTGGTCGCATCCATGACCGAGGAACTTCGCCTGCAACCTGAAAACCGGGTTCTGGAAATAGGTACCGGTTGTGGTTACCAGACGGCGGTTCTGGCGGAAATCGCCTGCGAAGTATTCACGATTGAAATTATTCCTCAGCTGGCCGAAAAAGCAAAAAAGTTACTGGATAAATTAGGTTATAAAAATATTTATTTTCGCCACAGCGACGGTTCAACAGGCTGGCCTGAAAAAGCGCCTTTCGATGCCATTATAGTCACCGCCGCGGCTCCAAGAATTCCGCCGGCTTTTATCCAGCAGCTGAAATACGGCGGGAGGATGGTCATCCCGGTTGAAAAAGGCGTGTTCGGTTCCCAGGATTTAATTCTGATTATAAAAGATTATGACCGCATAAAAGAAACCAGTCTTTACCCCGTTCGCTTTGTGCCGTTGATTACCGGGGATGAAGATTAATTTTTTTATCGAAGAATAACAATTATCAGCTCACTAACCGGCAGAGCATCGCCGCAACGTATCCCGCCGGGTTACCAATGGCATATCCCAGAAGCGCCATCAGGATTGAAATCGGCACCAGAGTCGGATTATGGTAAGCCGCTACAATGGGTGCCGAGGCGGCGCCACCGATATTGGCAGCCGAGGCAATCGCCGCTGTATGAACATCAACCTTGAACATTTTCGCCGCCCCGACTAAAAAGAAACCGTGAATGAAAATCCAGATATACGCTCCCAGGAGAAACCAGAAAATAGCCGGGCTGACTTCGGACAGGTCGGCTTTGGCGCCCATCCGCGCCACAAACAGATAGACCAACGCCATGGCCATGGCATGCGAACCGGGGATTTTACTGGCCCTGGTGAAAGAAAGTAAAATGCCCAAAAAAGTTACCAGGAGTATTTTATAGGTGCTGGTGGAAAGATACGGTTCAACTTCGGGAATCAATCCGGACAGCCAGGTGGACAGTGCCGTTACGGCAAAGCCAAAAAAAGCCAGGTACAGAAAATGCCTCATCTCCATTTTCCCTTTGTCCTTGATTAATTCTTTCGAACGGGCTTCCATCTGGTCGAGACGCTTCGAAGAAACACCGGTAAATTTATGGAACCAGCCGGCCAGGTTTTTTGACCCCAGCATTATCGGCAGCCAGATAAGATAAACGGCGTTATCGGCGATGACGGCATAACCGAACTCAATGGAACTCTCATCGAGATTCACCATCCGGGCAACGGCCAGCATATTCCCCGTTCCGCCAATCCAGCTTCCCGATAGCGCCCCGAACGCCTGCCAGGCTTCAGAACTGAGGCCATTTTTAACGATAAAATAACCGATGGGCGCTCCGATAACCACCCCCAGTGTACCCAGTAACATGACGAAAACCCCCCGGCCCATAATCCTTACGGTAGCCAGGATATCGACATTCAACAGCATAATCGTAAGAAACATCGGTAAGAGATTATCACCCATGAAATCATAGACCGGGGACTGGTTAGGAATTAATCCGCCGTTCGATAAAAAGACCGGCAAGACATAAATAAATAATAACGGGGGAAAATAATTAAACAGTTTCCAGCTGGTCTTTTTTTCAAGAAAAAAGAAAAACGAGGTTACCGCCGCCAGTACTGCCAGTACCCCGGCCGGTGATGAAATCAGCACATCGTTCATAACATTCCCGGTTGGTCAGGGTATGATTTTACTTATTATAATCTGATAATTCTGGAAAGACAACCTCAAATACAAATTATTTTACTTAACGAAAATATCGTGTATATTTTGATATGACCGAAGAAATCAAACTTCAGGCAAAATATATTCTAGCCAAATGCTGCACTCCCTCACCCGGCGACGAGATTGTCGGGTATTTCAGCCACGATGACTTCATTAAAGTTCACCGACAGGGCTGCCCCAACCTTAATAAAGCCGATCGGGAGCGACTGGTAAAACTGGAGTGGGATAAGATAATTAAAAAGGATGATTTTACTCCCGACGACGACTATTATCAGCTTGATGCTACCGACTTTGTTATTCTTCGACATCACTATGAATATGGTGTTGATTATTCACTGATGGTTGCTGCCACAACCCGTTTAGGCAAACAAACAGTGTTTGAACGACACAAAAAACTAAGAAACTTAAAGCTTCTACAGCGGGTTCAGCCGGTTATGATTCAGTACCGCAAAGGTATCGTTAACAATAAATGGATCAAACACCGTAACCATACTTATTATAAGCTGACGGCTAAAGGTAAAAATTATCTTAACTTTTTCAAAAAGGGGCTTATTTAATAGAGTCATTCTTAGTCAAACAGGCGTTCCTTTTTAATTGTAATTCCGCTTTATATTATTGAGTAGTGCAAAATAATATTTAAATCAATTGTAAGAACGATTCGTTATTTATATTGTTTATGGTAATGTGCTGATTGTATATTATTTTTTTGAAAAAATTGAATGGCTATTAATAAGGAGTCTCGCTCATGCGCATCAAGGATTTTATTATCGCGAGCTTAATCATGTTGCCGGTAGTATTACTGGCTGAAAACGATGCCCTGGCCGACCGCCGCACCTACACTCTCACGGGGCTAAAAAAGAAGGAAGTAACTTCCGAAACCAAAAAGACCGATAACAACCTCCCCGGCAAACCCTTTGATGAACTCATCAAAAACCGAATGGTTATCGAGGGCTTGTTCACTTTCTATCTCGATACCATTGATAACAGTCTGCTTATGGCTATTAAACCCGAACAGTTTGGCCCGGTTTACCTTTGCGGAGAGACTATGTCCCAATCGGAAGGGCGTTTTTCGGATAACCGTTCGATGCGGCGTACCTTCCCGTTTTATTTCAAACGGGTCGGCAAAGATATAATGTTTCTGGAAAAGAATCTTCGTCTTCGCGCCGACAGCACCTTACCGGTAACGGAAGCCATTGCGTCAGGGCTCTCAGACCATCTTTTCGCCGCCACAGAAATCAAATCCCGACCTCAGGATAAAACCGGGACTATTCTCGTTGACCCAGCTGATTTCTTCCTGCAGGACGCTTCCAATATAAGCTACTTCACCGGTAATCTCGGCAAGACCGGCCACAGTTTCGATAAAAAAAACAGTTATTTTGAACTGGTCAAATCCTTCCCGGAAAATTCCGAAATCGACGTCAAACTGCATTATAAAACCAGTATCCCCCAAAGCGGCACGACTCTTCAAAGCGGTTACGACTTTTTCAACACCTATCATTTTTCGCTGTCAACCCTGCCCCAGACGGATTATATCCCCCGCCTGGCGGATGACCGGATAGGTTTTTTTGTGACCATGTTTGAGGATTACACCGCCATGAATCGGGAGTCACCGTACGTACACTATATCGACCGCTGGTATTTAAAGAAAAAATATCCTGATTCCGTTCTTTCCGAACCGGTCGAACCGATCGTTTTCTGGATTGAAAACACGGTTCCCGAAGAATACCGCCAGGCATTCGCCAAGGGGATAGAATTCTGGCAACCGGCGTTTGAAAAAGCCGGTTTTAAAAACGCCATTATTGCCCGGCAGATGCCCGACAGCGCTGAATGGGACCCGGCCGATGTCCGTTACAGCACGGTGCAATGGATGATAAATCCGGGTCAGGCATATGCCGTCGGACCGCATCGCTCCAATCCTTTCACCGGACAGATTCTAGACGCCGATATTCGCATCTCCGCTGACTGGATCCGCTACATGTACAGTATCGCTGAAAACTATATCGAGCCGATTACCTATGACGGGCACAAGTCGGAAGATAACCTTCATAATTGGTACTCATTTGATAATACTCCTTATCAGATGCCTTTTTACGACAATTACCAAGAGGAAGCTGCCCTGGATGCAGCTCTTAATATCGCCTACCTTACCGCCACCGCGAGTGACTTAATCGATAAGGATTCGCTGATAAATGTATATGTTCACGATTATCTGGTCGAGGTTATCGCTCACGAAGTCGGCCACACGCTCGGCCTGCGGCATAATTTTAAAGCCTCCACTATTTATACCTTGGACCAGGTCAACGACCCGGAATTTACGCGCCAACACAGCACTACCGGCAGTATCATGGACTACATGTCGGCCAATATAGCCGGGCCGGGCAAGAAACAGGGTGATTTCTATGCCAGAATTCCCGGTCCCTGGGATTTCTGGACAATTGAATACGGTTACCGTGATTTTGGCGCCCACACCCCTGATGAAGAAAAGCCGCACCTTGAAAAAATCGCCTCGCAAGGAACGAAACCGGAACTGGTTTTTGCCACTGACGAGGACACCTTCGGCTGGTCGGCTAAAAAAACCGACCCCCTGTCTAATACTCATGACCTGGGTGATGACCCACTGGCTTTTGCCCTGCGTAAGATAACCCAGACACGCGAGCTCTGGAATAATGCCATCCGTAATTTTGAAAAACCCGGACAACGCTATAAAAAAATACGCGATGTCTTCCAGGCCGGCTGGCGTTCTTATTCGGAACTGGCTCAAATAGCCCCCCAGTATATCGGCGGAATATCCGTGTATCGCCATCACATCGGTGACGAAAATGCCCGGGAACCTTTTGAACTGGTACCAGCGGCGGAACAACGCCGCGCCATGCAACTGCTTAAAGAAAATATCTTCAGCTCCGATGCCTTTGCCATACCGCAGGAACTTCATAATAAACTGCAACCGGAACGCCTGCCGGACTTCACCTGGTCCAACAATTCCATTTTCCAGCTCGACTACCCCTTCCATCAGATGGTTCTCAATATTCAGACGACCGCCCTGAATAAGCTGTACGACCCCTACACCCTGGGACGCTTGTTGAACAATCTGGTTCGCCTTAACAAGGATGACGACCGCTATACCATGTATGACCTGTTCAGGGATACCCGTCAGGCGCTTTGGAGTGAAATGTTCGAGCTTTCCGAGGTTAACAGTTTTCGCCGCCAGCTACAACTGGCCCACCTTAATATCTTAACTAATATTTTTCTGAGCAGTCCCGGCCGATATCCTGCCGATGCCCTGACCCTGGCCGCCAACGACCTCGAAATTCTCTACGCCGGAGCCTTAAAAGCGGGAAAAGCCACACCACTCGACCCGATGAGCCGGGCTCATTTTAGTGAGGTTAAAAGACAGATTGAATCAGCCCGGAGCGCTCAAAAGTCATTTTTAAAATAATGCCATACTTTGAGCAAATAAAAAAGGCTGGATAAAACTTCCAGCCTTTTTTATTTATCTTCGATTATCTCAGGGCTTGTTATTCTCCGCTGTTTTATAGAAGTACTTGATATAATTCCAGGCATCAATGGCCTTGTCGGCGTAAACAAATAACTCCAGGTCTTCCTCGTCAATCGTTCCTTCGCTGACAAGGTAATCAAAGTCGATCACTTTCTTCCAGTATTCCTCACCGAACAGAACGATCGGTCTTTTCCAAATTTTTCTTGTTTGAATCAAGGTCAAAGCTTCGAACAGTTCGTCAAGGGTACCGAACCCCCCCGGGAAAGCCACCAGGGCTTTCGCGCGCAGAAGAAAATGCATCTTGCGAATGGCAAAATAATGGAAATGCATACATAACGACGGCGTTATGTAAGGATTGGGTTGTTGCTCGGCCGGCAGGGTAATATTCAAACCAATCGACTTGGCGTTGGTTTCGAATGCGCCGCGGTTGGCAGCCTCCATAATACCCGGTCCGCCGCCGGTAATAATTACAAACTCATGTTGTGTCATCTGCTGGCATTCAATGGATACGATGCGGGCAAATTCACGAGCTTCATCATAGAACCTGGACTTATCCAGAATTCGTCTGGCTCGGGCCAGAGCTTTTTGCACCTGAATATTGTCGGCATCCTTCTTTAACTGTTTTTCCAGCTGCTGAACTTTTTTAATTGCCTTCGCCGGCTCGACAATACGGGTCCCACCAAAAACCACGATGGTCGAACGAATGTTATTCAACCTGAAAGTAATCTCCGGTTTCATTAATTCGGCCTGTAACCGCAATGGCCGAGCATAACCGCTGTCCAGAAAATCAAGGTCCTTGTAGGCTACCCGGTAGGCCGGTGATTCTTTGAGCCTCCTTACCATTTCATCAGTGTCGAACTTTTTTGCCATATATTTTGTAACTCCATTTGAATTCAATCACGACATGAGAGATTGAAATTACCTTTAAGAAAATAAACGACCATGATATCCTTAACCGGGATTATTTTATATATTCTGTTCACTATCAGGTGCTGAGACTTTTTTCAAGTGGCACACCGGTAGGTAATCCCAGGCATAAACCAATGGACTCGGCGGCTTTTACCCAGGTATGACCAGCTGTAATTCGCCGGGTTTTCCCGGCTACTTCACTGAGTGGCACCGAAGACAGGTCGTTGCCTTTTACCGCCACCATGCGCCCCGTCTCCCCGCTGGCGGCCAGATGAACCGCTTCCACTCCCAGACGAGTGGCCAGAATACGGTCATAAGCCGTAGGCGACCCGCCTCTGAGAAGATGACCGAGGATAGTCACCCGGGTTTCGATATTTATCAGACCTTCTATTTGTGCCGCCACCTGGTAGGAAATCCCTCCCAGCCGAATAGCATCGGGGGAATTTTCAATCCGGCGGCGAACCACCATTTCACCGCCTTTCGGTTTGGCTCCTTCACCCACCACGATAATGGAAAAAGTTTTACCGAGTGAATTACGCAGTTTTACCTGGTCGCATATCGCATCTATTTCGTAAGGGAATTCGGGTATGAGAATGATATCGCCACCCCCGGCCAGTCCCGAACCCAGGGCCAGCCAACCGGCATAACGACCCATAACTTCGACAATCATCACCCGGTGATGAGACTGAGCGGTTGTATGAATCTTATCAATGGCTTCCGTAGCCGTCTGCAGAGCCGAATCGAATCCAAAAGTTACATCTGTTCCGGACAGGTCATTATCTATAGTCTTGGGAACGCCGACTATCGGCAAACCTTTTTCCTGAAGGCCGGCCGATGCCGCCATGGTACCATCCCCCCCGATGGCAATCAGGGCACTCAATCCCAAAGATTCAAAGTTCAAAAGACACTGCGAAGTCCGGTCGAGATAAACGTATTCATCGCCCTGTAAGACGGGATATTTAAAAGGGTCCGCCCGGTTCGATGTTCCCAGAATAGTACCACCGCGTGTTAAAATCCCGGACACGTCGCTGTCATTCAAGTTGGTGTAACGGTTTAAAATCAAGCCCTCGTAACCGTCATAAAAACCAACCACTTCCATGTCGTAATCATTTTTGGCCGTTTTGGCAACCGCCCTTATTACGGCATTCAAACCGGGACAATCACCTCCCCCGGTCAATACCCCGATTCTTCTTTTAGCTTTGGCCATATTCCCTTTATTTTTTTAAAATTGTTTATTTTATAAAATTAAAATATATATGTACAATATACAACTTATTTCGGCAGTAGTCGCCTTGTTATTTAATCCGGCCAAAATGGCCGTAACTGCCTAAAAATGACATAGTTATTAAAATTATTGTTGATTGAGTCGATAAAATAAGTTACTGAAAGATAAATAACTAACTATCATTCGGGAAATTTAAGATGCGCTTAAAACAAATTCTGGTTCTACCCAAACTCCCGGATAGAATCAAAGCTCTTCAGGAACTGGCTCATAACCTTTGGTATTGCTGGAACTGGGATATTATCAAGCTGTTTATTCGGCTTGACCCCGATAGTTGGGAAAAATATTACCAGAATCCGGTTGAGATGCTTTCTCAACTGCCCCAGTATATTCTTCAAAAAGCCGCCAAAGACGAAGCTTTTCTGGTAAATCTCGACCGGGCTTATGATAAATATCAAAATTATCTGAAAATAAAAAAGTGGTTTAGCTATAATTACGAAGAACTCCAGAATAATATAATTGCCTATTTTTCACTGGAATACGGCCTTGATACCGGCTTGCCGGTCTATTCCGGGGGTCTTGGTGTTCTCTCCGGTGACACGCTCAAATCGGCCTCTGATCTCGGTCTGCCAATGGTGGCAGTTGGTCTTTTATACCGCTATGGTTATTTCCGGCAATTCTTATCCCGCGATGGCTGGCAACAGGAAAGATACGAGGAGAATGACTGGTACCATATGCCGGTGGAGCTGGTTAAGGATGAAAACGACCAGCCGGTTAAAATAAGCCTGGTGCTTGATAATGTCCCTGTCCAAATCCAGATATGGAAAGTCATGGTCGGGATTATCCCGCTTTACCTTCTGGATACCAACGTACCGGAGAATTCCTCCAAAGCCCGCGAGATAACCTCGGTCCTCTACGGAGGCGATAAAGATATGCGTATCCGCCAGGAAATCGTGCTGGGTATCGGGGGAGTTAAGGCCTTAAAAGCGCTGGGGATAAATCCTGTTATATATCACAGTAACGAAGGTCACTCGTGGTTTTTAACCCTGGAAAGAATTTTTTCTCTCATGACGGATAAAAAGTTATCTTTCCAGGAAGCGTCTCATTATGTATGGTCTACAACCATTTTCACTACCCATACACCGGTTCCGGCGGGTAACGAGCAGTTCGATTCGGTTTTGATACATCGTTATCTGGGCGATATGGTACGCCAGCTCGGGATTAGCTGGAAGGAATTTCTGGCCATCGGCCGGGTTAATCCCAATGATGATTCAGAACAATTCGGTATGACCGTAGCCGCTCTCAAGTATTCCGCTTTCATCAACGGTGTCTCGGAACTTCACGGTAAAGTTTCCCGTGATATGTGGCATAATATCTGGCCGAACCTTCCCAACCAGGAAGTACCCATCAAATCGATTACCAACGGCATTCACCCGGCTTCATGGATTTCTCATGATATGATAGACCTTTATGAATCTTATTTTGGTCCGCGCTTTATCGAAATGCCGGGAGCACCGGAAATCTGGGAACGGGTGTACAAAATACCCGATTTGGAACTGTGGCGGGTTCATAACAAACGTCGGGAACGACTGGTCTTTTTCGCCCGTAAAAGGCTCAAACAGCAGTTAATCCGCCGGGGTGCCTCGCAGATAAAAATTCAACAGTCGGAACAGGTCCTCAATCCGCAAATTCTAACGATTGGTTTTGCCCGACGGTTCTCGACCTATAAAAGAGGTAATCTGATTTTCTCCGATATCGAGCGTCTGGAAAAAATCATTAATAATGAAAAATATCCGGTACAGTTGATAATATCTGGCAAAGCGCATCCTCTCGACAATCCTGGAAAAGAAATTATCAAACAGATTATCGATTATACATCCCATGAAAAATTCCGCAACCGCATTATCTTCCTGGAAGATTATGATATAAATGTCGCCCGCTACCTTGTCCAGGGGGTCGATGTCTGGTTGAATACTCCCCGGCGTCCGCAGGAAGCTTCCGGCACTTCGGGCATGAAAGCGGCCATAAACGGAGGTTTGAACCTGTCCATTCTCGATGGCTGGTGGGTGGAAGGTTACAGCGAAGAAACGGGCTTCAAAATAGGTAATGGCGAGGAATACGGCAATGTCGACACCCAGGATAAATTCGATGCCGAAGCCATGTTCAATACTCTGCAACGAGAAGTTATCCCGCTTTTCTATGACCGCAATGACAATGACCTTCCCGTTGACTGGATCAAGAAAATGAAAGCCAGTATTCACATGGCCGGACAGAGATTCTCCACTCACCGGATGCTGATGGATTACACCAATCAATTCTACGTACCGGCTATTAAAACCAGCCTTCGCCTTCAGGACAACAACTATGAACTGAATCGTCATTTAACCGACTGGATTAATCGAATCAGCTCCAGCTGGGACCGAATTACCATCCGGGATATCGAAATTCCTGACCTTAAACCCACCGTTTATGTCGGTCAGAAGGTCAATGTAAGGTTGCATGTATATCTTGACGCTATTACACCCGATGATGTTCGGGTGGAAATCGTTTCCGGTCGCATCAACGCCCAGGAACAACTAATCAATTTCAGCCCGATAAGCGCTACCCTTGAAAACAACCAGGGAAAAGACGGTCTGTATATCTATCAGGCGGAAATTGAATGCCGTGAATCCGGCCGTTTCGGCATTACCGCCCGGATTATTCCCAAAAATGAAAACCTCCTGCATACTTTTAAACCTAAACTTATAAGTTGGTGGTGAAAAGACTAATCTGTAAAAAAAGCGGGTTTATAAAACCCGCTTTTTTTTATTAATTAACTACCTGCTAACGTCGGCTGAAGCCATCATTCAAATTTCCAGCCAATTTGATAAGCTCTGCCAGCTCTCTTGTTTGTTCGCCCGGCAATTCTTCTTCCAGTCTCCGAATCAGCCGATAGAGTTCGCGAAAAGTAACTTCTTCGCTATAAATGCTTCCTTTGAGAAGCTCCGCAAATTTAGCCGCCATCACCGCCAGGCGAAACTCCGGACGACTCTGATTGAAGTTTTGAGGTTTCCCCGACAATTCAATATCTCTGGTCAATTCCGTTACCTCAGTCTGATCCGGGTCTTTCCAGCGGATGGTAACCGTGCCGGGAATTCCCCGGGTACGCTTGTCGGCGAGAACCAGTTCATAGATGGCGGTAACTTCGTGACCGGCGCCGACTTCTCCCCCATCCTGACGATTATCCGAAAAACGATGGTCAGGCAATTCCCGATTTTCATAACCGAGCAAACGATAAGCTACCACCAGACGGGGGTCAAAAGTAACCTGGATTTTGACATCACGAGCCAGCAATTGGAAGTTGCAGACAAAATCCTTAATGAACACCTTCCGGGCTTCATCACGGTCATTAACATAAGCATACTTGCCGTTACCCTGCTGAGCCAGTTGCTCCATCAGGTAATCGTTGTAATTACCCATGCCGAAACCAAAGGCCGACAGTGTAATTCCCTTCTTGGTATATTCCCGGACCCTTCTCATGATACCTTCCGGGTCAGTACGGCCGACATTGGCCACGCCGTCGCTTAAAAGAAACAAACAATTGTCATGACCTTTAACATACTGCCGGTCGGCCATCTTATAACCCAAGTGAATCCCTGCTTCGGCATAAGTCGAACCGCCCGGTGAAAGCCGTTCAATGGCACGGTAGATAAGCTGGCGCCTGGAGGCACTCACCGGTTCCAGAACTTCACGGGCAGCCGACCCGTAAACCACCATCCCTACCATATCACGACTGTCAAGCTGGTTGACAAGCAGTCGCAAAGATTCCCGTACCAAATCCATACGGTTATCATAGCCCATTGAACCGGAAACATCCACCACCAAGGTCAGATTAAGCGGCCGGCGTTCCTTTTTAAATATCTCACTGCCCTTGATACCGATTTTTAACAAGGTCGTACGGGGTGAAAAAGGCGAGGCAGCCCATTCAGTGAACACCCGGAATTTCTTACCTTCGGGATTCTTGTAACCATAATCAAAATGATTAATGAATTCCTCCACCCGGATGGCATCCGAGGGCGGCAGATAGCCTTCCTGCAAGTACCGGCGGGCCAGAACATAAGATGCATCATCGACATCGATGGCGAAGGTTGAAAGACGGTCATCTTCAGTCTGCACGAAGCCGTTAGTTCCATAGTCCCGGAAAAACATATCATAAGGTTGCGGGGTAAACTCGTAATCCGGCTGTGGCGGTATTTTATCAATATACGGTCGGACTGTTATACGGTTATCGCTTTTGTAATTGTCAAAGGTATAGCAATCTTTCAGGTTCGAAGATTCTTCCTGAACAGTGGGGGTTCTCTGTTTGGCGACTCCGGCTTTTTCTTCCCTGACTGTACCGTCGGTAAGCCCCTGAAACTGAAGTTTATTTTTAATATCTTTTTCATTTAAGCTGATTTCTTGAGGTGTCAAGGAGACCGAAAGCTTGGTTTCCTGACCGGCGACAACATCGACATCAACTCTTTTTTCAATCTGGTAATCTTTATGGGAAAATATCAGATTATATTTACCGGGACGAAGCTCCGCCAGAAAGAAATGACCATATAAATCTGAGATGGTACCAGTGTTTGTACCCTCAATAATCACAGATACGGCCGGAACGGGCCGGTTGTTACCCACCTGTACCACCCGACCGGAGATTGTTCCGTTTCCGCCCAAGGCCGGCATCGACAAAAAAAACAAAAAGATAAATATGCCGACCGGCAGCAAGTTGGTTAATTTCATCTTTTTCATAATGTTTCTCCTTGTTCGAAGAATGCTTTAAACTGTACTTAATACCGGCGACCTGAAAATTTCTTCCTGAAAAAAATAAACTTAATAGAATCAAAACGATTATAATATTGATTGCTAATTATAAGGAAACTATTCGGATATTTTATTTAAGAGAAGCGGCCAGTACAAATTAATGACAATTCATATGTCATTATACTCTTGACACTTCTGGTCAGACCTTGTTAATTCGGAGAAAGTTACAGATTAATAATAAGTTATGGAGGAGTATATGAAAATTTTTAACAAAAATCTCATAGCCGTTATTTTCGTCTTGATTATAGCGGGTGTTTCGGCTGGTTTCGGATTTGATTTTTCGGAACTTGAAAATGCCGTGTCGGAACATACTCTCAAAAACGGCTTGAGAGTTATCGTGATGGAAAGACATGATGCTCCGGTTGTATCTTTGATTACTTATGCCAATGTCGGTGGAGCTAATGACCCCAAGGAATACACCGGCCTTGCCCATATGTTCGAGCACATGGCCTTTAAAGGCACAGAAAAAGTGGGTACTACTGATCTTAAGAATGAACTCAAAGCGATGAAGATTGAAGATTCCATTTTTTATGAGCTTCGGGCGGAACGAAAAAAAGGTGACCAGGCTGATTCTGCCCGTCTGGCATTATTAGAGGCGGAATTCGATAAAGCCATTGAAAAGGCGCGCAGTTTTGTAGTCCCCAATGCCTTCGACCATATTCTGGAAACGGAAGGCGGTGTCGGTATCAATGCCGGAACGGGTATGGATCAGACTATTTATCTGGTGAGCCTGCCATCCAACCGCCTGGAATTATGGATGGCCATGGAATCGGAACGGTTTTACAAGCCGGTTTTGCGTGAAATGTACCGTGAACGAAACGTTATCGCGGAAGAACGCCTTCAAACTCTGGAAAACAGCCCTTTTGGTCGTACTCTCGATGAACTCAAAGCCGCGGCTTTTCTGGCACATCCCTATGGCATTTCCATTGTCGGTCATATGTCGGACATTAAAAATTATACCCGCGACGCAGCCAAAGCTTATTATGAAAAATACTATGTCCCATCCAATATGATAGTCAGTATCGTAGGCGACGTTGACCCCAAAGAAGTTTTCCGGCTGGCGGAAAAATACTGGGGTCGCCTTCCTTATAAACCCAAACCGGATGAGCTGGCTACGGTAGAACCGGAACAGAACGGCGAACGCCGGGTGGAACTTGAAGACCCCGCTCAACCCTTGTTTGCCGCCTGTTACCATATCCCCAGTTTTACCGACAAGGACTGGCCGGCGGTGCAGGCTATGACCGATTACCTGGGCCAGGGGCGGACCTCGCTGCTTTATAAAAACCTCGTCAAGGAAAAGAAAATCGCCGCCGATGTCGGCGCCTTTGCGGGTTATCCGGGCAATAAATATCCAACCCTGGCTCTGGTCTATGCTATCCCGGCGGCAGGGCATAATAATGATGAATGTGAAGAACAGGTTTTTGCGGAAATTGAAAAAATGAAAAACGAATTACTGCCGGTTGAAGAGGTTGAAAAAATCAAAGCCCGGGCCAAGGCTTCCTTTATTAACGGCCTGAACAGCAATATGGGCCTGGCCATGCAACTGGCTACTTTTGAAAATAAATATGGAGACTGGCGCGAACTGTTCAAACAGCTTAACCGTATCAACGCCGTCACCCCGGAAGACATCCAACGGGTCGCTCAAAAATATTTCGTCAAGAAGAATCGTACGGTTGCGAAACTTAATACTATTTAACTTATGGGAGTGCTGTAAGATGAAAAGAATATTCATAACCGTATTGGTCGGGGCGGCTTTTCTGGTTTTATTAAACCTGCCGGCCCTGTCACAGGATATAGAAAAAATTAAATTTCCTCCGTTAAATCCGCTGCAGATACCCCAGGTAGAGAAGATCACTCTTGATAATGGCCTGAAACTCTATTTGCTTGAAGATAAATCCCTGCCGATTTTCCAGGTTAATGCTCGCATCAACGTCGGTACTTATCTCGATCCGCCGTCAAAAGTGGGGCTGGCGGAAATCTGCGGGATCGTCATGCGCACCGGCGGTACCGAAAAATGGACTGGTGACGAGATTGATGAGATGCTTGAGGGTGTCGGCGGGTCGGTTGAAACCAGCATCAACCTTGATATGGGCAGTGCCAGTGTTAATGTCCTCAGCGAATACACTGACATGGGACTGGAAATACTGGCTGAGATTCTTCAACGACCTGTCTTTAATGAGGATAAGATTGAACTGGCCAAGGTCCAGGAGCGGACCGGCATCTCCCGCCGGAACGATGACATAGGCGAACTGGCTCGTCGCGAATTCAAAAAATTAATTTACGGCTCGGAATCACCTTACGCCCGGCATACCGAATATGCCACCGTTAATGCGATTGAAAGAGCCGACCTCGTAAATTTCCATAAAACCTACTTCTGCCCGGAAAATGTCCAGATGGCTATCTGGGGCGATTTCAATAAAGATGAAATAATCACCAGGATTAAACAATATTTCGGTGCCTGGCCGAAGAGTAACGTAACGGTACCACCCCTCCCGGAGGTAACCTACAATTGGCGCAATAAAGTTTATTACGCCGAGAAAACCGACGCCAGGCAATCTTATATCAGAATGGGACATATCGGCGGAAAGGTCACCGACCCGGATTATGCCGACCGGATCGTGATGAACAGTATCCTTGGTGAAGGATTCGGCAGCCGCCTGACCAATAATGTCCGCACCAAACTCGGCCTGGCTTACTCTACCGGCGGCCGGTTGATATCTGAATTCGGCTATCCCGGATATTTCTTTGCCCTGGCTTCAACCAACCCCGGAAGCACGGTAAAAGCCATCCGGGAAATGATTACTCAGATCAAAACCATGCACACCGACCTTCCTACTGAAGAAGAAATGAAAAAAGGCAAAGACGGTTATCTCAATTCCTTTGTTTTCAATTTTGATTCCAAGGGTGAGGTCCTGAGTCGGATGATGACCTATGATTATTACGGCTTGCCCGAAGATTTCCTCCAGAAAGAAAAAGAAGGAGTTGAGAAAGTTACCCCTGAAGCCGTTATGAGGGCTGCCAGAAATAATCTGCGTCCCGATGAAATGGTTATTCTGGTGGTTGGTAATCAAGCACAATTTGATGAACCTCTCGAATCACTGGGTCTGGGACCAGTAGAAAAAATTGATATTACCATTCCCGCCCCCAAAGAAGAAAAGGAACTGGTCATTAACGATGAAACCCTGGCCAAAGGTAATGAACTTCTGATGGCGGCCGCAAAAGCCCATGGCGGAGTTGATGGTTTCAAAAAAATTAAATCCACCCGGATAAAAGGAACCTATACCATCATCACCCCCAACGGCGGTTTTCCTCTAAGCTTCGAGGAGTATAAGGTAATTCCTGACCGTACGTACCTGTTATTAACGGTCATGGGACGGAAAATGTACGATATTACCAATGGCGACAAGGGGTGGAAAAGCGACCAGACCGGCAGTATTATAGAAAAAACTGCTGATGACCTTTCAAAGGACAAGCAGGATCTGGCTCGCAATGTTATTTATATTTTCCGCCAGTGCGATAAACCGGATTATCGCCCTGTCTATGATGGTATTGAAGAAGTTGAGGGCAAGAAGGTAGAATATATTACCCTGGTAAAGGAGAATGGCGATAAAATCTGCCGCCTGGGTCTTAACGCCGATTCCCATCAGCTTTACTCGTCTTCATACTGGGGCGAAACTCCCATGGGTGAAGGTGTTATAAACAATATCTATGCTGATTTTAAGAAAATCGGCGATGTCACTCTGCCGACTAATATCAACGTCTACCTGGAAACACAGAAAGTTGTGGAGCAGTCCTTTACCGAATACGAAATTAATATCGACATCCCGGCTTCTACTTTTGAAAAACCGCTCTGAGCATAAATGACTAAAAAAAACCAGCTCTTCGGAGCTGGTTTTTTTATTTTGAAAGATCCTTATTTTCACCCGCCGGCAATCAAACTTCTTGACAAAATCAACCCTTAAAACGTTATATTATATCATAAAAGTCCGGTTTTTTTAAAAAGGTTATAAATGTCAAAAAAAAATATTATATCGACTGTTATAATTATTATTTTGTCTTTACCCTCTATTTCTCAAAGTCGTTCAAAAATATCTCTTGATGACGATAAAAACAGGTCCAATACAGCTACAGTCACTCCGGCTTACTGTGTCGCTCAGCATAATGTGGGTAAATTGGTACTGGCGGTTAATAACAACGGGACTTTCGGCACCGGTTTTGTTTCCGGTTCCCAAACCGATTGCTTCACCGGTATCATGGTTCTTTCCTGTGAATACCCCAAGGGCTCCAATACCAGCTATGTCTTCGCCGGTGCATTTTGGATTGGTGCGGTTGTAGGTCGTGATACGCTGGTGTCGGTGGGGGCCGACGGCTGGCAAAATTGCCAGGAAATGTTCCCTGATGTTTCCCCCTTTGGAGATATGATTTATCGTTCCATCATCGACCCGGCACGACCCGAATACAAAAATGCTGTTTCGGAACAGGATTTCATTGCCACCTACACTGATACTTTTACCACCGGTATTCCGGGGTTATGTCCTGATTATATTGATGGTCGCCCTCATATACCTTTGCATATCGAGGTTACACAACGCTCTTATGCCTGGTCATATCCTTATGCTGATGATTTTATCCTGTTTGATTATTCCATAAAAAATATTGGCCGGGAAAGACTCCGAGAAGTCTATATGGGTCTTTATGTTGATGCTGATGTCAACCGGGTAGGCGGCGACCCTGCCGGCTTTCAGGACGACATTTGCGGCTTCTTGTTTTCGCTGCCCATTCAATATGGTCAATGTGTTTTCGAAGATACGGTTTTCATCGCCTGGATCGCCGACAACGATGGCGACCTGCGCAGCAGTGGTCTTCTGAACACCCCCTTGCCCCATGTTACAGCCATGCGGATAGTCCGCACCCCGTCTGACTCCCTGGATGTATCTTTCAACTGGTGGGTAAGTAACGGTACCAGCTCTCTTGACTTCGGTCCCCGCCGGAAAATCAAGGATTTTCGCGACCTGAGTACCGGCGGTCTGGGTACCCCAGAAGGCGACCGCAACAAGTATGATTTTTTACGTAACCGGGAGTTCGATTACGACCAGATTTTCACCGCCGATATAGCACCCAACGACCCCGACTGGTTATACCCGAATCAGGTAATAGCCAGGAATATTGCTGACGGCTACGACACCCGCTTTCTTTTGTCCTTCGGCCCTTTCTATATCGAATCCGGTCAGACTCTACCTTTATCTTTTGCCTATCTGGCCGGTGCCGACCTTCATACCGACCCTGAAAACGGTAAAAATAACCTCGTAGATAACTACCGCCCGGATATATATTACAGCAATCTCAGTTTTACCAATCTTGGCTCTAACGCCATGTGGGCATCATGGATTTACGACAATCCCGGCATAGATTCCGACGATGATAGTGTCTTCGGTGAATACCGTCTTTGCTGTCAGGATTCCGCTATCAGTCAGATTGATACCATCGCGGTCGGACCGCCTTTGATTCTGGACACTCTGTGGACTTACGACCTGTGTGATACCTTCTGGTATAAAGGCGATGGTGTTCCCGATTTCCGCGGCGCTTCGCCGCCGCCGGCACCGGGTACCTGGAGTAGTACCCGTCTTAAAAACGGAACACCGGCTAAAATCAACAGTATGCGGGTCTATCCCTCGGTAGGAAAGGTTACCATCAGGTGGAACGGCCTTCGAAGTGAAACAACACGGGATATTTTCTCACGAGAATATGATTTTGAAGGTTATCGCATTTATATGAGTAGGGACAGCCGCGAATCCAGCTTTATTATTATGGCTTCTTACGATATTAATAATTATAACCGCTACGAATTCAATCAAACCAACAGTATCTGGGAACTCAATGAAATCCCCTTCACTCTTGAACAGTTACGATGTTTGTACGGCAACGTGGTCAATGGCAGTCGCTGTAATGACACCCTTTTTGACCCCACTGACTATACCCGCAGCGACCCCTATATAACCGTGGACTCGCTCGGGCGTACTCTGACCTACTATTTTGACCCGCAAGATTTTAACCGTTCGATTTTTGCCAATTATCCCGGCGCCAACACGCCCATTCGCAAGGTTTACCCGGACCAACCCTACCCCAGCCATTTGAATCCCGATTCAGCGGATACCTCGGAGCTAACCGACGAAGGCTTTTTTAAATATTTCGAATACGAGTACACCATGGATAATCTTCTACCAACCGTTCCGTATTATGTAAATGTAACCGCCTTTGACTTTGGTTCACCCCAGTCCGGACTGGGCTCACTGGAATCTTCAAAAACCAATTCAGCAAGGTTGGTTTACCCCCTCAGTTCAGTTGATAGCGTCGCCGCCAAAAATCTTGAAGTATATGTCTATCCCAATCCTTATCGTATAAATAGTGATTATATTGCCGACGGTTTTGAAGGCCGTGATGCCCCGTATTATATTCCCGACCGGATGCGGCGCCTTCATTTCGCCAATTTACCACCTAGATGCACCATCCGGATATATTCCCTTGATGGGGATTTGATTAGGGAATTTGAACATGATAAAGACCCCAGCGACCCGACCTCGATGCATGACGAATGGGATTTAATCACTCGCAATACCCAGCGGGTAGTAACGGGTATCTATTACTGGGTGGTTGAAGACGACAAAGGTAATACTCAGATAGGTAAGTTTGTCCTGATTTTATAAATTATTATAAGGATATAAAAACACCTCGGGCAATTAATTTTCCTTTTTTATAGCATAGATTCGTATTATATTTTAAGAAAATCGTTTTATCCTAAATCGGGGTAAAACCAAATAAATCGGAACTTACCATTTGTCTCTCATAACCGGGCATCGATACTTCACATTGAATTTCAATGACTTACAAAAACATTCCACTTCCAACTACATATGGATATTAAATCTTTTTTTCAAAAGAACTTGCCATTTTGATAGATTTTTTGTAGTATTTAAATCTGAAAATAAAAACTATTTTCAGTAAAAATAAATTATTAAAGGGATTAATGATTTAAATTATTATAAGAGGACGAGATATGAAAGCTAATAAGTCACATGTAAAACTCTTTATCCTCCTTTTTATTTTACTGATTCCACTGGGTTCTTTGGGTCGTGCCCGCTATAACCCCAATGACATGAAACAGCAAAGCTCTTATGCCACTGCCACCCCACAATATTGTATTGCAGCTCATAATGTTGGTAAAATAGTTCTGGGGGTAAACAATAATGGCACTTTTGGTGACGGTTTTGCCGCCGGCAGTCCCAGCGACTGCTTTACCGGAGTGGTTGTACCCTCATGTGAATACCCCAAAAATACCAATTCTCAGTATCTTTTTGCAGGCGCTTTCTGGATTGGTGCCATAATAGGACGTGATACCCTGGTTTCGGTAGGGGCCGATGGCTGGCAACTTACCCGGGAGTTTTTTCCCGATGAGGAACCGTTCGGTAAAATGATTTATCGCTCGATTATTGACCCGGCTAAACCGGAATATAAAAACGCTATTTCAGAACAGGACTATATTGCTGTTTATACCGACACTTTTACCACCGGTGTTTCTGGTCTTGACAATGATGCTCTTGACGGTCGTCCCCACCGGCCGCTTAATATCGAGGTCACCCAACGGTCCTATGCCTGGTCTTATCCCTATGCCGAAGATTTCGTCCTGTTTGATTATGCAATTAAAAATATTGGTATTGAAAGAATCAGCCAGGTTTATATGGGCATATATGTCGATGCCGACGTGAAAACCCAGGGTGCCGATGAAGGCTTCGATGACGATGTTTGTGGTTTCCTTTATACTTACGATAATCCCTATGGCAACTGTATTTTTGAAGACACGGTTTTCATCGCCTGGATTGCCGACAACGACGGTGATTTCAGCGGCGGTCTTCTTTCCACGCCCGTACCCCATGTTACCGCTACCCGTATCGTCAGAACCCCCTCGGACGATTTGGAAGTATCTTTCAACTGGTGGGTCAGCAACGGTACCGCTTCTCTGGATTTCGGTCCCCGGAAAAAAATCGAGAATTTCCGGGACCTGGGATTCGGCCAGCTGGGTACTCCTGAGGGCGACCGCAATAAATACGATTTCCTTCGCAATAAGGAATTTGATTACGACCAGGTTTACACGGCATCTATTCCGGCTAACGATCCGGTCTGGCTCTATCCGAATCAGAATATCGCTACGGATATATCCGATGGTTTCGATACTCGTTACCTGCTCTCCTTTGGACCTTTCAACATTGAAACCGGTCAAACCCTGCCGATTTCTTT
>CAZUAS010000029.1:0-30371 GCA_964618515.1 uncultured Ignavibacteriales bacterium | reverse complement strand
ATGGTGGTGCAGTATAGATTCGGTTACTAATGATTTAAATTATAATTGCCATTTTGGTGGTACTTCAGCTACTTGTCCCGTAGTAGCTGGTATAGCATCTTTAATAATTGCAAAAGATACAATGTTAAATATAGACGAAATATATGAGATACTAAAGAAATCTGCAGTTAGAGAATTAAAATGGACAGGGGATATCCCTATTGACACACCTCATGTCGAGTATGGTTATGGGCGGGTAGATGCATTCCGGGCGATTCTGTCAATCTCCCACGGCGATGTCACCAATGACGACCAGATTGATATGAGCGATGTCACCTTCCTTATCGACTTTCTTTATATAACTCATATTCCTCCATTTCCAAGTATTCTAATGGCTGATTGCAATTGTGATTCGGTTGTCGATATTTCTGATATAACCCATCTTGTAAGCTTTCTTTATTTAGGCGGGCCGCCGCCGGTCAAACCATGTTTTGTTTTCGAGCTGACTCAGGAACCACCGCAATAAAGAAGTAAGATTATGTAAATCTTAACGTTAAATCGCAGAAATTACAGGCCGATAATATATATGATAAGTCGGCCTTTTTTATTGTGCAACCGGAGTTAAATGCTTGACAAATAAGCGCTTCTACAATATATTACTACTGTACAAACAGGTACGTAACTTCTTAAATTTCCTGAACTTAACTTGAGCAAGGGAGTATTATTTTTATGAAGACCAAAACAATTTCCCACCTGTCAATAACAACTTTTCTGACGATTTTATTGACTTTTTTATGGCTTGGTCATGCCAACGCCGAAACAGCCGTTCCCGAAGAAATGGAACTCGTCTGTGAGAACTGGCTTTCTGAAATCGTGTCACAAAACGGCAGTTGGGCCGGAGAAACCAATCCTCAAATAACCGACGTTCAGGATATCATCGAAAATGACACCCTTCTGGGAAGGGTTTACTCCATTTCACCCGAAGGTTTTGTAATCATCCCGGTATTGAAAGAAATGGCTCCGGTAAAATTTTATACCGATGAAGGCCATTTTGACATTAACCAGCGGTTCGGTTTCCCCATGATGATGCGTGAAATTCTTCAGAAACTGGTTCGGGTTTACGTTGAAAATTACGGCTCTCTTGAAACCGCCCAGCCAGCTTCGGGGGACGTAATATTTGGCCGGGAACACCGCCGCCAATGGGATTCTTACACCGCCAAGCGGGTGGACTTTAAAACCAGCCTGGAAAGCACCCAGGTAGGACCGCTCTTGACCTCAAGCTGGCACCAGTTCGACCCGTATAACAACTTATGTCCCTATGGCGACGGGGACCGCACTGTGGTGGGTTGTGTTGCCACCGCCGCCGCGCAGATTTTTAAGTACCATCAGTGGCCCCCGGAAGGTACGGGAAGTCATTCCTACTGGTGGGATGGCGATAACTCCTGTGAAGGCAGCACCTCCGGTCTGACAGTGGGTGCAACCTTTTATGACCCCTATGACTGGGCAAACATTCCTGATGATTGTGATGGCGGCTGTACCCAGGCTCAGAACGATGCTTTGGCGGAATTTAATTATGAAGTGGCGATAGCTTTTGACATGGATTTCGGTGCCTGCGGTTCAGGTACCTGGCCGTTCAATTCAGTTTATTCGGACTATTTCAAGTACCGTGATATCGTCATGAATTTTTACCGCAGTTCTTACGATCCCGCTTCCTGGTTCGGCATGATAGCCGATGAAATCGACCAGGGGCGACCGATTATGTATCTGATTGACGCCCATGCCATTGTATGCGACGGCTGGCGCGTTAATGGTACTCTGAATCAATATCATATGAATTATGGCTGGGGTGGGAGTTACAACGGCTGGTATACCGTGGATAATCTTCACTGTGCCGTGGAAGGCTGCAACTATCTTAACGAATCGATGCAGCGTTTTATCATGCCGGAAAAACGTTCCATGTTCACCTCGTCCAATAATATCGGCTGGGTTCCGCTTGATGTCAGTTTCTTCGGCGCCTCGGAGCTTCAGGCCGTAACCGGCTGGAAATGGTATTTCGGCGACGGTGACTCGGCGATGATACAGGAACCCGTCCATACCTACGAGACACCCGGAATTTATGATGTGGGACTGAGAGTAGATTCCGGCATGGCTTCATTTTATTATGAAAAATTAAACCATGTTATTGCCCTGGCGGATACTATTAGAGGTTCCCATGTACAAGGACCTCTGGCCACCACCCTTGAAATCCCTATCCATATCACCAATTATGTTCCGCTGTATCGTATTCAATTGCCGGTTGAGTACGGCGGCAATCTGAATCTCTCATACAAGGGTTACAGCGTTACCGGCTGCCGGGCAGATTACATGGATGTGGGTTATCTAAATTTTAACGCTACCGAAAAACGAATGACTTTAAATTTCGAAGTCGGCAGCGACCCCGAGCTTGAACCCGGCACCGGCCCTCTTATCATTTTGAAATTCAGCATCACGTCCGGTCCACCCAATGATTCCAACCTGCTCATCTTCGATGGCTACACAACTTCTATTACTTTAGAGCCCAAATTCTATGGAGAGCTGGCGACTTATACCCCGGCTCTATCATCGGGTAGTATTCTTTACTACTACGAAGGTTGCTGTATCGGAAAAACCGGCAACGTAGATTGTTCCGAAAGTGAAGACCCTGACATCTCCGACATCACCCGTTTGATCGATTTTCTGTATTTAAGTCACATTCCGCTTTGTTGTCCCGATGAAGCCGATGTTGATGCTTCCGGAGGTGACCCGGATATATCCGACATTACGCGGCTGATAGATTTCCTTTATTTATCACATAACCCGCTGCCCGACTGTCCATGAAGATTTTCGCTTAAACATCAAGGCCGCTCTTTAACAGGGCGGCCTTTTTCATCAATCAAAA
This sequence comes from uncultured Ignavibacteriales bacterium, assembly GCA_964618515.1. Lineage (GTDB taxonomy): Bacteria > Zixibacteria > MSB-5A5 > GN15 > FEB-12 > JAFGNW01. The sequence continues at coordinate 27,475 of CAZUAS010000029.1, read as the reverse complement.
AAAATTATTTGTATTTTTTTCGTTATTCCCCGAAAACCAGCGCCTGAAATTTATAAATCGAAGCCTCCGGGGATTTATAGGCGTCTATCGGAAGACCGGCTTTACGGCAGGTATGTTGCAGAAATTCGGTTTTATTCCAGCCGTAATCAGTGGCTACCTGGGGTAAAAGCAAACCCCGGTTGCTACCCATGGCAATAACCAAACCATCGCGGCCGACTTCGATTTCATCCAGCGAGGTAACTTTCTGCTGAGGAGTCAGCACCGATATTTCAATATGAATATCCTTCATTTCAGCAGCCCTTACCGGTGAAAAGCGGGGGTCGGAAACCGCCGCCTGAACGGCACAGGTAGCAATGGTTTTATAAAGTGGCTCCACCGCCATGACATGACCGATACAGCCGCGCAAGGTCTCCCCTTTTTCCAGGGTTACAAAAGCCGCTCCGGACAAACGGAGATTGTCAGGAACCTCGAATTCGGGAATGGTGCCATCGGCAAGATAGCTTTCAATCGAACGGCGGGCTATCTGCAAAAGCTGTCTTTTATCGGTATCGGACAGCTCATATTTTTCAAGGTCTTTTTCCATATTTGATGTTTTTTTCACATCCGCCTTTCTGCTGTCATTTCCCTTTTCGTCAGCCTTGTATAAAACGGCCGCCACATAACCGACCACGGCGGTTTTATCGCCGGACACATCACCGGAATCGCCGTATTTTAAAATTTTCAGCCGGTTGGCTCCTTTAGCCATGGCAGCTCTTACAACCGCCACCGTCACCCCTCCGCCACACATCTCCACTTTTCCGGTTTGCAGATAATTTTCCAGCCGGTCCGGGTCCAGGTTTTCGAGACATTTAATCCCCGTGGAATCGTATTTCCAGCCTTCCGAGGCAGGCCGATAGTGCTGCCAATCGGAGGAAGCAATCATCACAGTCTGCGAATCAAAAGGCAGAGATTGTAAAGCTTCACTCAGTAATTTTATAGTGCCCCGGTCCTGAGGACCTATCAACACTGGAACTATCTCAGGTTTGGTCAGGACAGTTTGAATATACGGCAACTGGACCTCAAGGCAGTGTTCCTGATAATGAGCTTCAGGTATTACATTGATATTCTTATTAAAATCCAAAAGATGCTGACACAGATAATCATTACAGTTAATAATTCCCAGCGGCGTTTCCCATTGAACACCGGGACCATAAATCGAAAGACCGTTAAAACGGTACCGGTGCGAGGGGCCGCAGAGTATCACCCGGTTAACGCCGGAATTCTCGAGAATTTTATAAGCATGCGCGGCAATCTGTCCGGAATATACAAGGCCGGCATGGGGGACTATTAAGGCTATCACCTGGCCATCGACAGCCGGCATAGCTTCCACTCCGGTCAGATGACTGTTTATCATCTTTTTCAATTCCTCGGTTTTTCCGGGATAAAACGCTCCGGCCACCGCAGGTTTCCTTATTTCGGCGTAACTGTCTGTCATATAAAAAATTAAAAAAATAAATAATAATTTAATTGCTGGGTTATTCATTAATTTCATACCTGTTTTACAATATATAACAGTTAAAGATGACGCAAGTATAAAAGTACTGGCTGTTTTTAATAAAAAATATAGTATAATATAAATATGAGTAAGGTAGTGGTGGTTAAATTTACCGACCGAGCAGATAACGGTCAGTATAATCGTGAAGAATACCAGCTCCTGCTGCAAACCGGGTTGAAAGCTGTTGCCGAAGAAACTAATGCCTACTTTGCCATGAAAAAAATCATCCCCAAAGGCGTCATCGGCATGAAAACCAACTGCCTTACCGGCCGCTTATTATCAACCCCGATTGCTTTAACTGAGGCTTTAACCGAAATACTGACTTCCAATGGACATATAAACGACAACAACATCATCATCTGGGACCGTACCAACCGGGAACTCAGCGAGGCTGGTTTCAAACTGAACGCTTCCTCTTTTGGTGTTAGGTGTCTGGGAACTGATACCAATGGCATCGGTTACGATGATAATTTCGAGACCTATGGCGAAGTCAGCACCCGGATAAGCCGCCTGTTAACGACAATAGTCGATTACAATATAAACCTGCCGATTCTTAAAGACCATTCCCTGGCCGGTTTGTCAGCCGGTTTAAAAAATATGTACGGGGCGATATTTAATCCCAATAAATATCACGACAACCACTGCACACCTTATGCCGCTCATGTTTCCAGCCTGCCCACAATAAAACGTAAAAATTGTTTGACTATAATCGATGCCGTGCGTGTTCAATATAACGGCGGGCCTGGTTTCATGGGTGAATATCAGGTTTCATACGGAGGTTTGATTTTATCCCGTGACCCGGTGAGTGCCGACCGTATCGGCCTGGAAATAGTGCAGGGATTCCGTCTGAAAAATAACCTCCCACCTCTGGAAAAAGCCGGTCGCCCGGTAAAGTACCTGAATGTCGGAGAAGAAATTGGCCTGGGGATATCTGATTTATCTAAAATCAATTTGACCGTGTTAAACCTCGACCATAACGGTAACACTAAGACCGGAGAGCTGTTCTGATGAAGCGTCGAACCTTTATCCGCTGTCTGGGTTGCGGCGCAGCCCTGACAGTAGCGCCCTCATCCGACCTGATTCCCGAATTTCTGGGTGGTCTGCAGAATGCCCTGGCGTTTGATTATGCCCGGGAACTTTCATCAGTCGAGGCCCGGTATTATAAAAAGGTCGAGGGCGGCGGCATCGAGTGCCTGCTCTGCCCCCGACATTGTTTTATTACCGACCTTGAGCGTGGTTACTGCGGAATCCGGGAAAACCGTAATGATATCTATTACACCTTAGTTTATGGTTTACCCTGCTCGGTCAACATCGACCCGATTGAAAAAAAACCCCTGTTTCATTTTTACCCGGGGTCAGAAGCCTTCTCACTTGCCACGGCCGGGTGTAATGTCAATTGCAAGTTCTGCCAGAACTGGGAGATATCCCAGACACGCCCGGAACAAACCAACAATATCGACCTGCCGCCCCGGGCGGTTATTGATATCTGCCGGGAACACAAAGTCCCCAATATTGCCTATACCTATTCAGAGCCGATAGTATTTTATGAATACATGTATGATATCGCCGTCCTGGGACATAAAAACGATATCAGGTCGGTCATGATAACCGGCGGGTATATTGAGAAAGACCCCATGAACGAACTCCTCAAGCACCTTGACGCCGTAAAAGTCGACTTAAAGGCTATTCGTGAAGATTATTATAAAAGTATTGTCAACGGTGAATTAAAACCGGTTCTGGACACGCTTGTCCGGATAAAGAAAGCCGGCGTGTGGCTGGAAATCGTCTATCTGGTAGTCCCGACCCTTAATGACACTGAGGCTGAACTTGTCGAATTGGCTCAATGGATTAAAACCAACCTGGGCGTCGATACTCCGGTGCATTTTTCCCGTTTCTATCCGCAGTATTTGCTTAAAAATCTACCCCCCACACCTCAAACGACCCTGGAAAGAGCGTATCAGATCAGCCGTGCTGAGGGACTACAGTTTGTTTATCTCGGCAATATCCCCGGGCATCCAGCGGAATCGACTTACTGCCCCGGTTGCGGTGAAATATTGATACAACGACGGGGTTACCGGGTGGGACAGTATAACCTCATCGGCAGTCGCTGTAAAAAATGCAACCGGGAAATTCCGGGTCTTTTTTAATGAAACGGAAAGCGTTTTTCCTCGGCTTCATAGCAACCGGTGCCCAGGTACTGTTGTTCCGGGAACTGGTAGCGACTTTCAATGGTGATGAACTTTTCATCGGAACAGCTTTTTTCGGCTGGCTTATAGCGGTAGCCCTGGGTGCCGTCTGGGGCGGCCGGTTAACCGTTACCCCACATTCTTCACCTCTTTTCGTAATAGCACCTTTCCTTTTATGGGGAACAGTCATCCTTATCCGTCTGACCCCGCTTTTATTCGATAAATTGCCGGGAGAGATTTTTCCCTTTACTCTGGCGGCCGCTCTTTCCGTTATTTACATGGCTCCAACGGGGATAATTTTCGGCTGGCTGTTTTCCGCCATCAACCGGAAATACCAGGCTGATACCACCACAACCTCAATTGTAATGGTTTACCTGTATGAAGGTATCGGAGCTTTCGTTGGGGGTTTACTTATCGCTTTTCTGGTCGGGGTATTTTTTTCCACCCTGACCATGGCTTTTGCCGTCGGAATGGTGGTTCTGGCTGATACCGTTTATTTCATTTTCAAACCGGCGCGAAAAGCGCACACGGTATTATTCATGACCCTTACTGTCCTGTTGATTCTTGTTGCCCGCAATCTGTCACGACCTCTGGATATTTATCTGGATTCTCTCAAATATAAGGAGTACACCGTCAACGACTCCTTTGATACTCCCTACAGCCACCAGACTATTATTACCCGTGACAGTACTACTACGCTTTTAACGGATAATAACATTGAAGCTGTTTTCCCGGACCTGATGATAACTGAGAACCAGCTTCTTCCGGCCCTGGCTTACAGACCGAATGCCCGCCGAATCCTAATACTGGGTCGGGTAGAGTTCGGCTTGGAACAACTGGCAAAGAATTTCACCGACATCGAAATCACTTCACTTGACCCAAGGTCGTCGCTGACATCGGCTATAGACCGGCTTGACCTTTCTGCAAAGAAGGCTATTAGAATCAACCGTGACCCCATTGCATATTTTACCGACCGGAAAGATTCGGCTCGGTATGACATCATCATTTTGAACACCGTTTCACCGGATAACCATAAGAACAATATTTTTTTTACGGCTGAATTTTATGAACGATTGAAATCCCGCCTTGAAGATAGCGGTCTGTTATTCATTCCTACAGCTTTTGATACCGACCGATATATATCACAAGAAAAAAGCGATCTCCTGGCGATTATTTTCGAGACGCTGAAAGTCAGTTTTAACCAGGTTGCCGCCTGGCCGGGTGAAATGACTCTCTTTTTTGCTTCTGACAACCTGGATTTGAACCTTGAATATGATACCCTGATAGGTAGATTGTCAAACCTTCCCTATGAACCTTATTTTATAAATGATTACTACCTGGTTGACCGCCTTTCGGATTTTAAAGCCGGGCGGTTAATTTCAAGGCTGCAGAGTATTTTTCTGGTCAATCGCCTTGAAAAACCGATATTACCTCTGTTTCAGGTGACATATCAGTCAAAAATGTCCGGTTGGGATAACCGACTTATAGATTTTACCCTAAAAAAAACATCCTGGCTGTATATTTTGCCTTTTATGGTCATCCTCTTCTGGATGGCGTTATTTTTATCAAATAAAACGAACCGACGCTCCCGATTCGGATTGTTTCTTTATTTTACGGCGGGGATTGTTTCACTCTCGTTTGAACTGATCATCTTTTATGTTTACCAATCCCTGGCCGGGTCGCTTTATTCGGAATTGTCCCTTCTGGTAGGGGTGTTCATGCTGGGGCTGGCTATCGGAACTTACTTAAGCCATACTTATCCGATAAGAAATTCAAAAATACCGGTGTTGTTGTTGTTGATGTTTTTAATAGCTGCTTTCAGGATGTCCTTTATGTATGTACCCTCGGCTTTTTTACTTATTTATCATATAATTTTCATGTTCCTGATGGCGGCTGCAACCGGTGCTGTCTTTGTCGGTGCCACCCGTCTTTATTATACCTGTCACCATGACCGCAACCGGGGTCTGGGATATGCCCTGGAGCTCGTCGGTTCCTCGCTGGGTGCCCTCCTGACCACTACGGTTTTATTACCGGTTATCGGTCTGCAAGGTCTTCTGGGAGCTGTGATTTTTTTGCTTATCCTAGCTTTTTCCGGCAGCATTCTGACCAAAGAAAGTTAATTATCGATAGTATCGGTTATTCTCTTAATTCTCGCCATCGTACTGTCCGCATTGAATCCGGGTAAAGACATGATCCATTGAGTCATAATATCCTTATGCTCCCTTTGCATATCGAGCCCGCCCAGGATAAAGCCGCTGTCATAAAATACTAAAATAACGTTGTAAAAAGAATCTTTATAGGCAAAAAACCGACTTTTCAACGTGAATATTCCCGGGGGTAATTGGAAAAAGGTCGTATCGTTTTTCAAATCTTCCACCCATCGGTCAAATTTTTCCCCGCCGGCGTCCTCGCTCAGGAAAAAGGTGGCGGTATCGTTCCCGACAAGATAATCCTGGATATAAAAAGCTGTCAGAAATTTTTTTCCCAGAAACGAATCGGCTAGATATTTGTCGGTGTATTTTATCTTATCCACGAAATAAAAGCGTCTGAACAGCTCCGGATATTCAGATGTTCCGGGAATAATTTTTTCGATAGCCCGGGCGGTGGCGGTCAGGGCCGCAGAGGTTGACGCGGATTCATCGTAGCCGGTTAGACTAACCAGATAGGTCCCCTTGACGAAATTCACACTCCCCGGGGCTTTATATCCTTCCACCCCGAGCCTTATGGTGTCAGGATTCGGCGGACGGAAATTGGTATACAGACCATAGGCGTTCAAAGAAGTGTCGAAACGATATATATCGACGACAAATTCCACCTCGCCCGCTTTATAGTCCGCTGTGGCGACCTCGATAAAATTGTAATCATGATAAAGTTCCGCCCCGCCGTTGATATATTCCCATAACGAGTCACTACCGTAAACCCGGATATCGGAGATACGTTCAATGTTAAATTCGGCTATCTTTTTCGGAAGAAAATTCCGGGCCTGATAAATATCCTGTTGCGAACAACCACCGATTAAAACCAATCCTATAGCCAGCCCAAAACAGGATATATTTTTCCACACCTTAAACAACTCCTTTTCTTTCAAGTAATATCTGATTTTTCAATGACCTTGATTCGCCCACCGAGGTAATATAAATCGCCGCCCGATCGGTTACCGGACAGGCATATTCACAGGCTCCACAACCGGTACAGAGATTCGGGTCAACATAGGGTTGCATAACCGTTACCCGGTTGCCCTGACGGTCGGTCACGATCTCCTCCCTCAAATAAATAGCCTTGGGTGAGGTTGGACACCATTCTTCACAGACAATACAGGGTTTGGCCATAGCCCACGGCAGACAGCGACCCCGGTCGATAAAGGCGGTACCAATTCTATTCGGCGGGTGGTTTTCATCACCGATTTTTTCTTCCATGGTCAGCTCACGAATAGCCTCAGTGGGACAGACCTGACCGCATAAGGTACAGGTATGCTCACAGTAACCGATTTTGGCAATCAGTATCGGCGACCAGAGGCCTTCAAGGCCGGATTCGAGAAAAGTCGGGTGCAAAGCATTATTGGGGCAAACCCGCATACACTGACCACAGCGGATACAGCGGGCCAGAAAGTCTTTTTCATTTACCGACCCGGGCGGACGAATTAGTTTTTCACTGGTGTTAACGTCAAAAGCATCTCCGGCCCTCAAAAGCGGATACAATGCCAGGCCCCCCGCCAGCGAGGCCACCACTTTTCTGCGACTGACATCAACATTCTGTGTCAAGGCCGGATTGGTTTTGGTTACCACCTGGTTGGGAAAGAATTTGAACTTTAGTGATGACTGAGGACAGGCCGCCTGACAGTTTAAACACAAATGGCACTCGGCCTGTCGCCATACAAATCCGGGTTCTGGATTATCGGCGCCCTGACAATGCATTACACATTTGCGACAGCTGTCGCAGGTGGTTTCATCTTTTTCAAGCCCGAAGATAGCATACCGGGAGAAAATCCCCAACAGAGCTCCCAGCGGACAGATACCCCTACACCAGAACCGGGTATAAAGACGATTGAGCACCAGAATAGCCGTAAACAGAAAACCGATTGTTAGAATAGTATGAAAATGCATCCGGCGAAAAGGAAGAAAGATGGCGGCCATCAGGTCATATATAAACTGAGCCACGTTATTTAGCGGTATCAGGCCAAGACTTTTTATCCAGTTGAGAACCTCGACGGCACCGGTATGTAACGCAGGCAGAACAACCGTGCCGATTGACCGCGCCAGAAGAGGTAAGGGGTCCAGAAGACCGGTTTGTAAGGTCCCAGCAAAGGCCGCCGCCAGAAAAACAAGAAGAACATAATACTTTATGCGTTGATATTTTTTATAACGGTTGGCTTCAATGATATCCTTTCCTTTACGTCGCTTCCTTTCCGAGGGAATCTCCGATATCCAGTGGTTTACCGAACCCAGTGGACAAATCCAGCCGCAGAAGAAACGCCCCAGGAAAATAGTCGGAATCAGGATAACCAGAGACCACAGCAGACCTTTATACAGGGTGCCATTGGCAAGCAAAGTCGCCAGCGCCACCAGCGGGTCAAACTGGAGGGCGATCGAAACCGGATAGGGTAGCAAAATCTCGCTGTTATCGGAGGGGCTGAAATTGACCTCGAAATTCGTCTTTAAAATCAACCAGAAAAAAACAATAAAAAATATAACCTGCGATATTCGTCTGAGATTTCTGACCGTTTTGATAGTCATCAGCCGACTTCTTTATAACCAATTAAATTATAGTCAATTTTCCCAAGACCGCTTTTCTCGGCCAGAGTAAGGTGACGGATTCTTTCCGCCCGGGCGTTTAAAAATTCCGATGACCGGGCATCAGCCGCCACCTGGTCGGTAGCGCAGAGAACGGTGTTATGTATCTCGACGTCATTTAAAGAACCCCCGGTCGGACCGCCCCGCATCAATACCCGGGTAGCATCGACAACCACCAGAGTCGGACGACAGAAAGCCGCCAGGTCCACAATTGACTGGTCGATTTGCTGGTGCAAGCGGTTGCGGGCGTCCCCGAGAATACCATACAAATTTTTCATGCCGATAGTACAGGTACTTAGCGAATGCTGTTTGACAATCGGCATATTGATAAATTTATCGGCCTGGATAAAATGCCTGAGCACCGGCCAGCGGGTTAAAATTTTTCCCTTCAAATCAACCTGGATAAAATCATCATCCGCGGGAAGAAATACTTTCGCCCCGGCCTTTTCAGCGGCTTCCTTAATGCCGGAACGAATAAAAGTTCGCCGGGCGTCGTTACAGGGCACATCGCTTACAATCACTTCCCTGGCTCCCACCTCCAGGCAGAGCCGTACCATCTCACCTACTAATACCGGGTTGGTCGTGGCCGCCTGTTCCGGCGCCCGATCCCAACCAATATTGGGTTTAATGGTCACCCTCTCCCCGGTTTTTATAAATCTTTTTATCCCCCCGATGGCGTCCAGGGCTTTATGTAAAGCCCGAATATGATTTTCATCCCGAGCCAGCGTGAGCCCGGGAAAATCCGAATCGGGAGAAATTTCAAAATCTTGGGCTTTTAAAACCGGTGCCTCGTAAGTTTCAACCTTCCGATTATAAAAAAACCAGCCCGTACCAGCGGTTACAGCCGCCAGAGCCGCTGCTTTTCCGGTTTGTTTTATGAAGTCACGCCTGTTCATCATATTAAACACAGAATTATAACTTCTTCAAATAAGAATCAACCATTTTTCTTATAGCTCGAATATGTTCCGGAGTCGTACCGCAACACCCCCCGATTACTGTTACGCCCATCTCCGCCAGCTCTATGGCTTTCTCAGCCATAAACTCCGGAGTTTCTTTATAAACCAGTTTGCCATCGACAATATCCGGTAAACCCGCATTGGGCTGTATTAATAATGGCAACAGGGTACAATTTTTAAATTCTCTTGCTATTTTAACCATTTTCTCGATACCGTTACCGCAGTTGGAACCTATAATACTCGCACCGGCTTTTTCCAGTTCTTCGGCTGCTCGGGGAATGCTCACCCCCATAATTGTAAAAAAACCGCGGGGGGTTTCATCAAAAGTCATAGTCGCCATAACCGGTACCGACGACATGACTGCTTTAGCGGCTTTAACCGCCAGGACAGCCTCAGTAAGGTCGGTCATGGTTTCTATACAGATTAAATCGACACCCTCGCCTGAAATGAATGTAAATTGCTTTTCGAAAGAATTATATATTTCTTCAGGGCCGGTGTCACCGAAAGGTTTTAAAAGGCGTCCCGAGGGACCGCATGAAACCGAAACATAAGCCCTGTCACCGACTGTTTTCTTAACGGCTCGAACGGCATTTTGATTTATTACCCATGCTTTTTCTTCCAGATGATACATGGCCAGTTTCAATGGCGAAGCACCAAAGGTGTTGGTATGAATTATATCCGCCCCGGCTTCGAGATATTCTAAAGCTATTTGTTCAAGAATCGACGGTTCGGACAGATTGACCGCTTCCGGACCCCTTTTAATATCGACACCCCGGGACATCAACATGGTTCCCATAGCGCCGTCGGCAACCAGAATTTCGCCTTTTTTTATCCTGTTCAGAACGGGTACCATTGTTCAACCGCTTAAAAATGACTTAAAAACGTCCACCGCATTCATGGCATCGAAGCCATAAGCATCGGCACCAATTTCCGCGGCATATTCTTTCGTTATGGGTGCACCCCCGACAATTACTCTGATGTTACCACCGGGCTGTTTTTCTTTCAATAACCGGATGACTTCCTTCATAGCCGGCATGGTGGTGGTTAAAAGCGAAGATAAACCTATAAAACCGGCTTTTTGCAGACAGGCGGTTTCGACGAATTTTTCCGAAGAGACATCGTGTCCCAGGTCAATAACTTCAAAGCCTGCTCCCTTGAGCATAATCGCCACCAGGTTCTTGCCGATATCATGCAAATCGCCCTGTACCGTTCCGATTACCACTTTCCCCAGCGTGGGCATCTGTCCTTGTATAAACAAGGGTTTTAAAACATCCATCCCGGCGTACATTGCCCTGGCCGCCAGGAGAACATCGGGTAAAAATATCTCGTGAGCTTTGAACTTTATACCTATGATATTCATTCCGGCTATCAAACCATCGTCAAGGATTTCACCGGGAGGAATTTTTTCCACCACCGCTGACTGAGTCAACTCCCTGACTTTGGTATCATCACCGTTCTGAAGGTATTTTGAAATTTCTTCAAGAATTTTCACTCTCTTACCCTGATTTAAAAAATATTTATATTTATAAATTTTTAAGCCGTTCCCGACAGGAAAAAGTACGACAGGTACGGCAACAATCATACTCCATTTCAAAATAATGATTTTCTTTTGTGGCGGCAATCAATACTCCGGTAATCGATTTAAGCGGCGCCATAAGAAAACTGCTGTTACAGGAAAGCTCAATTATTTCCGGGCGTAAATATGCGAAGATTTTTTTCTGACCGCTTATATGCCAGCCGCAGTATCCGGGACTGTAACGAAGTACTCGCATATCGGGATGATATAAACCGGCTTTAAACAACTTACTAAAGTAACAACTCTGGATGTAATCGGCGGCGCTCTCTGCGCTTTCGGAGGCTAACGAGTCAAGCATACTGCCGGTCGCAAAGTCGTTAACCACCATCAGTTCATTAATCCTGTCAGTGACTGCCTCGCCGAGAGTTATGGCAAACAGAGCCAGGCTTTCAGCTCTCGGGAAAATATCCACTACCGGCGTTAAGCGGTCATTCTTCCCCTCGCCATCGTAAAGCCGACCAAAGTCTTCCGTTGTTACCTCCAGCCAGATACCTCTTGGCCGGGCGCACTGGCGATAAATGGCCAGCGCCCGCATATAAAGCTCTCTGATTTTTTCCGAAGGAACCGACTTTTTTGATATTCCTTGTTGTTCCAAGACATTAACCATACGAGGAATTATCTTCTCAATATTGATATCAACTATTTCAGCCATTATCTTCTGTCCGGTAATTTATCGGCTCCGTAACGTTTCGCTTCTTTTTCCATCAACCGGATTAATTCCCTTTTTATATCTTCGCTGAGACGGGACGGTTCATATTCGCCCACCAACCTTGTCACCTCATTATGAGCCCGTTGCATAAGGGTAAGACCGCCTTCTTCAAGCCAGCGCGCCCGATTAGTCCGGTCAATTACCAATCCGGGGAAAAAATGTTCTTTTTTCAGATACTTGCGGGTATGACCAGCAATAAGCAGGTGCTTCTCCGCCAGCAGTTCTTCAAAAAGTTCAATTGAAGGAAAATCTTCCCGGGGTTCGATTTCTTCCACTAGGCGGAGAGCCATCCCGCAGATTTCATTATCAACCACCAGTTTTTCCAGACTGATACAATTTTCAAAGTCAAGCATACCCGGGCCGGAAACGCTGTTAATACCTGACAGCGTCGCCAGGGTAGCGCCCATTGATGATTCCAGCCCGGCCTGGGCGTCAAGGAGCTTGGCGTCGCTCAGCGAAATATAAGCCTGAGTGGGTAATCCCAAATATTTGCCTATTTCATTATAAGCGCAGTCAATCATCATCGTTTCGACCGCTCCCATAGGAGTGGTTTCATACCGGACATCAAAAACAGCCGGTGAACCGCCATATAATACCGGGGTACCGGGATTGACAAGCTGACTTATAACCAGGCCGCTCAGAGTTTCAGCGGTATGTTGCACCAGTGTTCCCACCAGGGTGACCGGGGCGACAAAACCGGCCAGGGGCATGGCGATAAACTCGACCGGGATGGCATTCCGGGCACAATCAACAAGATTCTGCAGGGTAATATCGCTCCATTTCAACGGCGATGTCGGGCAACAGGAAAATATCGTTAAGGGTTTGTTTTTAAGCGCCGTTTCCGAACCCCGCACCGCCACCTGCATTTCCTTCATTACTTCAAAGGCTTCTATCGTAAAAGCTCCGGTTACCACCGGTTTTTCACAAAACAAAAGACTCAGAAACAGGCGATAACTGTCTGCTATTTTATCCGGGACATCAGCCGGAACAAAAACCGTGCTCTGGGAAGCCAGGTATTTCAAGCGACTGATCAACCGGGCATATCGGATGTAATCAGAAGTATTCGGGCGTCGGGGCTTGACTGCATTATGGTCGAGGAAATATAAAGCCGATGACCCGGGCGTAAAATACACATGGTCATCCGAAAAATCGTGGGTTTTATTCTCGAGTACGTCATAAAGAGCAAAAGAACCCGGCACCACCGCCAGGGCACGGTCAATAATCGGCTCGGTAAATAATACCCGTGATTTAATCTTATCCACACCGGCGCCATATCCCGAGAGCAAATCAAACACGGCTCGATTTTGCATTTCCACTCCCAGCCGGCATAATATATCCCTGGCTTCGCTGACAATTTGTTTGATTAGTTTTTCCGATAAAAACCTTAAGGTCGGCCGCATAGGTAATTTTCCCCTGAATCGTAATTTTCAATTATACGTCTTAATTTAAACAAATCGGCTGAATTAAAAAAGCAATATCTGAAAAAGCCGGGATTCCATTTTATTTAAATATCTTATGTCGATAAGAATAATAAATATTTGAAAAATGGAAAAAGTTATTATATTTCTTATTATAAATAGTAATAGCAACAAGGTTTTGAAGCAATGTTCCTACCACCGAGGGTTTAAATGAAATCATACAAATACACCGTTTTTACAGTCTTGTTCTGTCTTTTGTTTTTGGGGCTTCTTTCGGCCGATATGCTCCCCAAAATGAAAGTCAGAATTTTCATCGACAGCAAAGAAGATTATCACAAGGTTAAAAGCCTGGACCTGGACGAAATATGGTATGGTCGGGATTATATCGACGTTGTAACCGACAAATATGAACTGGATAAAATCCTGGCACAACAATTACGAACTGAAACCATCCATAAGGACCTGTCGGCCTTTTATCGGTCACGGCTGGATAAAGATGCCAAAGATATGGGCGGTTATTATACCCTGGCTGAAATTAATAATTATATAGATTCGATTATTGCCGCTCGCCCCGACCTGGTTTCCGCTAAAGTCAGCATCGGCAAAACTATCGAAAACCGCGATATGTGGGCGTTCAAAATATCCGATAATCCCAACACAGACGAAGACGAACCGGAGGTTCTATATACAGCCGCCATTCATGCCCGGGAAGTTATCACCCCCAAGGTGCTGACCTACTTCATTGACCACCTGTTGAATAATTATGATATTAATTCCGAGATATATGACCTGGTGAACAGCCGGGAGCTTTGGTTTGTCCTGGTGGTCAATCCTGATGGTTATTACCATAATGAAGTAACCAACCCCGGTGGCGGCGGCATGTGGCGTAAAAACCGTCGGAATAATGGCAATGGTACGTATGGCGTCGACTTAAACCGGAATTATGGATACCAGTGGGGATGTGATGACGTCGGTTCTTCTCCCAATACCTCATCTGAAACCTACCGCGGCACCGGTCCTTTTTCCGAACCGGAAACCATTAATATGCGGGATTTCATTAGCACCCGTAATTTTTCTATAACCCTGTATTTTCATTCTTATTCTAACCTGATTTTATGGCCCTGGGGTTATGACCGTATTTATACTCCCGATGAAGAAATTTTCGCCGCTGTGGGCGACAGTATTTTCCTTCGAAATTACTACACTCCCGGTCCCTCCTGGACTTTATACCTCGTCAACGGTGATAGTGATGACTGGGGTTACGGGGAACAAACCCTTAAGAATAAAAATTTTGCCTTTACTATTGAAGTGGGCAATCAAATCGATGAGTTCTGGCCGGATGTTATAAGAATTCCCCAGCTGGTTCAGGAAAACCTGGCTCCCTGTTTATTCCTTGCCGGGATTGCCGACAATATTTATTCTCTGAAAGGTCCGGAACGACCGGAACTTATTTTGCCTCCAACTGTCAACGCCGAAGACTATCTGGCGGAATGGACCCATAATGACACCTTAAATCCGTCCGTTAACTATGAGCTGGTTGAATTGCAGAATTATGAACGAATCATAGACTACGCCGATAATTTCGATAATTATGTCAATAATGGTTTTTCTCTGTCCTCAGCCAGGACTCATTCTCCGACAACCAGTTTTTATTCGGGTATAAATAATAATCTCTTTATCTATTTAATCACAAAGAACGATTACAATGTTGAAGCAGGTGACAGTCTCAAATTCTGGACATATTATAATATTGAAAATAATTACGACTACGCTTATGTGGAAGCATCCCTTGACCACCAGAATTATACTCCCCTGGCAGGGAATATAACAACCAATTATAATCCCCATGGAGCCAACCGCGGTAACGGCATTACCGGAGTATCTGGGGGCTGGGTTGAAGCCCAATTTGACCTGTCCGCTTACACCGGTCAGACCATTTCAATCAGATTAACTTACATGACCGATTCCTACGTCACCGAGGAAGGTATTTATTTCGATGATATTAACCCGGTGAATGTCTATCAGGTGGAAGATATCATCGCTTCTGATATAATCGATACCTTCTATCATTTTACTTCCCGACCGGAAGGGACTTACTATTATAAAGTGCGGGCGCAAGACGCCGAGGGCCAGTGGAGTGAATTTTCCCGGATCAAACAAACCACCGCTTATCTTGAGTACAGCTGTTTTGATACCGACGGCGACAATTATGGTGACCCCGGATACCCCGAAAACGATTGCCCGACCGATAACTGCCCCGATATTTTCAATCCTGACCAGCTTGACAGTGACCAGGATGGTATCGGCGATATCTGTGATAACTGTATGACTTACGGGAATCCCCTTCAGGAAGACAGTGATGATGACGGTATCGGTGACAGCTGCGATAATTGCATCTATATCTATAACCCGGATCAGCTCGATAGTGATGAAGATAATATCGGGGATGCCTGCGAGAGCTGTTGCCAGGGCCTGACCGGGAATGCCGACTGCTCCGAATCCGACCAGCCGGATATCGCCGACATTACCCGTCTTATAGATTATCTGTATATCAGTCAGATGGAACTGTGTTGTCTGCCCGAAGCCGATGTTGACCGGTCAGGCGGAGAACCGGATATTTCCGACATCACTTACCTGATAGACTACCTTTATCTGACCCATAAGGCGCTGCCGGACTGCCCATAAAAGAAATCAATCATAAAAAAGCCGCCAGAGGTTATCAACCGGGTGGCTTTTTTATGATCCGTCAACTTAATAGCCTTAACCCGGGACAAGATTTTTTTCAAACGTGATGGCGTTTATTACCGAATCAACCATAAAGTAATTATCCGGATGGAAGGGGGAATAGAACAAAGCGACCTGTTCCGCATGAAATACTATGCTCTCGTCTTTACTTTTCAGGGTATTTTGTCTTTCCAGCTGGGCTCGGTAAATTAATATATCCGCCAGGGCCAGAGCCTTATCAAGACACAGGTCAACAGCCCGGAAGCGAAGGTCAAAGGTTTCCACCGGTACCAGATCCAGTTGTGGTGAGGCGGCTGACATTTTTTTGGCCAGACGATAAGCGGCTTCATAATTAGTAACGGCAAAAGCCGGTACAACCAGGCGATCCGATTTCCTTATGCCCCCGAATAGTGGCTCCAGCCGGGCCTGCAATATTTCAGGAATTTTAAACGACCAGAAAGGCAAAAGGATATCCGATTCCCGGCTTTCACTATTAACCAGCGCTATCTCATTAATCCGATACTGGCTTTTATCGACGACATTGAGAACATGGCAATTTTCACAAATATAGACCAGCGAATGCCGGTCAGGCAAGTCTTTACCACAATTATAGCAGCGGTGGTATTCGACGGTCAGCCGGCCGATATCCAAAGGCGGAATTTCGGCATAATCCGCATCTTCATCAAGAGTAAATTGAGTCAGATGTTTCACCACCCGCCCGGAAAGACCATCGACGATAAAGCGGTCAAATCCCTCTTCACCGTAACTTTCCACCAGAGCATATGGAAAATAAATAATTTCATAACTCGGATGAAAAAGTTCGGTAAGATTGGTGCCGAAAGCCGGATTATCTATCTCGCCTACGCTTTTTACGGAATCAAGCACGACGGCCTGGACTTTATCATAGGGACGCTTTACCGGCAACGCATCGAAACCATCCTGGACATTTTCTTTTGAAAAAGGGAACAATTTAACATACTCAGAGCGTAAGCCCAGGGAGTCGGGAATGCCATCGAAGAAACTTCCCGCCACGACAGTTACCAGGTAAGGTGAGATACCGACTTCCGTCCGGGCTACCTGGCTGATCACGCGGTCTTGATATTCAGGAGCATCGCGGAGGACCCGTTCATATACCCTATTACGTACTTTAAGCATCAAACCTTCGACCTTCCAGTAGGGATAGTAAAGATGTTTTATTTGAAGGTCTGGAGCGGTCAGAGGAAGCATATTCCTTTTCAGGTACCGGTCGATATTGAACTTGATCTCCCGTGATGTCTGAGTGTTTTTTACCAGGTAGGCAGGCGGCGTTTGAGGCATTTTTATCCTCAGTACCGAACCGCAATGACTGCAGGTAAGAGTAAAAAAGTCCTTTTCCAGTTCCAGGTCGGCGCCGCACCCAGGACAGGTAACGCCGATGTAGAAACCGCTTTTATTATTGCTGTTTTTCATCACCTTTTACCGGTTTGCCGCATTCACCGCAAAATTTCGAGCCCGGAATAAGTTCCGCCGAGCAATGCGGACATTTCAGCTTGGAATCAAGCTTGAAACCGCAATGCAGGCAGAATTTGGCTTCGGTCGGCAGTTCCTCGTTACAGGAAGGGCAGAAATTCTGAGTAATCATAGGGTGTCCGCAACGGTAACAATAACGGGATTGCTCCGGAGTACTGCTGTGACATTTGGGACAGGTTACGGTACTGACGCTTTCCCGCCTGAGTTCGGTTTGTTCGGGAGCAAAAACTTTGTTTATCATCCCGGGCAACATCAGTCCGACACCGGCCGCCATTCCCATGCCTGACCCGGCTGCAGCCGGACCACCTGCATAACCCAGTCCCCTGGCCATTTCGAATTTCAAAAACTTGTCTAAATCTCCCACCGCTTCCAGACCCGAGCGCTGGTCGATCATTTTCGAAACTTCCTCTGGAGGTGTAATTGAAGAAATGAAAAAGTCGGTCAGTTCCAGTCCGTATTTGGAAAACTCAAGATGAATTTTTTCCTTAAATTCCTCAGCCAGTTCCGTATAGATTGCCGGAAGGTCTAAAATGGTATCAAGTTTCTCCCCCAGCAGGTCATTCAGGCGGGCTACTATAACATCACGAAGGTAACTCTGGATATCCCGGGTGGTATATTTCGCCTGACGCCCGACAATGCTGTTCAAAAACAGAATCGGTTCCACGATTCGCATGGTGAATGCCCCGTGACCGCGCAAGCGAATGAGTCCCAGCTTACTGTCCTTAAAGGTAACGGGATGAGTGGTTCCCCACTTCAGATTGGTGAATACCTTCAGGTTGACAAAATAAACTTCAGCTCGAAAAGGCGAGTTAAAACCCAGCGGAAACGATAACAGCCGGGTTAAAATCGGAATATTCATTGTGGTCAGTGTATGCCGTCCCACCGTGAAGGAATCTGCCGCATGGCCGCTTTTGAAGAATATGGCGATCTGGCTGTCCCGGACAATCAACTGGGCTCCCATCTTGAAATCCGCGGAACCCTCTTGCGGGATACGGTAAATCATTTCTTCCCCGGTCGGGTCCATCCACTCAATTACTTCTATTAATAAAGACATAGGAACTCCTGAATGAGGTTATTTCTTATCTTTCCTTTATTTTTCGGAAAGGTTGTGCTATTCCTTAATACCGCTTGAAACGCCCGTTATTCGCGAAATAAATACACTTGTATAAAAAATGAACAATTTATCGATTGCCCTGTTTAAATTGATATGAACTCGGGACATTGACAAAATTAGATTACTTCCGTATTATAAAACAGGCAGGAAACCCAAAAACGGTACTTACGAAGAACTTTTTTAAAGTGAACATAAACCAAAACTCCTTGCTCTGGCTTTGAAAACCCTATTTTCGACCGATAGTAAAAAAAGATATGTTTAAAACCCTCGTGATATTACTGACAGGATTATTATTTTTTGTCGGTTCAACGGCTTTGGGTCAGGGCTCTATATACGGCCTGGTTACCAATACCGATTTAACCTTCCCGGCTGACAGCCATATTACTTTTTTCGGTTTCCTCGATGATACCGATGAAGAGCTAAGAATAGAGACCTGTGACGGTGCCGGTTATGATGACACTATCTGGTATGATGATTTTCAGAACTATCTTACCGAGGCGCCGGATAATCCCTATGATTATTACTTTTATAATCATCACAACGGCGAAGGTTTTCATCTGGAAAAAATGATTCCCGACAATTCCTACCAGCAAGAAAATATCACCTTAACGCCGGTCAACTGGCCTTCGAAACCGGACAACTTAAGCGCCCGTTCTCTTGACACTTCAAGTATTTTAATCCGCTGGACAGCTCTCCCCGGCCTTACTTACCATCTCTATCGCCGTTCAGCCGGCTCCAACGGATCTTTCTTTCGTCTGGACAATACTGCCGGTTCACTGACGGACCCCGGAATAGCTGACAGTTTCTATATCGATTATGATGTTTACCCGACTGAGGGGTTTAGTTACCTGATTATCGCTCAAGACCAGACCGGTAATTTCTCACCTCATTCCGGGGTTGTCACCGCCTATGCACGGATTCAGAAAATCACCCTCGACAGTATCGCTAATGCCGCCGGTCCCAAAAATGAGCTGGGTTTTGAAGACACTATTGCTGCTGGTAAAGAAGTTACCTTTTATTTCCGCGCAACCAATATTTCCGGTGAAACCGATTGCTTCTACAATATAAGCCTTAATTTAAAAGTATATTCACCCGACGACGCTCACTGGAGTTATACTTTTATGGACACGGTCAATATCGGCAAAACCGAGTTCAGTTCTTTAGATTTCGGTTATTTCAGTTGCGACGGTGACGGAATCGATACTGTCGGCCTGGCCGCCCAAACCTCGAGCGGTCCCGGTTTATATGAAGGGTTTGATGACCTTGCTTTCTCGGTTACCATTAATCCCGCTCTTAATGATATTGGTAAACAAATATGCATTGATTCAATAGCAATATTTGATACGACCGCAATGCCCATGGCGGCATTTATATGGCGATGGACCGGTTCAGGTTCCTGTTTGGCTGACACAGTCAAACCAGCCTGGTATGTTGAACCGCTGTGTTTTCATATTACCAAAGTGGAATGTTGCATAGGCTTCACCGGCAATGTTGACTGTTCACCCAACGAGGCTCCGGATATCTCCGACATAACCACCCTGATTGACCACCTTTACCTGTCCCATAAGCCTTTGTGCTGCTATGAGGAAGCCGACGTCAACGGTAGCGGTGGCGGACCCGATATTTCCGATATAACTCTCTTAATCGACCATTTGTACCTCTCGCATAGTCCCCTACCGGAATGCCCGTAAACAAAGTAAACCTCCAAAACGCAAAATTTACGCCCCGTAAAAACCATTAAACACAAATTGTCGTTATAGAGTCTATTAATATATTGTTTTTAATAGTATGGGTATTTTTAAACTTTTTAATTATTTTTTCGTAAGATAATAAGCTACTGTCAAAGTTATATATGTACCTTATATAAATTCATCTAAAGGTTGCTCATTAAAGTTCGTTTATAAATAAAAAATAATTATTTACAAATGGTGGGTGTATGATAAAAAAACTAACCTGTCTGGTACCGTTAATCATGCTGGTTCTCTTAGCGGCTTACCTGACCACAAGCCGCCCAGCTGAAGACTTTGCCGAAGACACACCAATCAAATTAATTCCGATTACCTTTCAACAATCCAAAAAACTCGCCCGGCTTGAAAAGCAGGCGCGGCCCAGCGACTGGTTTTTCCAGCAACGGGCTTTTCCCTATCAAACTATTCCACCCCATCAACTTCGAGAAGCCGTCCAGGAAGCCAAAGAGATGCGCCGGGCTTATGCGGCTTTGAAATCCAACCAGGCGGATGCCACCTGGGAAGAAGCGGGTCCTTATAATGTCCCGGGGCGTATCTGCGACCTGGCTATTCACCCCTCCAACCCTAATACCATATATGTAGCTTCATCATCGGGAGGAGTTTTTAAATCTACCGACCTTGGTCAATCCTTCACCGCCATTTTTGACAACGAAGGCGCACCCTCGATAGGCGCCATCGCCATTGACCCGTCCAATCCCGATATTATCTACGTGGGTACCGGAGAACCGAATCCCCGCAACTCCTCTTACGAAGGCGACGGTATTTATAAATCTATCGACGCCGGTGCCACCTGGACTCATATCGGTCTGGAAAATAGTTACCGGATAGGCCGGATTATTGTTGACCCCGATTACCCCGATACCGTATATGTCGCTGCCGTAGGCACTTACTGGGGAGCGCCCCATCCCGAACGCGGCTTGTATCGCTCTCAGGACGGCGGGGCTTCATGGGAACAAATTTTATATGTCGATAATAATACCGGTTGCATCGATATCGCCCTCCATGCCGATTCCGGTGTTTTGCTGGCCGCTATGTGGCAGGTTCGTTTTGGTCCGGGTACCACCCTCTGGCGTTCCCCTGACCGGGGCAACACCTGGACCAATATAACCGGCACCAACGGCCTGACCGCCGCGGGTAACCTTGGCCGAATGGCGGTGACTTTCGGTAAAACCCATACCACCGCGTATGCCCTCTTTTCCGAAGGTGTCCCTATCCCTTCGGAATTCAATGATTCTTATATAAGTAATGTTTTTCGCAGTAATGACCTCGGCGTGACCTGGACTCCGACCAATATCACCTCTCTGATTAATTATACTGCCGGCGGCCGTATCTGGTATTTCTGCAATATCCGCGTCTCCCCGACTAACCCGGAAATTGTTTATGTTCTGGATTTCGACCTGGCGAAAAGTGTCAACGGCGGGAATTACTGGGTCAATATATCCAACGGCAATCCTTCGGGTGACCCGGATGGTAATCCCCATGTCGATATGCACGCCATGTATATCCTCGAAGACAATGACAATATCCTTTATATTGGCCATGATGGTGGCGTAAGTTATTCAGCCGACCAAGGGAGCACCTGGACAAATTTCATGAATATGCCCAATACCGAATACTACGCCATTGCCCAGGATTATCTCCACCCCGAACGTCTTTACGGCGGCGCCCAAGATAATGGAACTTCACGAACGATGACCGGCGACCTTTACGGCTGGGACCATATCCTCGGGGGTGATGGTTTCTGCTGTCTGGTTGATTACACCAATTCAGATAACATCTATGCTTCGTGGCAATATGGTAATTTCTGCCGTTCCTACAATGCCGGAATTAATTTTTACTTATCTACCAGCGGTATCAATACTGCTGAAAACCGGGGCTGGTTGACGCCCGTGGTGATGGACCCCAATAATCCTCGAAAATTATATTATGGCGCCCAAGCCATTTACCGAACCGTCAACGGCGCACAATCTTGGCAGGCTTATAGCTACCCTATCACCAACTATTTCATCACGGCTATTGGCGTCTCTCGTTCGGATACCATGGTCGTATATGCCGGGACAGCCAATGGTACTGTCGCGGTAACCACTGATGGCGGCGTCAACTGGAACAACATAAGCGGCGGTCTACCCATCCGCTTTGTCACCCGCGTTACAGTGGACCCTTACAATGCCGCCATAGCTTATGTCACGCACAGCGGTTTTCGCCAGGATGGTGACAAGCTGGCGCATATTCACCGCACCAGCAACTACGGCCAGACCTGGACTGATATCAGCGGCAATCTTCCTGATGTCCCCATCAACGATTGTATCGTTGATGCTTACAACAACAACATTCTTTATATCGCTACCGATGTCGGGGTTTTCAGAAGCGTCAACCTGGGCGCCCAATGGGAGCCTTTAGGCACCGGTATGCCCCTGGTAGCCGTGCATGACCTGGAATACCACTACCCGACCAAAACCCTGATTGCCGGAACGCATGGCCGCTCAATGTATCGGCTGGCTCTGGGTTGTGAAAGCACCAGTGACCCCGATGAGGACGGCTACCCGGACGATTGCGATAACTGCCCGACTGCTGTCAATCCCGACCAGGCAAATAACGACCACGATTTCCTGGGAAATGCCTGCGACGATGACGATGATAACGATTGCATTCTCGATATCAATGATAACTGTCAGCTGGCGGCCAATCCCCTTCAGGAGGATATCGATAACGACGATATCGGCGACGTCTGCGACGAATGCCCTCATGACGTCCTCAATGATGCCGACAACGACGATATCTGCGATGGCGGTGATAATTGCCTGGCGAAATACAATCCTCAGCAGGAAGATGTCGACGAGGACGGTATCGGGGATAGTTGCGATAATTGTATTTCCGTATACAATCCGGACCAGCTCGATGATGACGAGGACGGTATCGGTAACGTTTGTGAAAGCTGCTGTATCGGCGTAACTGGAAATGTCGATTGTTCCGAAACCGAAGAGCCGGATATTTCCGACATAACCCGGCTGATTGATTTTCTATATATTTCTCACGCCGAGCTTTGCTGCCCCGATGAAGCCAATGTCGATAAAGTTGGCGAAGAACCGGACATTTCGGATATTACTTACCTGATTGACTATCTCTACATCAGCCATAGAGCTCTGCCCGATTGTTTTTAAAAAAACCAATCATTTAAAAAAGGAGTTATCCCCCCCGATAAGGGATAACTCTTTATTTTATTCTAAAATAAATTAAACTTTTTATTTCTTTCTACGTCTATTAAAATGTAAATAATACTCATCAAGAACGGTTTGATGGCGAAGTCAGTAGAATTATTTAAATCACCTGTAATTCCGGAGGTTCCATGAAAAAAACCGTTCTTATTAGCCTGCTCTTCACTTTTCTTTTGAGCCTTACCATCAATTTATACGCCCGAGACTTACCGCCGATACAGGTCCGGTTGTTTTTCGATAGTGAAAGCGAACGGCTTCAAATCAGAAATCTACAGCTTGACGAAACCTATCATGGTTTACGTTTTATCGATATCGTTACCGATAAATATGAACTGGACTATATCAAATCCCTCGGGATCAAAACAGAAACCATTCATGAAGACCTTACCGCCTTTTTAAAATCGCGCCTTAATGAAAAAATGGACATGGGCGGTTACATGACCCTGGAGGAGATAAATGCCTATATCGATTCCCTCTGTGCCGCCCGATCCGACCTTGTCTCCAGTAAAGTAAGTATCGGCCAGACTATCGAAGGTCGGGAAACCTGGGCTTTCAAAATATCCGATAACCCTAACATTGATGAAGACGAACCGGAATTACTGTACACCGCCGCCATTCACGCTCGCGAAGTTATCACCCCCCTGGTTCTAATTCATTTCATAGAACACCTCTTGACTAATTATGATACTTCCCCGGAGATTGCCGACCTGGTTAACAACCGCGAGTTATGGTTTATCCTGTGCTGTAATCCCGATGGTTATTATTTCAATGAAGTTATAGCTCCCGGAGGTGGGGGGATGTGGCGCAAGAACCGCCGCTATGTGGTCGGCAGCGAATGGGGCATTGACCTTAATCGTAATTTCGGATATATGTGGGGTTACGATAATTTTGGCTCTTCATCCAATCCTTCTAGTGAAACCTACCGGGGAACCGGTCCTTTTTCCGAACCGGAAAGTCAGAACCTTCGCGATTTCACCCTGGCGCATGAATTCAAAGCCAGCATTTATTATCATTCCTACGGCAATAAAATTCTTTATCCCTGGGACTATATTGACAATCCCTGTCCCGACCAGAGATTATACGGAGTACTGTCAGACAGTCTGAGCACTTATAACAGTTATGCCGCCGGACAATCGGGAATTTTGATGTACCCCGTCAATGGCAGCAGCTCGGACTGGAACTACGCTAACTTCATGGACACCGATAATAAGCACATGGCCTTTTTATTCGAAGTCGGCACCATAAACGATTATTTCTGGCCTCCCCTTTTCCGCATTCCCGAACTGGTTTCGGTAAACCTGGGAGCAAATCTTTTCCTGGCGCGCTGGGCTGATGATTTATTTTCCGTACTTACTCCCGAAGCTCCCGCTTTGTTCATTCCTCCCACCGTCGATGCTCAGGATTTTTCAGTCGTCTGGTCAGCCGTGAATGATACTCTTAACCCGACAGTCGGTTATGAACTGGTAGAGATGCAGAATCCTTACGACACCGTCGACCAGGCGAACAATTTCAATAATTTTATCAGTAAAAATTTCACTTTTACCGACATATCCTGCAACTCGGCGCCTACCAGTTTTTATTCAGGGAACGCCACCGGTATGGTCAGTGATTTGATATTTAAAGAATCCTGGCAGGTCACAGCCGGTGACACCCTTAAATTCTGGACCTATTACAACCTTCAGGAGGATGTCGACTGGGCTTACGTGGGTGTTTCTTTTGACAATTTAAATTATTTTCCGATACCCGGAAACATCACGGTAGGATCTGATAACGGTATTACAGGTACTTCGCCAGGATGGATAGAAGCTAAATTTGACTTGTCAGCTTTCGCCGGTAAAACTATTTATTATGGCATAAGGGTTTCCAAAAACTCCTCAACCAGTTTTGCCGGCTTCTGCATGGATGACATTTCACCTATCAAATCATTTCATGACATAAATATTCTGTCTTCCACTTTAATCGATACCACTTATAATATCACCGGCCGGACAACCGGCACCTATTATTACAAAATACGCGCTCAGGATGACGACGGTCAGTGGGGTCCGTATTCCGCCATAAGGATGACCGAGGCTTTTGACCCTTACACCTGCATTGACAGCGATAACGACTACTACGGTGACCCGAACCACCCTGAAAACAACTGCCCTCCCGACAATTGTCCATTTGCCTACAATCCCGACCAGAGTGACGAAGATGAAGATGGTGTGGGTGTCGCTTGTGACAACTGCCTGGGACTGGCTAATCCCGACCAGCTCGACCCCGATTTCGACCATGTCGGTACCGCCTGTGACAACTGTGTGGTGAAATTCAACCCCCTTCAGGAAGATACCGACCAGGATGGCATCGGCGATAGTTGCGATAACTGCATTTATTTTTACAACCCGGATCAACTGGATGCCGATATGGACAGCGTCGGAGATGTCTGCCAGGGTTGTTGCCTTGAATTTACCGGCAATGCCGACTGTTCCGAAAATGAGGTTCCGGATATATCCGATATCACCCGGTTGATTGATTTCTTATATATCAGCCATAATGAACTTTGCTGTCCCGAGGAAGCCGATGTTGATGCCTCCGGGGGTGAACCGGATATCTCCGATATAACCTACCAGATCGGAAGATTGTATCTCAGACATAAAAACCTTCCCCCCTGTCCCTGATATAGTTTGTAATCAATAAAAAAAGCTGTTTCTATAAACTGAAACAGCTTTTTTTATTAAGCTAAAAGTCTGCAATTCTTTTCAATTAATTTGTTGCTATAAATAATATCATAGCGCCGCCTGCCAATGAAAAATTCATGTATCCCCTTGACTGATAAAAGAATAAAACAAATTATCGGATTCGGCACGGCTCTTTCACTATTACAGCCTGGAGAAAATGACTATGGAACTAACCTTTCAAAAAATATACTCGGACTGTAGCTATCTTATCTTGCCGGGGTTTATTGCTGTTTCTTTTTCTTTTACTTCGGCGGGATTAAGACATTTAAGACACAAGGGCTATGAAGGAATCGTTTATTTTATCCTCGCCCTGTTTTTCATGGTCGCTCACGCCTGTTTTATTTTCGAGATCCCCTGTCGCTTTTTCCCGGTGTCGGCTCTGACTGGTATCAGCCTTGGCAAAAGGACGGATTTGATCCTGATTCCAGCGTTACTTATAACTTTCATATTAAGCGGTCTATATGCCTTCATCAGAACCTATTTTAATGAAGGCTTGCTTAAAATATTTTTCGGCCTGACTTTATACTGTTATCTTTTCATGCTTGATATAAACTGGCCGGAAAATTTCAGAATTGGTCTTGTCTTTATCTGGTTTTTATTTTTTATCATTATCGAAATACGGACAGCCGGGAAGAAATCATTCAGCAGTTCCCTTTTGAACATCCAACCCACCCAATTCCGCCGTTTCCGCTATCACCGCGGCGCCGACGGCATCGCCCCAAACATT
This sequence comes from uncultured Ignavibacteriales bacterium, assembly GCA_964618515.1. Lineage (GTDB taxonomy): Bacteria > Zixibacteria > MSB-5A5 > GN15 > FEB-12 > JAFGNW01. The sequence continues at coordinate 549 of CAZUAS010000029.1, read as the reverse complement.
GACCGTAGTACGACATCGGTCTAAAAACCAGTCGATTGCCCAGATCAAACCGATACCTTCAAGCGGTAAACCGACAGCCGAAAGTACGAATACCATGGTCACGGTTCCGGCGTGAGGAATTCCCGCCGCCCCTATCGAGGCCAGGGTAGCAGTCAGGAAAACAATTACCTGTTGTCCCGCTCCCAGCTCCACGCCGTATATCTGGGCAATAAACAGTGCCGCCACGGCTTCATACAACGCCGTTCCATCCATATTTATTGTCGCTCCCAGAGGCAGTACAAAAGAAGCCGCCCGGTTGTCTATCCTATTTTTTTCCACTACCAGTTCCATGGTCAAAGGCAAGGTGGCCGACGAGGAAGCTGTCGAAAAAGCGGTTGCCAGCGCCTGGCCCATGTTTATAAAATAAATTCCTGGGGATTTCTTACCGAAAATTCTTAAAATAAAAGGCAGTATAATCACTCCGTGAATAAGAAGACCGAGAATAACCGTCAGGGCGTAAAAACCCATTCCCGAGGCCAGCTGGTCAAGCGAGCTTCGATTCTGAGCAAC
>CAZUAS010000028.1:8031-30829 GCA_964618515.1 uncultured Ignavibacteriales bacterium | reverse complement strand
GAAGAAGAAACCCGCGGCGAAGAAGAAACCGGCAGCGAAGAAGAAAGTTGCCAAGAAGAAACCGGTTGCCAAGAAGAAAGCAGCCAAGAAGAAACCAGCGAAGAAAAAAGCCGCACCTAAGAAAAAAGCCGCTCCCAAGAAGAAGAAAGTTGCGAAACCGAAAGTGAAGCGGAAACCCAATCCGGCTTTCATGCGTCCGATGACGCTTTCGGAAGATCTCGGTGCCGTGGTCGGAAGCAAGCCGATTCCGCGTACGGAAGTTACCAAGAAACTCTGGGCTTATATCAAGAAGAACAATCTTCAGGATACGGTCAATAAGCGGATGATTAACGCCGACGACAAACTTAAAAAGATCTTCGGCGGCAAGATGAAAGTTTCTATGTTTGAAATGACCAAACTGGTCAGCAAACACATGAAATAATTACTGCCGATAGTTTTAACGGCCGGTTTCTTATGAAACCGGCCTTTTTTTATCGGGAATTTATCCTTTTTTTCATTTTTCATCTAAAATCAGTTGAATTTTTTCCGGGTGTTATTATAATGATAAGCCGAGGATACGGTTTATTATTGTGGATATTGAAAGAGAGGAATTGCAGTGATTGTTCGTCCTTTTAAAGGTTTAAGACCCCGGCCGGAACTGGCCCACGAGGTGGCTTCTCCGCCTTATGACGTGCTGAGCACGGAAGAAGCGCGGGCGATGGCCGCTGATAATCACAACTCTTTTCTGAGAGTCAATAAAGCGGAACTGGAGTTTGACGAGGGTGTTGACCCCTATAGCGAACAGGTTTATCGTCGCGGCAAGGATAACCTCCAGCGACTGATTGACCGGGGTGTCATGGTGCGTGATACCCGGCCTTGTTTCTATCTTTATCGCCTGACCATGGGTGGTCGCAGCCAGACCGGGCTGGTGGCGGTGACTTCCGTGGAAGAATATGACCGGGGTTTGATAAAAAAACATGAGCATACCCGCCCCGAAAAAGTTAATGACCGCGCCAATCATATAAGCTATCTGCAGGCCCAGGTCGGACCGGTTTTTACTACTTTCCGGTTTGACCCGGAAGTTGATAAAATTTTTAAAAATATCACGGCGGCGCCACCTCAAACCGATTTCACGAGCTCCGATGGTGTCAGACATCAACTATGGGTGGTTGACAATGAGAATACCATTAAGACAATCCGCGACGCCTTCGCCGTTATAAGAGAGTTTTACATTGCCGATGGTCATCACCGCAGTCAATCGGCGTCTGAGGTTTGCCGTCGGATGAAAGAAAAAAATCCTCATCATACCGGTCAGGAACCTTATAATTTCTTTTTAAACGTCATTTTTCCGGATAGGGAACTGCACATCATGCCGTACAACCGGGTGGTTGTGGACCTGAACGGCATGACTCTGGAAGAGGTGTTCAAGAAGGCTTCGAGTAAATTTGAAATTAAACCTCACCAGGGTGAGGTTGTACCTGCCCGGCCGCACCAGTTTGGTATATACGCCAATAAGAAATGGTACCTGATGGAATCAAAACCGGGGAGTTTTGATGAAAGCAGTCCTACCCGCTCGATTGACGCTTCTATCCTCGGCGAAAACTTCATCGGTCCGATTCTGGGCATTACCAACCCCAAAACCGATAAACGGATTGATTTTGTCGGCGGTATTCGCGGTAATGCCGAACTGGTGAAACTGGTTAATTCGGGAAAATACAAACTTGCCTTTTCATTATATCCGACTTCCATAAGTCAATTATTGAAGGTGGCCGATGCCGGCGAGGTTATGCCGCCCAAATCAACCTGGTTTGAGCCCAAGCTTCGCAGCGGTATGGTCGTTAATTTATTAACAGAATGATTTTTGAAGGGATGGTAATATGTTAATTTTACTTTCTGATGCCTTTGATCGGAGTCTACCGGGTATTCTCTCCAAGTATGGTGAGGTTACTGAGGATAAGGGCCGTCTGCCAGAGGCCGAAATTGTTCTCATAAGAAGTAAGACCAAGGTCACCAAGGAATATATCGATTCCGCCCCGAAACTTCAACTGGTTATCCGCGGAGGGGTGGGATTGGACAATGTCGATGTCGCCTATGCCAAGAAAAAAGGTATTGTCGTGTACAACACTGCTGAAGCCTCGTCGATTGCCGTGGCCGAGTTGGCATTTGCGCTCATGCTGGCTTTACCCAACCTGCTGTGCAAAGCCGACCGCTCCATGAAGGAGGGGCAGTGGTTGAAAAAGGAACTTAAACGAACCGAACTGATGGGTAAAACCCTGGGTATTCTCGGGGTAGGACGCATCGGTACGGAGCTGGCTATCCGGGCCAAGGCCTTCGGCATGAAAGTAATCGGCTATGACCCCTTCGTCAAGGAAAGCGATTACGTGGTGATGAAACCGACCATGAAGGCAGTTCTCAACGCTTCTGATTATGTTTCGATGCATATGCCCCTGACCGATGACACTCGTGGTATAATCAACAAAACCACCCTGGCGGAATTCAAGGACGGTGCCTATCTGATAAACACCGGCCGTGGCAAATGTGTTATCGAAGAAGACCTGGTAGAGGCTTTAAAAAGCGGCAAACTGGCCGGTTACGGCAATGATGTCTGGTATTCGGACCCGCCCGAAAACTCGCCGCTTATCGATGCTCCTAATTGTATCCTGACACCGCATATCGGAGCCTCGACCAATGAAAACCTTTTGAGAATCGGTACGGTCGTTGACCGTTTAATCGGTGAATATATCGGCAAGTAATTTAAAAGAAGGTGAGATTTATAATGGCTAATAGAGTTTTTAATTTCAATCCCGGGCCCTCCACGCTCCCTCTTGATGTACTGGAAATTGTCCAGAAAGAGATGCTGGATTACCGGGGAACGGGCATGTCGATTATTGAAAGTTCGCATCGCTCGGCTGAATACGAAGAGATTAATAACAGTGCGATGGCGCTCTGCCGTGAAATTCTCGGTCTGAGTGACCGTTATCATGTCCTTTTCATGGGTGGCGGTGCTTCCACCCAGTTTGCCATGATTCCTATGAATTTTCTGGCGCCCGGAAAGAAAGCAGCATATGTCGATACCGGAACCTGGTCTTCAAAAGCCATCAAGGAAGCCCAGCTCCTCGGCGAGGTGGTCCTGGCCGCATCATCCAAAGAAGCCGCTTATAAATTCATTCCTAAAATGAGTGATATAAAATACCCGGCTGATGCTGCTTACCTGCATGTGACCTCCAATAACACCATCAAGGGAACCCAGTATCATCAGTTCCCCGATACCGGCGATGTACCTCTGGTCTGTGACATGTCTTCGGATATCGCATCGCGGAAACTCGACTTGTCCGGGTTTTCGTTGATCTACGCCGGGGCGCAGAAAAACCTGGGTCCGGCCGGGGTAACGGTGGTTATCATCCGTGATGACATGTTGGCCAAAGCCCGCGAGGGTCTGCCGACCATGCTGTCATACAAAACTCACGCCACCGATAAATCGCTCTACAACACACCGCCCGTTTTCGGTGTGTATATAGTCAAGCTGGTGCTGGAGTGGATTAAAAAGAATGGCGGTCTGGATGGTATTGAGAAAATAAACCGACAGAAAAAAGATGCTATTTATAATGTTATGGATGCGCATCCGGATTATTATCGCGGTACGGTGGAGAAGGATTCCCGCAGCTGGATGAATATAACTCTGCGGTTGCCGAGCGAAGACCTGGAGAAGAAATTTATCGCTGAGGCCAAGGAGGCTAAGTTTATCGGTCTTAAGGGACACCGCTCCGTCGGCGGTATCAGGGTTTCCCTGTATAATGCCCTGCCTCTTGAAGGCGCCCGGAAACTGGCCGAATTCATGGAAACCTTCATGAAAAAGAATGCCTGACCTTTCTCCGGCTTATAATGGGGTTGTCTCAAAAGTATCACCAGGGGTGTCAGGCCGGCGCAATCGGGCTTTAACCTGAAGGTATAAACCGGTGGGTTAAAGGCTCCCGGCTGTAAAAGCCCTGCGAAAATGAAATAATGAACTTTAGGGACAACCTCTTTTTTCTTTCAAGAAAGGGAAAAATTATTATTTACTCGCATCTTTTTAATTTACACGACGTTTATAAATTAGTTTATTGTAAACACCTTTTTCTTGACAAATTATCATGAAATAGGTTTTATGGTGCGTTACATTATAACCCTTTTTGTATTTTATACTGATTGTGGAAAGATTGGACATTACCCTTTTTGACCTTTTCGAAAAGTGCTTCAAATACAATGACCCCCAGATAGTGCGGGATATGGGTATTTACCCTTATTTTCACCCGATTCAATCCGCTCCCGGGGATGAGGTGATTGTTGACGGGAAAAAGTGTATCATGGTCGGCTCCAATAATTACATGGGCCTGGTCAATCACCCCCGGGTTAAAGAAGCGGCGGCTCAGGCGGCTTATAAATACGGGTCGGGGTGCACCGGTTCGCGTTTTTTGAATGGTACTCTGGATTTACATCTGGAGCTGGAAGAGAAGCTGGCCAAATTTGTCAAAAAGGATGCGGCGATTGTTTTTTCCACCGGTTTTCAGACCAACCTGGGAGTTATTTCCTGCCTGGTCGGTAAGAATGATGTTATCGTTATCGACCGCCAGGTTCATGCCTGTATTGTGGATGGTGCCCGGCTGTCTTACGGCAAATTGCATAAATTTGCTCACAACGATATGGAGGATTTTGAAAGGGTGCTGGTTAATATCCGTAACAACAACAGCACCCGTTGCGGGATTATGGTGGTGGTGGATGGTGTTTTTTCCATGGAAGGGGATATCATTAATCTGCCGGAACTGGTGCGTATTGCCAAAAAATACGGCGCCCGGATTATGGTGGATGACGCCCATGCGGTCGGCTATCTGGGTGAGACCGGGGCCGGTACGGCTGAATATTTCGGGCTGATAGACGAAGTTGACCTGACGATGGGAACGTTTTCCAAATCCTTTGCGGCAATTGGGGGCTTTGTTGCGGGAGAAAAAAGGGTGATAGAGTATATCAAACACAAGGCCCGGTCGTATATTTTTTCCGCTTCGATTCCACCCTCGGCGGCCGCGGCCGTTCTGGCGGCGCTGGAAATTATTCAAAGCGAACCGGAAAGGAAACAGCGGTTATGGGAAAATGCCCGGCGCATGCAGAAGGAATTTCGTGACCTCGGTTTCAGAGTCGGCAACACTCAGACGCCCATTGTACCGATTGTTATCGGCGAAGACCTGGAATGTTTTGCTTTCTGGAAAGCGCTTTTTGACAACGGTGTGTTCTCGAATCCCGTCATTTCCCCGGCGGTGCCGACCGGTCAGGCCATGATTAGAACCTCTTATACGGCTACCCATACCAAAGAACATCTTGACCGGGTGGTGGAAGTGGTTGCCAAAGTGGGCCGGGAAAAAGGCTTGATCTATTAGGCTATGGCAAAACTTGATGTTTTTGAAGTTGATTCCTCTGAACTATTAAAAAAATTCATCACTTATCCTTTTAAACTGTATCATAACTGTCCCCAGTATGTCAGGCCGTTACTTTCGGAGCGGCTGGAATTTTTTGATTTTAGAAAAAATCCGTTTTACAAGACGGCTAAAGTCAAGCTCTTTCTGGCTGTGCAGGACGGAGATGTCTGCGGCCGGGTGGCAACCTGTATTAATTATAAGCATAATCAGTACCACGCCGATAAAGTAGGCTTTTTCGGTTTCCTGGATACACCTGAGGATTTTGACATTGCCCGCACCCTTTTGAAGGTGGCTATGATTACTTTAAAAAAAGAAGGGATGGAAAAAATGAGGGGACCGATGAATTTTTCCACCAATCATGAAATCGGTTTTCTGATACATGGTTTCGATATGCCGCCGACGGTTATGATGCCGTACAATTATCCTTACCAGCCCAAACTGGCCGAGAAATTCGGTCTTAAGAAGTGCATGGACTTGAACGCCTTTCTTATTACCCGCGATGACCCTATTCCCGAGCGGATTCAGAATATTGTCGACCGGGTGCAACAACGCACCCGCATTACGGTGCGTTCGTTGAGAGTTAATGATTTTGAGGGTGAAGTCAGAAGGATAAATGATATTTACAACCAGGCCTGGTCGGACAACTGGGGATTTGTGCCCATGGCGGAGGATGAGTTTTTTCATACCGCCCGTAATTTAAGACAGATTTTCGACCCGGACCTGGTTTTTATCGCCGAATATGAGAAGCGGCCGGTGGCGTTTTCATTGGCTCTGCCTGATGTAAATCAAGCTCTGATTCATTTGAATGGCCGCCTTTTTCCTCTGGGCTTTATCAAACTACTCTGGCATACGAAGGTGCGTAATAAAATCGATGGTCTCAGAATGATAACGATGGGTGTGATACCCGAATTCCAGAAGCGGGCGCTGGATATGATGTTCTTTGTTAATACTTATAATAAGGGAATCGAGAAAGGTTATAAATGGGCGGAGCTCTCTTGGATACTGGAAACCAATGAACTGATGTGCCGGGCGGCCGAACAGATGGGAGCGAAAATTTATAAGAAATATCGTTTGATGGAAATGCCCCTTTGAGCTCCGACCTGGGCCATTTTTTTAAACTTGAACAAAATCATTTTTAAGACGTTAATTTATATATGAATATGAAAGTAATGCGATTTTTATTACTTATTCTTCTGGGTGGGATGATGTGGTGTGGTTGTTCCAGTCGTTACCGTCTGGAAATGTTCATGAATGCCGGCGGTGAAGATAAGAAGGTCAAAGTGGAACAGACTGAATTTATGGAGAATACCGTTCTTAACCAGCCCTTCGCCGAATTAAAAACCGTTCGAGGTTCGGGCAACTGCCTGGTCATCACAATCAGCACGCGGGGAGAGAAATTACCGGTCGACCGTTACCGGACGCTGATGTTTGAATACGACGAGTATGTAAAGAAAAGAATATACATTCAACTGCCGCCGGAGATAAAACCGGAAACCATCGATTTGCCCGGCAATTCCTTCATTCATCTGCTGGGACGCTATGAGCAGTCTCCAGAGACAAAAATCTTCATTCCCCAGTCCGGCACTCTGGTAGTCGATTCGCTGGCTAAAAATGTTCTTTACGGGACCGTCACCGGCCATTTCGAAAACAGTGGGAAGATGCCGCTTGCCGTCAACGGTCGTTTTAAGGTGAAATACAAACCTTAATCTTTTTTCTTATTAATTTCATCGGTGAAAAGTCGATAGGCCATGTCGTCGAACAGGCAAAACTGCACGCGTTGTATGTTTTCAACCAGGGATTCAAAACCTTTCACGGCTCGGACCATGATATAAGCACAGGCTTTGATGGGAAAACCTCCCACCCCGGTACCGAAAGCCGGAAAAGCAAGTGATTTTACCCCCAACTTGTCGGCCAGTGAAAGGCTGGCCACTGTTGCCTGGCGGATAAGTTTATCACTGGTTTTCAAATCCTGGCCCATAACAGCGGCATGGATGACATATTTAAAAGCTAAGCGTCCAGCCCCGGTATAAACCGCCTGTCCCGGCATCACCGGTCCTTTTTTCATAGCTTCTTCTTCGATAATCTCGCCCCCCGCTCTTTTAATGGCGCCGGCTACTCCAGCCCCCATCCAGAATTCGTTATTGGCGGCATTGACAATCGCATCGGTATTGGTTTTAGTGATATCACCTTTTATCATTTCAATAATATAAGACATATAAATCTCTTTTTTTATTAAGTCTGCTATCCCGTGCTTTTATGTACTTTACCATATTTTATGCTATTTTTCTTTTAGTTTCATTTCCTGTGATGGGGGCTCTATTTTGAATCCGGGTATTATCAGCGGTTTCAGCCAGGTAAATATCGGCACCATAATAAGGCCTATAACACTGCCGACCAGGGCGCCGACCAGAATATCGCCGGGATAATGTACCCCCACAAAAACCCGGCTGACAGCCACCAGGACGGCATAGCACATCAGAATCCAGGCGTATCTTTTATAGAAAAAGGAAAAGAAGATAAACTGACCAAAAACATTGGTGGCATGGGAGGAAGGCATCGACCAGCCCCCGCCGCAGTCGACCAACAGATTGATACCGTTCATGATATGACAGGGCCGGGGACGGCAGAGCCATTTTTTAATAAGCGTACTGGCTGTCTGGTCGCACAGGATGAGAATAATAATCGAAAAGAGCACCATCCAGCGTAGTTGCCGGTCGCCTTTCCAGAGCATGGTTATCAGGCAGATCAGATAGATGGCGACAATCCCCTGGCCGTAAGTTATAACCGGCATGATAAAATCAGTTACCGGATTAGCCAGTTTGAGGTTTACGAATAAAAAGAAAAGCTGGTCCAGTTGTTTTAAAAGATCAAACATAACACTTCGGGCGGTTTTTCAAATAACGCCGGATTTCTTTTAGGGTTGGCAGATTTCTCGCTCCCAGACGGGTGCATTTCAGGGCGGCGGCAGCCGCGCCATAGGTGAGTCGTTCCCCGATGGATAAACCTTTTAAAAGGCCGTAGAGGTAACCGGCGTGGAAAGCATCTCCGGCGCCGGTGGTATCGATATTTTTAACGCGGAAAGCGTGCTGATGATACCAGCGATCCTTTTCATATGCGATAGAACCTTTTATCCCTTCGGTAATAACAATGGTGCCGGGGCAATATTCTTTTAGTTTCAGGATAGCCGACCGGGCGTTTTTCTTACCGGTGAAACCAAAAGCGTAAACATCGGACACAATCAAATGGTCCACCAGCGGGAAAATAGGGGAGACGTCATTTCTCAAAGAACCGATGTCAAAGGAAATAAGGGCGCCCTTTTTTTTCCCCCAGCGGGCCAGTTTAAGGCACGCTTCGAGATCCCGGCCATCGAGATGTATCACCCGTGGAATGGGGTAGCGATTTAATGTTAAGTCACGGGCACTAATCCTTATTTTTCGGTACAGGGCAATAGTGCGCCGGCCGCTGCCTTTCTCTACGAAACCATAGGCTGAATCGGATTGTTTGTTTTTCTTAACGATGATAAAACGTGAATCAATATTCTCTTTTTTAAATTCCTCACGAATTAACCTTCCGACCAGGTCGTCACCGACAGCTGCTATCAGGGTGGTGGAAAGACCCATGCGGGAAAGACCGGTCAAGGCATTAGGGATCGGCCCGCCGCCCATCACACTCAAGGCGGAAGCATCGATTTTTTCTCCGGCGGGGGGATAATAAGCTACCTGAATCAGGAAATCCAGCGGGATAATACCCAGCCCCAGGCAATCGACTTTTAAAATATTACTTGAGCGGTTCAAAAACGCCTTTCCCTCCCGTTAATTCCACGAAGGCCTGTTTCAGCTGTTCGACCCGGCTGAGCCGTATTTCTATCTGCATTGTCACCTTCTCGGCAAAAGCAGCATCGATTACCCGGGCACCCATTTGGCTAATGATTTTCACCCAGCGGTCATAATGGGGAAATTCCAGAACCATTTTATAATCAGTTGTCAGGTAATTTTCCTTTATCCCTGATTTATCCATAACCGTCGCGGCTGTTTCACCATAGGCTCGTACCAGCCCGCCGGTACCCAGTTTGGTACCGCCGAAATATCGGGTAACCACTAACAAGATCATGGTTATATCATGACCGGCAATAACATCGTAAATGGGTTTGCCGGCGGTGCCACTCGGTTCACCGGCGTCCGAATACTTGAATAACTTTTCCTTGTTCACCCCGACCTGCCAGGCATAACAATGATGAGTGGCGGCATATTCACGTTGGCGAACAATATTCAATTTTTGCAGGGCTTCTTCGGCGGTACGGACATGAAAAGTTGCACCGATAAAGCGGGAGCCTTTGATTTTAATTTCGGCCTGGGCTTCGTCAGCGATGGTCAGGTAGCGATCGTTCATGGTATTTATCATACAAGGGCTTTGATAATATCGTCAACTTTATCGTAACCGACCATGGGAATCGCCCCGTATTCTACGGCCAGGTTAAGGCTGGTTTCATCAGCTAGAGCACCCCATTCGGGGTCAACCGGCAGGAATGCCAGTTTGCCAATCATGCTGCAGAACTTCAAAAGGTCCAGGGTATAGAGTGAATCATGGTACAGTTCGGTGACTACAACAGCCTGGGACAAGCCAACCAGGATACGATTGGTTTCCAGATAATTGTCCTGGACCCGCTTTTCTTCTGGGGGATATTCACTTATTAAGCCGCCTTGCTGGACAATATCAATCGCCACCGGCATACTGTCGTCGACTGTCAGGTTGTCAAAACCAGCGTCGATAACGGCGAAGGAAATGCCTCCCGAAGTCTTACAACCCAGGTGAGCGGCATAATCGATACCCCCGGAAAGAGAAGATATCACCTGTACTTTTTTGTCGGCGAATATCCTGGCCAGGCGAGTCGTCATCTCGATGCCCTCATTGGTCGGTTCGGAGGTGCCCACCAGGGCGACCGTTTTCAGGTTGATATCGGGCAGGTGTCCCCGAACATAGAGCACCGAAGGCGGATTGTTGAGTTCAAAAAGCAAGGGTGAATATTCGGGGTCGAAACGGGTGATGATATAAATATCCCTTTTTTTCAGCTCGGCAATGTAGTTTTCGGCTGCCTCGAGATGCCGGGTGGTGTGGGCAATATTTTCAGCCGTCTCGCGGGTCATCCCGTCAATCTTCATCAGTGTGGAAATACCGGCGCTTAACAGGTCTTCGATTTGATTAAAATAATTGAAGAGAAATTCACACAGGCGGGGATTAACGCCGCTGAATTTACACAGGGCTACCACCCGGGTGGTAAGGCTGTATTGGGATATAGTCATACTGTAATTTAATGGTTAAACAGATAAAGTCAACCGGGTGGTTAATGTGGGTTTAGTATTAATTCAAAGTCTTCTTGTCATCAGATATAGATTTTATTATAATAACTCGTTATAGTTTAAGGAAATGTCTATGAAAAGATGTATTATACTGGTTTGTCTGGTCACTTTCTCCCTGAGTTGCGGCGGGCCTGATTCGGTTGACGAACTTAAATCAGCCGGGTTAAAGGCATTTTCCGACGGCAAATATGTCGAGGCACGTAAACTTCTGTTAAAAGCTATCGAGAAAAGTCCTTCGGATAAAGACCTGCTGTTCTTTTTGGGGATGAGTTATAAGCGTGAGTATTATTATGATTCCGCCCTGTTTTACCTCAAGCGGGCAGACCTTCTGTACCCCAAACAAAGAGAAATTAATAAGGAGATTTACGAAGTCGCGGTGGCAATCGGCGAGTGGGAATATGCCCTGCAGGCGATAATGGTCATGGTAGATACCGGTGATAAGCTCGAGGATTATTATTATCAGCTGGCTGACCTTAACGCCCGCGCCGATTACCCTTATAATGTTTTTTTCTATCTCCGCCGAGCCTACTTAAAGGGCATGGATGACCCGAACCGGTTTTTACAACTGGCCAATGCCGCGGCGATAGTGGATTCGTTAGATGTGGCTTTTCAGATAATAGACAGCGCCATTACCCGTTTTGGCGAAAACCCCCAGTTTTTACTTTCCAAGGCGAAGTTTTATGCTTACCGGGAGGATTACAAAACCTCCGAGAAAATGTTGCGTTCTCTTTTAGCGGCCGATACAGCTTCACCGGAGTGTAAGTTTAACCTGGCTAATGTTCTTGGTGCCCAGGATTCCAAAGAGAAAAAGAAGGAAGCTTTAAAACTTTACCGGGAAGCCAGGCCGTTTATCCGGGAATTCAATATCGATTCGGTTATTACCCGGCTTGAAGAAGAATTAAAATAATTTCACAATGCGGTGAATTAAAAAAAAGAACCGACCGCTAAGGGGAGCGGTCGGTTTTTTCTCCAGCCGGGTCGCGGCCCGGTGGGAGTGGTTGTGGGTATTACCAATCGTTACAAGCCGTCATCAAAATTCATACTGTCGGGTTTGAACTCTTCAGGACAGTACAGTTTCCACCTTCCCTGAAAATAGCTGATCCTGAAATGCGGGGCGCTGAAATACCGCCCTTTTAAAACCCCAATCTCTGTCTGTTCCGCATTAAAGATATTGCCTTCAAAAGCGCCGCCACCTTTTCGGAGATTGTCAAAGCGGCCATTACCGTTGTTCATGCCAATCGGGCGGTAGGTTCCTTTGAGGAAACCTTCGAATTTGCCGCTGCGGTCAATCCACTTACCGAAAAAGACTCTCTGTCCCTGCTCGTTTACACCAAAATTCCCCTTGAGCCAACCATCGAGGTAGCCCCGGTGCGACATCCACATTCCCCGGAAAACACCCTGTCCGGTGGAATCGAAACCCCAGTGACCGGCCAGGAAACCGCGGGCACACCAGGTACGGAAGTACTGGACAGCATAGAAAGCAACGGCGTTGCCGTCCTCGAGAATAATGGTCGTGTCGAGAGCCGCCAGTTCGTCCAGGCTGAAGGTGCGACTGTAAGGTCCGGTTTCAAATGTTACAGTGACTGGTTCCGGGAAGAGAGTGTCGATTACGATGGTGGTATCATTTTGGTCGCCGACCACATATGTAGTATCTATAACCGGTAAGGCTCTGGGAATGAAAATATCCACGCCGATACCGTCATTATGAACGCTGGTGAACGAAACCCATTCAATCAGTCTGCGGTCGGTACGCGGTTTGATATAGTCCTGGCCACGCTCGAAACGGATGACTTTACGGACTATTTCCGCTCCGCGGCTTATTGTCAGGGAACCAGTCCAATCGGTCAAAGCCATCACGGTGGAGTCGTAGCAGAGACGACCCCAAATAGCCCGGAAATGAAACATACCGGAGTTTATATCAGCAATGATGGAATCTACCTCGTGTGTACCCAGAAGTTCATCGGTGACATCTTCTTCGTCGTTTTCAGATGCCAGGAGTTCCGGGTCGCCGAAGCCGGGCTCATCATCGGTTGCGGTATAACCGCCAAAATCATCGTTAAGGTTTGGTGTTTCAGTATTAATTTCCGGGGTTGAGGGATTGTCGGAGCAACCCACGGTCCACATAAGAAGTGAGAGCGTCAAGAGAGGAAGGAACAGTTTTCGAAGCATCGCTTATTTCTCCTTTCATTCATAAAATTAAATTCATTATCAGGTTTAAACAAAGTATAATCAACTCCCGTGCCAGTCTGGTAGGGCTGAAATAAGTCATTATGATTTAAACTGTTATATGCTGGCGGGTGTTTTTTGTGGGGCAGTGGAATGTACCTTATGGTACACCTTTTGAAAAATGACCCAAAAGGGACAAGGATTATGGTAAAAAAACTGATCAGGATGGAATGCGGCGGATAAACCCCCCGGAAAGTTCTAATTTTTTCCGGGCTTCCTCTTTGGTGCATTTGAATTGATGTATTACGATAGCCAGCTTGACCGAACCGTCGGCTCGCCTTAAAAGCTCATCGGCGTCTTCCAGGGAGACTTCCAGAAGTTCCATGAGTATTTTTCGTGACCGGGCGGCCAGTTTTTCGGAGCGAGCCTGAAGGTCCACCATCAGATTACCGAAGGTCTTGCCCAGCAGAACCATAGCGGTTGTGGAAATCATATTCAGGGTCATCTTCTGAGCGGTGGCGGATTTCATCCGGGTCGAGCCGGTGATGACTTCGGGTCCCACGGGCAGTTCGATTAAAATATCGACCTCTATTTTTAAATCGGTACGTGGATTACAGATTATAAAGGCGGTACGACAGCCCAGCTGGCGGGCATACTCGAGACCGGCGATGGTATAGGGAGTGCGTTTGGAGGCGGCAAGCCCGATAACGAAATCATCGCGGGTGGCTCGAGCTTGCATCAAATCCTCGACTGCCGCTGACCGGTTGTCCTCGGCGCCTTCGCGGGAAAGGACGAGCGTCTCATGGCCGCCGGAAATCAAGCCGACTATCTGCGCGGGGTCGGTGCCGAAAGTCGGCGGACATTCGGCGGCGTCAAGGACACCCAGGCGTCCGGAGGTACCGGCGCCGATGTAAAAAACCCGTCCGCCGCGGCGCAGGGTAGCGGCGAAGATTTCCGCGGCTCGGGCAATTTCGGGTATTGCCCCGGCCACTATGTCAGCCACCTTCCGGTCTTCGTTATTTATTTTCCTGACAATCTCAATGGCTGAAAGACTATCAAGGTCAACCGTATCGGGGTTAACCTGCTCCGTGTCGAGTTGTCTGAGGTGAGTAATTAAATCCTTGTAGTCTTTCATATAGCGAAATTAGTCGCCTTTTTAAGCTGGAGCAATAAAAAAAACAGGCGCCACCTAAGGAGCCGCCTGTCGATTATTCCGTTTCGTTTATTTATTATTTGGCCGCCGCATAAACCTGTACCGAATCCCGTGCGGCAATAATGACTGAACCAAAACGGCCTTTCAAGTCCGGAACATTTATATTTTCCGTTAATTGACCGGGCAGGGGAACCGGCAGGATATCTTTCGTGACATTATATCCGGGTGAACCGGTATATGCATAAACATAGATATAATACCAGCCAAAGACGGTGTTGATGCCATCTGTAAAAGCAACCGTGGGAATATTATCCGCGGTGTTCATCGAGGTCGAGTAAGCGCTGTAACCTTTACCGGTGTAAGCTGAATCCCTGAGAACCGCAGCCAGGATGTAGCCGTCGGCGTTGGAAGAACCACTCCATTGAACCGCCACTGACCCACCGCCCGGAAGCAGCCGGTTTGGTGGTTCAATGGTTAAAATTGAAAAAGAATCCGCCACAACAACTGTGACGGTATCATGGAAATAACCGGAATCTCTGATGGCTATTTTCGGGGTGGACAGAAGGTACCCGGTCAGCGAGCTTTTCACCAGAGAGTAAACATAATCAATACCGAAACTTAAGGCGTTAAAAATCATGGTATCATTGTTGAAAGTGATATCGGCATCAGTAACAATGGAATCATTGCGTTTTAAGTCAATTACGACTACAGCGGAATCAACATTTTCGTCAACAATTAATGCACCGTTCAGTTGATAGTCTGCGAGAAGTCCGGGATTGGTTGACCTTTCATTACAACCATGGGCCAGCAGAAGAATTACTAAAGGCCATAAAAAAAGATATTTTTTTAAGAATAGATGTATTTTCATACTTTAAATATCGACAAAAAGACACCCTGATTTAACTTAATATTATTGTTATACTCCAAAAAGGGTGGTAAGTTCAAACTTGGTAACAACTTAATTTTTTTATAAAAATAAGGGCTTTTTAATTTCATATTTTTTTAAATAAAAAATGAATTTTTTTAAAATACGGAAATAATTTCCATAAAAAGCTTGATTAATAAATAAATAATCATAAATTATTAAAAAATGGGTTTAAAAATATATTTTATCTAACGGGGAATTATATCACAAGAAAAGCGTAAAAAAATATTATTTATCAGGAAACAATATTGTCCGAGTAATAGTTAGATATATACAGGCGGCTGGATCAACGAGCATATGATCTACAACAATGCCGTCTTATGCGCCCCGTTCCGTTCCCCTCCCCCCCGGTTCGGGGCGTCTTTATTTTGTTTTTCTCCAACAACTTTTGCCGACAAAAGACTTATGAATTAATAAACGGTCAGTATTGTATCCGGTCAGCAGGGAGTGAAATTAACAGAGGTATAAAATGTAACTCTCAGAATTTTGCCCAGTTGGGCACGCGGGGGAAAGTCTGGATATCGCGGATATTGGTCATACCGGTCATATACATTAAGGCACGGTCAAAGCCCAGCCCGAATCCGGAATGGGGGACCGACCCCCAGCGGCGGATATCCAGATACCAGAAGTAATTTTCGAGATTTTTAATGCCTTTTTTGACCATGCGGTCTTTAAGCACGTCATAGCGTTCCTCACGCTGTGAGCCGCCGATAATTTCACCCACTTTCGGCACCAGGACATCCATTCCCCGCACTGTCCGGCCATCGTCATTTACACGCATGTAAAAAGATTTGATAGCTTCGGGGTAGTCAAAGACGATTACAGGTTTTTTGAAAGTTTTTTCCGTCAGGTAGCGTTCATGTTCCGATTGCAGGTCAAGACCCCACCTGATAGGGAATTCGAATTTCTGGGCGGCTTTTTCAAGTATTTTTACAGCTTCGGTATAGGAACAGCGTTCAAATTCGGAGTTAACGACACTTTCCAGGGTGCGGTGCAGGTCCTTGTCGATCCACTGGCCGAAAAACTCCATGTCATCGGCGCATTCCGTCAGGGCGTAACGAAAGAGATATTTCAGGAAATCTTCGGCCAGGTCCATATTATCATCCAGCTCCGCCCAGGCCATTTCCGGCTCAATCATCCAGAACTCGGAGGCATGACGGCTGGTGTTCGAATTTTCCGCCCGGAAAGTGGGACCGAAAGTATAGATATCTCCCAAAGCGGTAGCCAGCACCTCGCCTTCGAGCTGGCCGGAAACTGTCAGGTAAGTTTCGTCTCCGAAGAAGTCGGCATGCCAGTCAACCACACCTTCTTTGCGGGGAATGTTATCAAGGTCAAAAGTGGTTACCCGGAACAGGTCGCCGGCGCCTTCACAATCGGAAGCGGAAATAAGGGGGGTTTGAATATAGTAAAAGCCTCGTTCCTGGTAATACTTGTGTATGGCAAAAGCGATTTTGGACCGCAGGCGGTTGACGGCTCCGAAAGTGTTGGTGCGGGGGCGAAGGTGGGCTATTTCGCGCAAAAACTCATAAGTATGCCTTTTGGTTTGAATCGGATAGGTGCTGTCGGCCGCTCCGACCAGATCCAGTGAATGAACCGTTATTTCGTATTTTTGACCCTTTCCCTTCGATTCGATTAATTTACCCTTCATGCGGACGGCGGCCCCGGTGGTAATTTTATCCAGAATGGGGAGATTTTCGGGATTTTCTATTACACCCTGTATGTTTTTCATGCAGGAGCCGTCATTAACCTCGACAAAAGCGACATTTTTGCTTATCCGGACAGTTCTGACCCAACCTAATATGATTACCTCGGTATCAACGGCAATTGCACCCTCTATCAGAATTCTGGCAATTTTAGTTCTAGTTTTATAGTCCATATAGTTACCTCATTTTGGATCAACTTAATCCCGAAAGGCGTTTAATCTTAATAAATAAAGACGAAATTATAATAATAATTTAAAATATTTGCAAGGGACAAGAAAATTTGGAAAAAGATAGATTTTTTACAGGAATATAAATGAAACTCTTTTCCGGGGTTTTCGTATAAAAAAGCAGATGAATAAAGAGATGAGTTTCAGATAAAACTATAATTCCCAACCTATCATTCTTGACCGCCGACCTCCCCGGGTCGGCGGTTTAATTTTAGCCGGCTTTGGTTATTTTAACGAAAAAAAGATTCTAATTGTCCTGACATTCCTCGACATATGCCCGGTATCTATTAATCAGTTGAGCCGTATCTTTTTTGGAGCGCGACTCGGCCAAAATATTGAAGGAAGCCTTCATCCGGTCGGGGGCGATAAGAACCCAGCCGTTATTTTCAAAAATGCGGATACCGTCGATAAGCTGTCGTTTTTTGTCGTCGGTTTCGGTAATAATTTTTCGCATTACAAGTCCTTTACGAGACCAGGGACAGGGGATCGATACCGTTTCACGGACATAGTGCTCATGTTGTTTGCGAATCTGGCCGAGATGTAACTTGGTCTGAGCCATCATTTCGAGGATTTTGACGCTGGCATAAATGGCGTCGGCTCCCAGCTGGAAACCGGGGAAAATAAAACCACCCCGGGTGCCGCCGACAAAATCGACCCCGAATTTCATTTTAGCTTCCATCATGCCGCGGTGGTCGTTGACCACGCGGATTACCTCGGCGCCATGAGCCTGGGCGAGTTCATCGATACCCATCGAGGCGCCTATCGGAACGGCGATTTTTTGCGGGCGGTGCGTTTGCAGATACAAATCAGTGACAGTTAATAAAAGAAGCTGATTGTCGATGGGTTTACCGTTTTCATCAACCACCGTTAGTTTTTCAGCCGCTGAATTAAGAAGAAAACCGATATCGGCTTTGAGCGAAGAAACAATGGCCGACAGCTGGACTATGGCCTGGGCGTTTTCCTCGGGGGTACTCGAAAATTTGCGGGGATTAAGATTGGCGTTAAGCTCGGTTGTGGTCACGCCCAGCTGGCTGAAAAGAGTCGGGAAAATCTGGCTCGAGGAACCGTTGGAATGGTCCACCACCACCTTAAAACCGGCATTTCGAATCAGGTTTACGTCAACTCCGGTGATGAAGTCGTTGCGGTAGTCATAGAGAACGCCCCGGGTGTATTCCAGATGACCGATTTTATCCAGGGGGGCGCGTTCGAAATATTCCCCGAAATAGTTGCGTTCAATTTTCTTTAACTTGGCGTTGGGCATATCCAGGCCGGACCCGTCGAAAAGGATAATGTCAATCTGACGGTAGTCGTCGGGATTATGCCGGACATAGATGCCGGCGTCAAATTTACCTTTGCTGAGCTGGTAACGTACAACCGGAATCGGCATGGTTTCCAGGTCGGAAACGTTGACCCCGGCGGAGAGAATTCCGCTTAAGAGACTTCGGCGCAGAAGACGGGAGATGTCGGAAGCGTCACGGCTGGTCACGACTTCGGTGCCCATACCTAAAGTGGCGCCGAGGGCGGCTCCAAGCCGGACCGCCATT
Source organism: uncultured Ignavibacteriales bacterium (assembly GCA_964618515.1). Taxonomy (GTDB): domain Bacteria; phylum Zixibacteria; class MSB-5A5; order GN15; family FEB-12; genus JAFGNW01. Next base: position 12,328 of record CAZUAS010000028.1, on the reverse strand, counting down.
TCGGGAGTGATTTCCGTCTGAGCCAGACCGGTAACCTTCGAGTCGGTAAACAATTCCCGATTCCATTTTTCTCCCCAGACCACCGAGGTGGCCACAATCGCCCCTTCTTCGACAGTCTTGTTTGGCCAGATTTTACAGTTCGCCCGCACGGTGGCGGAATCACCGATAGTGCAGTCATCCGAAACGATAACATTGTCCAGGAGTTTTACGTTCTGTCCCAGTTTGGAGTTACTGCAGACGATGGCATTGTCCATGACGGTTTCGCTGCCGATATAATCATCGTTCCAAATGACACTGTTTTTCAATTCGCAACCCCGGTTTATCCTAGTGCGATGACCGACGGCACAATTGAACAGTTTGGTGTTGGCGCCGATAACGGTATCGTTGCCCAAAATGACCATACCGGAAAACTCCACGCCTTCATCAATCTGAACATTGGCGCCTTTATATAAAATCCCGTCGGGATGGTTGATTTCTTCGGTTTTCAAATCGAGTTTCAATACCCCGGAGAACAGATCATAGTGCACTTTGTGGTACTCGTTGATGTTGCCGATATCTTTCCAGTAACCGTCCATTATTTTCCCGTACAGTTTCATTTTTTTCGAAAGCATCAGGGGGTAGAGATTCTGGGAGAAGTCATAATTTTTTTTAAGGGGGATAAGGTTAAAAGCGTCAGGCTCCAGCAGATAAATGCCGGTATTGATAGTATCGGAGAAAGCCTCGCCCCAGGACGGTTTTTCCAGGAATCGGACAATGCGTCCCTCGGGGTCGGTAATGACAATACCATAGGGGAGCGGGTCTTCAATGCGCGTAAGCAGAATAGTCGCCTCGGATTTTTTCTCCCGGTGCCATTTTATCGCCTCCGTAAGGTTAAAATCCGTAATCAGGTCGCCGGAAATGACAATAATTGATTCCTCGGTATTTTCCATGGCGACCCGGACCGCGCCGGCCGTGCCGTAATCGGCATCGGGTTTTATATATTTCATCTTGACGCCGAAAGCTCCGCCATCTTTGAAATAGTTTTTTATATCGTCAGCCTGAAAATATAAAAGCGCGGTTATATCGGTTATACCGTTCTTTTTTAACAGAGAAATGACATGTTCCATTATCGGCAGGTTGCCCACCGGAACCATCGGTTTGGGAATATTTATGCTCAGAGGTCTCAACCTGGTTCCGAAACCGCCGGCCATTATTATTGCTTTCACCACAACACCATTTTTGTTTTAGGGGTTATGCTTTTAAGTGCCCTTCATCGATTAAATGCCGGGCCACATCGTAAAAGTCACTATATTTATTATAAGAAATATTATTTACAAGGCAATATTGTTCTAAATCTTTTTTGGCATAAAGGATATCCGCCTCCGTTACGGCACAGGTATCGGAATAACCGTCGCCGATAAAAACAGTCTTAAAAGGAGTGGTCATACGGCTGCGGATTTCAGCCATTCTTTCCCCTTTGCAGTTACCGCAACGGGTACAGGTGTGATTTTCGTAGGGAAATTCTACTTTTATTCTCTTATTTTCCAAACGGCCGATATTACAGTACAAAGGCAGATGATTCAGGCGGTATTTTTTCAGGAAATAACGAATATAAAAATCAAAACCGTCCGATAAGATAATCGGCTGGATGTCGTTTTTCTGGCATAAATTCGCGAAATCCGGAAAACCCGGGTCGATTTCGAACCGGTCCAGGTAGTTATAGATATCTTCCGGAGTGGCTTTGACCATGGCGGCTTCCTGCAAAAGACAATCCCGGCTGCTTAGCTGTCCGTTTTTCCAATGGGGTATCAACTCCATATTCTTACCTTCGGAAAAATGGTAAAAAAAATTATAGCCGATATCCTTTTTGGCGATGGTACCGTCGAAATCACAAAAAATCAGCAGGGTCCTGTCAGTCATAACCTGAATTAACTTTTTTCTGTGGCGTTAAAACAACACATCAAAGTGTATGCATTTTCACAACCGATAAATTAAAAAAACAAAATAAATATTCAAGGGAAAAGGGGAAATAGTTGGAAGTCGCTTTCCGGAAAAGAGCTTTACTGGCTCTTATGTTCGGAACTATTATTGGGCGCTTTTCATGAACAGTGCTCAAATATTGGATAAAGGTAAAAGTCGTCATTATCTTTTTTCTTTCAGTATTTGTGCCGACAGGTGGATATCGGGGCGGCTGCGGACGATAACATCGGCATAAGTGCGATAAATTCCGAATTTTCTTTCGTAGGCAAGCTGTCTCAGGCGTATTTTGATATATGAGCCATATACGGAAAATTGCTGCTTATCACTTTCCTGGGATAACTTTAATATCTGGAAAGCTTTTTGTCTTATTTCAGGCGATTTTACCTCAAGGTGGCTTAAATCAAGCAGAAGCTCGGCTATCTGGGTTCGAGGAGAGACGAAATTGAAGTTGTTCTTTTTGACATATTCCTCAAATCTGCTAACCCAGTGGTCGTCCAGTTCAAAATTTTCCGATTGCATGATGATTTCTTCCTGGTGAAGGTTGGCGAACTGCTGGAGCATCAGGGAATTTTCCAGTTGCCGGCAGAAGAGGTTACGTTCGGTAAAGGGGAAGTAGTAGTCCGGGGGCAGGCCCCGGCCAACCTCGTTCAGGGCGGTGTCGAATTCATTCAGGTACACGTTGCCCTCAAGGTAATAGCGGGATATTGTCAGGCGCAGGCCGCTGCCGTCGGGAAAACGGGTAAAGCCCTGTACCAGACCTTTGCCGAAAGTTGTATCCCCGATTAGCACAGCCCGTTTCAGCTGTCTGAGCGCGCCGGAGACAATCTCGGCCGAAGAGGCTGAACCGCCGTCAATAATGACCGCCAGGGGCAACCCCCCTGTTATATCCCGTCCCGAGGAATAATGCTTTTCTTCTTTCCAGCGCGAGCGGCCCTTGGTGCCGACAATAAACCGGCCCTTATCAAGAAAAAGGTTGGCGGTATGATAAGCCTCGTTGAACAATCCACCCGGGTTGCCTTTTAAATCCAAAATTATCCCCCGGGGACGCATGTCCTTGCGCCCAAGCAGGGAATCGAGGGCGTTTTTAATATCTCTGGTCGTGCCGGCTTCGAAATCCAGCACCCGGATATAAAGCATACTGTCGGGAGTAAAACCGGCAAAGGGAACGTGCAGCAAATCCATCTGGCGGCGGGTAATGGTTACAGTCAGGGTGTCATTCAACTCCGGCCGGAATACGGCAACTTTAACCCTGGTGCCCTCTTTGCCGCGTAGTAACCGGGTCGCCCTGTCGGAATTCATACCCGCCAGGTTGATATCGTCGGTGGCGATTATGACATCGCCGCTTAACAGGCCGACTTCCGCCGCCGGACCGTTTTCACGGACGGACATAATCAGCAAGCCCTGCTCATGGTCCACCACTGTAACCCCGATCCCACCGTAGCTTCCCCCAAGTTCCTCATCAAGCTGTTCAAATTGCCGGGGTTCCATATAACCGCTGTAACGGTCAAGCTGGTCGAACATGGCGTTGCGAGCTGAGGCGAGCATTCGCTCCCAGTCCAGCCGGCCGGGGTAATATTCTTCCAGTCTGAAGGCGAAATTGATAAAATAAAAGGCTTCCTGTAAGGATTTGTCGGAGAGGATGTACACGCCCGCCGAGCCGGATATAAGAATAATCAGGAACATGAAAAGGGCTGAGAGGACAATCGAACGACGGTCGAAAAGGGGAAATTGCCTCATTGTAATCCCAGTCGCCTGACAAGATGCTGTTCGACTTTTTTGAAAACGTCTTCGACTGACCCGGCGGCATCGATAACCACAATCCGTTGACGTTCTTGCGCGGCAATTTTGAGAAAACCCTGCCGCACCCGTTCGAAGAACGCTTTCGGCTGTGATTCCAGGCGGTCCGGGCTTTTACCGCGCCGGGACAGGGCGGTTTTAAGGTCCAGGTCGAAAAGAAAGGTAAGGTCGGGAGTTAAAGTGCCTACCGCTACCCGGTGCATTTTTTTTACCAGTTTGATATCAAGCCCGCGACCGTAACCCTGATAAGCCGTAGTGCTGTCGTAGAAACGGTCGCACAGGACGGTATGACCTTTTTTTAAGGCGGGTCGGATTTCCTTTTCCGTAATTTCCGTCCGGGCGGCTTCGTAGAGTAAAAGTTCGGTGATGTCTGAGAGGGAGTTTTCCTTATGCAGGAGAATTTCCCTTATTTTTTCGGCGACCCGCGTTGACCCCGGCTCACGAAATTTAGATACAGTAAACCCGGAAGCAGTGAGATATTCGAAAGCCAGTTCCATCTGCGTGGTTTTAACACAGCCGTCGATACCTTCGAAGGTTATAA